>JBIKIO010000205.1:0-3006 GCA_044361555.1 Opitutales bacterium
CATCGTCAGCCGAGGCGAGGTGATCCGCATGGCCTTTTCCTTCATCCGCAGGAGGGCGGTCTCGACACGGTCGCCGGAGCCCGCCCCGCAGCAATCTTCGTCGTGGCGGTGGCCGGGGGACATGGCTGCCAAGGTTTGGGCTGGTTTATGACGAGGCAACAACGAATGGCCACTTGCCTCCCGCCCGGGTCTGGCTTGGCTGGATATGTCCATGTCAGACTGTCCGGCCCAACCGACCACCCTTCGCGAACTCTGCCCGGTCGCCTGGCGGGATTTCGTGTCTGCGGAGCCTTTCCCGTTGGAGCTCGGCGGCGAGCTCCCCGGCCTGACCCTGCGCTACGAGACCTACGGCACGCTGCTGCCGGACAAGTCGAACGTGATCCTGGTGCCGCACGCCTTGAGCGGCGACCACCACGTCGCCGGACGTTACGCCCCGGAGGATCGGAAGCCGGGCTGGTGGGATTGCTTCGTCGGCCCGGGCAAGGCCATCGACACCGATCGCTTCTTCGTCATCGGCGTGAACTGCCTCGGCGGCTGCCGCGGCTCGACCGGTCCGCTCTCGACCGACCCGCGCACGGGCCAGCCTTACGGCGGCTTCTTCCCGGAGATCACCTTGGGTGACATCGTCCGGGCGCAGCGCCTCTTGGTCCGCCACCTTGGTATCTCGAAGCTCCACGCCGTCGTCGGTGGTTCGATGGGCGGCATGCAGGCCCTCCTTTGGTGCGCCGATTATCCTTCCGAGGTCGGCCGTATCGCCGTGCTCGCCGCCGGCCTAAGCCAATCGCCGATGGCGATCGCCCTCAATGCGGTCTCTCGTGCCTGCGTGGAACGTGACCCGAATTTCCGCGGCGGCCATTACGCGCCGGGCGAAGGTCCGGACTCGGGCCTGGCCGTCGGCCGCATGCTCGCGCACATCAGCTACCTCTCGCCCGCCTCCTTTGAACAGAAGTTCGGTCGGGCCAAGGTGCCCGGCGCCGCCCCGGGCGACCCCGTGCATTGGCAGGTGGAAAGTTACTTGGAGTACCAAGGGTCTTCCTTCGTCCGTCGCTTCGACGCCAATAGCTGGCTGCGCATCACCCGTGCGGTGGACCGGTTCGACCTGACCGCCCGCGCCGCCGCCGGCAAGCTCTTCGCGCCCGACAGCCCGGAAGTCCTGGCGATCGGTTTCTCGAGCGACTGGCTCTATCCCACGAGCGAACTGCGCATGCTCCTGGCCGCCGCCACCGCGGTCGGCGTCAACGCCGCCTACCACGAGGTGGTGACGGATGCCGGCCACGACGGCTTCCTGCTGCCCGACACCGGGCTCGCGGTCCGCCTCCACGCCTTCCTGGGCTGATCAGAGCAGTGGAGCGACCACGTGCGAGACGGTCTCGACCATCCGCCCGAGCCAAGTCCGGCTGCGCCGGTAGAGGTCCTCGGTGTAGCGCGTCGATTCCTGCTCCCATCCGGCGATGAGGGCGTTGACCTCAGCGATCGCGGCCGGGTCGCGCACGACCGCGCCGACCTCGTAGTTCAGGAACAGCGAGCGCATGTCGAGGTTGGCCGAGCCGATGACGAGATGTGCGTCGTCCACCACCACGAGCTTGGCGTGCAGGACGTCGGGCTTGAAGAAGAGGATCTCGGCGCCGGCCTCGCGCAGTTTGCGGAGATACCAGCGTCGGGCGAAATCGAGGAGCCGATGGTCGGACCGGCGTGGGACCATGATGCGCACGTGACGCCCGGCGCGCGCCGCGGTCGCCAGTAAGGTGAACAGCGTCTGGTCCGGGATGAAATAGGGCGTCACCACCGTGATCGAGTTCCGGCATTCGGAGAACAGCTTCACGTAGGCCTCCCAGAGAGGGTCCTGTTCGCAGTCCGGACCCGAGGCGATGACTTCGACCCGGGCAGCACCGACGGCGGGCGAACGCTCCCGAAGGAGGGTGGCGAACTGCATGGGCGGCTCGTCGGTGGCCTGGCACCAGTCGGCGATGAAGACGCACTCGAGCGCCGCCGCCGTCGGGCCTTCGATGAGAAAAGAGCAGTCGCGGAAGCGGCGGTTCGAAGGCGTCTCGCCCATGTAGCGTAGGCCGAGGTTCTGGCCGCCGATGATGGCCGCCCGGCCGTCGAAGACGGCGATCTTGCGGTGGTTGCGCCAGTTCGCGGAACCCTTGCCCGCGGTCGGCAGGGCCGGATTGAAGCGGGCCACCTGTCCCCCCGCTCGGCTGAGCGGACGACAAAGGCGCAGCGGGATGCCGAAGCTCCCGATGGCGTCCACGAGCAGGCGCACCTCGACACCGGCCTTCGCGCGCTCGGTCAACAGGCGCACGATCTCCCGACCCACGGCGTCATCACTCAGGATGTAGGTTGCGATGCTGATCCGCCGCTGGGCCCCGCGGATCTGCTCGCGCAGCGCCTCCATGGTGTCGCGGCCGTGCCGGTCGCCGAGCAGGCGGCAGCGGTTGCCGCCGAAGTCAGGTTCGTCGCTCAGGCGCCAGGCCACGCGGCTGACTTCCCGCTTGGCGGCGGCGAGGTCGCCGTGCTTACGGCCGCCGAAGAGGAAGAAGAGCAGGGCGGTCGCGAGGGGGAAGAACCAGGCCAGCGGACCCCAGAGCAGCAGGTAGGCCGGTGAGACGCGGGCGCGCATCACCCGGAGCAGTACGTAGACCTGGCAGCCCGTGCCCACCGCCCGCATCCAGTCGTCCGGAAGCAGGCCGACCCACTCGGCGATGAGGATGAGGAGCGTCGTCAGCAACGCGAGCGACGTGCTGCGCGTCAGCCGGCGGTATCCTCGGAACGGCTCCATGTCCCAGACGATAGGCGGTCGCCGGCCCATGGGCACAAAAAAAGACCCCGGTTTCCCGGGGTCTGTCTTGGTCCGTGCGGACGAGGCTTAGTTGCCAGCCTTGTCGAGGAGGTCGCCGAGACTGTTGAAGTCTCCGCTGCCCGACGACGAGGAGGACGAACCGCCGGCCGAGGGGGCCGGGGCGCCGCCGGTCGACGGGCCCTTGATGCGGTCGTAGCTGCTGA
>JBIKIO010000206.1:0-2999 GCA_044361555.1 Opitutales bacterium
CCACGAGCATGAGCGGGGCGACCTCCCCTGCCCCACGGGCCATGGCGAGGATGACGCCGGTCAGGATGCCGGGAGCGGAAGCCGGCAGCAGGATGTCGCGGATGGTCTGCCACTTCGAGGCACCGGTAGCCAGGGAGGCCTCACGCATGCCGCGCGGGACGGCCGCCAAGGCTTCTTCGGTAGCCACGATCACGACCGGCAGGGTCATCAGGGCGAGCGTCAGCGAGCACCAGAGCAGGCCACCCGTGCCGAAGACGGGCGTATTGTTGTTATACTTGAGCTGATCGGCGAAGAAGAGCTGATCGATCGTACCACCGAGGACGTAGACGAAGAAGCCGAGCCCGAAGACGCCGAAGACGATGGAGGGGACGCCGGCGAGGTTATTGACGCTAATGCGTACGATGCGGAGGACGGCGCCCTGCTGCGCGTATTCGCGGAGGTAGATGGCGGTGATGACGCCGAAGGGCGTGACCAGCAGGCTCATGAAGACGGTCATCACGAGCGTACCGAAGATGGCCGGCATGAGTCCGCCCTCGGTATTGGCCTCGCGAGGCTCGTCGAAGATGAACTCGCCGAGACGGGATGTGTAGAGCTTCACGCGGCCCCAGGTGTCGAGACGATTGGGGAACCAGGCCCGGATGACCTGAGTGAGCGGCACGACGACCTCGCGGCCGGCGGCATCCTGGGAAATGAGCGAAGCGACGGCGCCGCCGGCCACGACCTTCTTGGCCTCTTCCTGCAAGGCCGCGAAACGTCCGTCGAGGACGGTGATCTCCTTCTGCAAGGCGGTTGCCTCGTCCGCAAGTTTCAGGTCCTCAGCCCGGCGGAGCGCGACCTTGGCTTTGTCCATGGACGCATTGACGTCGCCGATGCGGTGGCGGGTGATCTCGATGAGTTTCTCGCGAACGGCCGCGGCCGCGGCGACTTCCGTCTGGAACGCCGTCTCGAAAGCGGGATCAGCGACCGCGATGACCACGCCGTCGGACTTACGCAGCGACTGCGGGCGGACGAAGGCGGGGCCGTTCTCGACGCGCTCCAGGCCGAGGACGTCGGCCGGGAAGCTCTCGGACTTGATCTTGGCTTCGTCGATCCAAAGATAGGAATTTCCGTTCAGTTCACGGAGGCCGACCTGATACTGGCGCTCGTAGCGCGGCTGGTCCGCCGGCGAGCCCGCCCGGATACGACGCTGGGCCAGCTGGCCGATGAGGACGCGGCCGTCATCGACCTGAGCGACGGGAACGGGTGGAGCCCAGAAGACCGTGGCGCCGTTCATGAGCACGAGCGCGAGCAGGCCAATGACCATGCCCAAGCCGACAATCAGGCCAAGGCCACTGAACCAGACCCAGGCTTCGCCCCGGGGGGTGCTGCTATCGGAAGAAGTGGGCATGGTCAGACGACTTTATAGCGCTCGCGCAGGCGCTGGCGGAGGATTTCCGCAAGGGTGTTGATCACGAAGGTCAGGAGGAACAGGCAACAGGCGCCGAGGAAGAGCGCCCGGTAATGGGTGTGACCGGCGGCGGCCTCCGGAAGCTCCACCGCGATATTGGCGGAAAGCGTCCGCATGCCGCTGAAAGGATTGGTGTCCATGACCGCGGTGTTACCCGTGGCCATCACGACGATCATCGTCTCGCCGATCGCGCGACCGAAGCCGATCATCACCCCGGAGACGATGCCGGAGATCGCGGTCGGGACGACCACGCTCCAGACGGTCTGCCAGCGGCTGGCGCCGAGGGCGAGGGAGCCGGAGACGAGCGAATTCGGGACGTTGGAAAGGGCGTCCTCGGCGATGGTGAAGACGATCGGGATGACCGCGAAGCCCATCACGAAGCCGACGACGAGCGAGTTGCGCGAATCATAGGTCTCACCGGTCGTCTGGCGCCACCACTCACGGAAGTCGGCGATCGGGAGGCCCGTGGCACTGTCCTTGACGGTGAAGCATAGCGATTCGATGGCCGGACCGGCCTGCCAGGCGCCCCAGACGCAGAGGGCGAGGAAAGGCAGCAGCCAAAGGAACTCCATGCCGGGACGCACCTGACGGCGCACCGGCTGCGGCAGGACGGACCAGAGGAAGCCGGCGAAGAGCGCGGCCGGAGCCAGGATGCCGATGGCGCAGAAGAGCGAGATCAGGCGCGGGTCCACCAAGGGAGCCAGCCAGAGGCCGGCAAGGAAGCCGAGCACGACGGAAGGCAGCGAGGCCATGACTTCCATGACCGGCTTGACCACCTGGCGGTATTCAGGACGCAGGAACTGGGAGACGTAGACCGCCGCGGTGAGCGCGATCGGCAAAGCGAAGAGCAACGCGTAGAAGGTGCCTTTGACCGTACCGTAGAAGAGCGGCACGAGGGAATACTTCGGCTCAAACTCATCGGAGCCTGCGCTCGACTGCCAAGAATAGGCCGGGCCGGTGGCGCCCTCATACCAAATCTTACCGAAGAACGCCTTCCAGGAGGATTCTGGATGGTGGTCGACGACGCTCCAGCGGTGAAGCTTACCGTCCGTGGAAAGGGCCGTGAAGCGATCGTAGTTGCCCGCGAAGGCCACCTGGCGGATTTCCCCGGCGGGCGCCTCGCCTTCCCAGCGGAGGGTCCCCGTCGTCATGTTGGTCAGCTGCAGGCGACCGCCGGCCACCGCGAGATAGCACTTATTGGACTCGGCGGCATAGATGCCCTGCCCTGCCCCGGCGAGCTTCTCGCCGTCATGGATTTTGCCCCAGCGACGCAGGCTCTTGCCGTCCGGCTGGAGCTGCGGATACATCGACCAGACCTGCTGGGCGCCGGCCTTGTCGACGAAGACGACCGAGACGTTACCGAAGATCAGTCCGGCCGAAGCGACCGCAGGATCAGCCGCATCCTTGAACGGGACGAATGACTGTAGGAAAGAGAACGTCGTGCCGTCATCGGCATACGTGCGCACTTCGCCCGAACGGCCGACGACGATCATTGATTCGGCGGTGGAAGGCAGGAGGACCTGTTCGACCGAAGCGGCGTCAGCCGCGACGA
>JBIKIO010000207.1:0-2998 GCA_044361555.1 Opitutales bacterium
CCTGATCGACACCGACGAGACTTCATTACAGGCCCGCCTCCCTTCTGGCGCCCGTCGCGTGTTCAGCCTGGCCGAACTGCGCTGGTAAGCTTCAGGCGCCGCTTTGGGCGGTATTGCCGCGGCCCTTGGGCTTGCCGTCGACACAATGGAGGCAGGTCTGCTCGTAGACGTAATCGGGACGCTGCTGGTCCCGGACGGTCAATGGCATCTGGCAGTTGAAGCAGATGACCGAGCCGGTCTCACGGAGATCGGGCCCCACGCCCACCCGTTCATCGAAGACGAAGCACTCGCCGTCGTAATGCGCGCCGCCGACCTCTTCGAAATACTTCAGGATGCCTCCGTCGAGCTGTAACACGTCAGTGTAACCCTGCATGGCCATGAACGGACCGGCCTTCTCGCAACGGATGCCGCCGGTGCAGAACATCACGACGGGCTGCGTCTTGAGTTCCGCCGGAAGCTTCTCCACGGCGGCGGGAAAATCGCGGAAGTTCCAGATGCGCGACACGACCGCGCCCTTGAACGTCCCCATGCGCACTTCATAATCATTACGGGTGTCGAGCAACGTCACCGGACGACCTTCGTCCAACCACTTCTTAAGCTGCTGCGCTGAGATTTTCTTGGCCGGTCGCCGGGCCGGGTCGACGCCTTCGACCCCGAACGCGATGATCTCCTTCTTGATCTTCACGAGCATGCGCTTGAACGGCTGATCGGAACTCGGACTCTCCTTGGGCGTAATATCCGCGAGGCCGGGGACGGCACGGATGACCTCCAGCACCGCCGCCAACTGCGAGCGCGTGCCGGCCAGGAAGAAGTTGATGCCTTCGGGGGCCAGCAGGATCGTGCCCTTGAGCCCTTGGACCTTGGCGACCTCCTGCAGGCTCGTCCGCAGTTCCTCCAACCCGTCCAACGGAGCGAACTTATAGCAGGAGAGATTGATGACCTCGGCGGACATTGCGAAGCAAGACGACTAATATCGCCCCGAAGGTAAGACAATGAATCTTTGCCTTTTGGCCTGCGAGTCCTAGGCCTTGGTCATCTTGGATCCGGGACTCACCATCACGCCCATCGGCTTCATCCGCTCGGGGAAGCCGTTGAAGTTCGACGCCCGTCATCAGCCCGATGAGAAGCAGGCCGAGACCAACATCCTCGAGATGCTGCCCGGCGACAAATACCAGAAGGCGCTGAAAGACCTCGAAGGCTTCGACCGCATCTGGCTGCTCTGGTGGTTCCACCGTAATACCGACTGGCGCCCCGAAGTGCTCCCGCCCCGCGGTCCGTCCAAAAGGCGAGGCGTCTTCGCCACCCGCTCCCCGCATCGCCCCAACCCGCTCGGCATCACGCCGGTGCAGTTGCTCGAGATCCGCAAGGGGCAGCTCATCCTGGGCCCATGCGACCTGGTCGACGGCACGCCGGTCTTCGACATCAAGCCCTACATCCCTTCCTACGATTCCTTCCCCGAGGCCAAGGCAGGATGGATCGATGAGGTCGACGCCGCCCTCGAAGGGCCGCCCGCTTTCACGGTGAGATTCTCCCCTCAGGCCGCCGAACACGTGGCCTGGCTCAAGCAGGAGTGGTCCGTGGATTTCGAAGCCCGCCTGCTCGAAATCCTCAGTCGCGACCCGAGCCCCCACCGTACCCGCCGCATCCGCAGCCGCCATGGGGACCTGTTCGATATCGGCTGCGGCGCCTGGTATGCGATTTTCGAGGTGAAAGGACCGGTCGTCCATGTCCTGCATCTCAAGCCGGCCTTCCCCCTGAAGTTCCTGACCGACCCGGCCCGCCCGGAGATTCCCGATAAGGACGCGCAGCTCGCCTTCCGGGCCCGCTGGCCGCAATTCGCCGACTAACCCCCAGCCGGGGTTTAATTGAGCGAAATTAAAGGCGAAGCCCTCGCAACAACTTCGCCCCATCAGGGTCGAAAGTCGCCTCGCTTTACCCCTGAATCCTTCTTCCAATCCCGCCATGTCCCGCTTCCCCACCCTGCTGGCACTCTGTGCCCTCATCGCCTACCAGCCGAGCGTCGGTGCCGCCGATGGCCGCAAGCTCACGCTCGACGACGGTGACCGCGTCCTGCTCATCGGCGACGTGCTGATGGAGCGCGAGAACAACTACGGCGTGCTCGAGACGAAGATGCGCCAGGAATTCCCGGGCAAGAAATTCGCCGTGCGTAATCTCGGCTACTCCGGCGACACCCCCCTCGGCGCTTCGCGCGCCAGCTTCGACCCGGTCGCCAAGGGCGTCGAACAGCTCGAGGAGCAGCTCGCCGTCGTGAAGCCGACCGTCGCGATCATCGGTTACGGCATGGCCGCTTCGCTCGAAGAACTCACCTATCGCAAGAACGACCCGGCCCTTAATCCGGACCCGGCCCGCTACGGCACCGAGCACACGCCGGCCCGCCTGAAGCGCGAAGTCGCCAAGCTGATGGAACTGATCGCCAAGCATGCCGGCGGCGGCAAGGTACGCTTCGTCATCCTCGGCCCGATCGCCCACGAAGACCTCCGCGGCTCCCGCCCCGGCCTGCCCGACCCCGCCGAGCATAACGCCCTGCTCGCCGCTTATGGCCGCAGCCTGGCTGAACTCGCCGCCGAGAAGAACGTGCCGTTCGTCCAGGCGGAGTGGAAGAGCCAGGGCATCACCCTCGACTTCGGCACCGACAACGGCATCCACCTGACCGAACGCGGCTACCGCGCGCTCAGCGAAGGCGTCGCCGCCCAGCTCGGCTGGAAAGTGAACAAGGCATCCTGGGACAAGCCCACCGCGTCCGCCGAAACCCTGCGCGCCTCGGTCCTCCGCAAGAACTCGCTCTTTTTCCACCGCAGCCGCCCGGCCAACTACACCTATATCTTCGGCTTCCGTAAGCGTGAACAGGGCAACAACGCCGTCGAGATCCCGAAGTTCGATCCGCTGATCGAGACGGCCGAAGCCGACGCCATCGCCGTCTCCGCCGGCCAGCCGAGCACGCTGCCGCCCGAACCGAAGACACCGTCGAAGCTCGAAG
>JBIKIO010000208.1:0-2996 GCA_044361555.1 Opitutales bacterium
AAGACTTCAACACCGGCGTGATCGACGTCGCCCAGTCCGGCCAGAAGGACGCCTTCGCGATGGTCTGGACCGCCCAGTTCGACGCCCCCGTCGACGGCAAGTATAACTTCACCTTCGACTGCGATGACTTCGGCGCCCTCTACGTCGGCGGCGAACGCATCGCCGAGATCAAGGGCATCGGCCCCGTCGGCGGCCGCCGCAAGGAAGTCCCCGTCATCCTGAAGAAGGGCCTGACCCCGATCCGCGTCGAATACGTCGAGTTCGCCGGCCAGGAAGTCGTCGTGCTCGGCTACAAGGGTCCGAAGGACAAGGACATCAAGTGGCTCTCTAAGACCAAGGGCGGCAAGCCCGCCAAGGAGCGCGTCCTCATCCCGATCGAAGCTAAGGACGGCGTCGCCGCGATCTACCGTAACTTCATCGACAAGATCTCGCCGCGCGCGATCGGCATCGGTTTCCCCAACGGGCTGAACCTCGCCTACAGCGCCGATAACCTCGCCGCTGAGCTCATCTGGAGCGGCAAGTTCATGGACGGCGGCCATCACTGGACTGATCGTGGCGCCGGCAACGAACCGCCCGCTGGCACGAACGTGATCAAGCTTTCCGACGGTCAGGCGGTCGCCCTCGCGGGTGCGCCGGGCAGCGTGGTGCGCTTCGACCGCACCAAGGAAGACAAGGAATGGAAGTTCGTTCCGCAGAACCTCGCCGCCGAATTCAAGGGCTATGATCTGGACAAGGCGGGCAACCCGACCTTCCGCTCCGCCGGTGAAGGCGTGACGCTCAGCGACACCTGGGCTCCTGCCTCCGGTGCGAAATCGGCGCTGACCCGCACCCTCAAGGCCGGTGGCGATAAGCCTCTCGTGATCACGCTCGCCCGCGACCTCGCGGTCACCGGTCCGACTGACGGCGCCGTCGAACTCGCCGGTGGTCTGCTCGTCCGCTCCGTCTCCGGTCCGGCCCTCCAGGCCGACGTCGCTACGAAGACCCTTACGCTCACCCTCAAGCCCGGCGAGACCGCCGTGCTCGGTTACTCCTTCCGCTAATCCTCACCGGAAACTCATCACATGAAAAACTTCTGCCTCTTCCTCGCCGCCGCCGGCCTTGCGCACGCCGCACCCGCCGCTAAAGCCAAGGCCCCCAACTCCGGCAAACTCGCGACCGTCGACGCGGTCCGCGCGGCCGAAACCCGCCAGCCTGAATTCTACGAACGCGTCGAGATCCCCACGCCGGCCGGCGAGGTCTGCGAGGTCTCCTCGATCGCGCTCCTCCCGGGCAAGAAGGTCGCCATCGGCACGCGCCGCGGTGATGTCTGGGTCGCCGAAGGCGCCTACGATGCCGACGTCTCCAAGGTCAAGTGGACCAAGTTCGCCTCCAACCTGCACGAGCCCCTTGGCATGTTCTGGAAGGACGGCTCGCTCTTCGCCACCCAGCGCCCCGAGCACACCCGCCTGACGGACAAGGACGGCGACGGCCGCGCGGACAGCTTCGATACCATCTGCTCCAAGTGGGGCATCAGCGGCGACTACCATGAATACGCCTTCGGTTCGGATCCGGATAAGAACGGCGACGTCTGGATGGTCCTCTGCCTGACTGGTTCCTTCCACGCTCATGCTCCGTGGCGCGGCTGGGCGGCCAAGATCACGCCCGAAGGTAAGTTCATTCCCGTCGCCTCGGGCATCCGTTCGCCGGGCGGCATCGGTCACAACGACAAGGGTGACTTCTTCTACACCGACAACCAAGGCGTCTGGAACGGCTCCTCTTCGCTCAAGTGGCTGCGCGCCGGATCTTTCCAGGGTAACCCCACCGGCAACAAGTCGGCCGCCCTCGCGAACTTTCCCGCGCCGCCCGAGCCGACCAGCGGTTCGCGCATCCTCGCCGAGCGTCTCAAGTTCCCCGAGTTCGTGCCCCCGGCCGTCGTCCTGCCGCACGGCAAGGTCGGCAACTCTCCCTCCGGCGTCTCGTGCGACATGACCAAGGGCAAGTTCGGTCCGTGGGAAGGCCAGATGCTCGTCGGTGAGCAGACCGCTTCGCAGGTCCAGCGCGTCAACCTCGAGCAGGTCAACGGCCTCTACCAGGGCGCCGTGTTCCACTTCCTCGGCGGCTTCGAAGCCGGCCTGATCCCGGTCCGCATGGACCAGGAAGACGGCACGCTCTTCATCGGCGGCTCCAACCGCGGCTGGGGTTCGCGCGGCTCGAAGACCTTCACCTTCGAGCGCGTGCGCTTCAAGGGCAAGGTGCCCTTCGAGATGCATGACATCTCCGCCCGCCATGATGGTTTCGAAGTGACGTTCACGCACCCCGTGGACGCCGCCGCGGCCGCCGACGTGAAGAACTACACCATGGATGCCTTCACTTACATCTACCAGTCGAGCTACGGCAGCCCCGAGGTCGACCAGGCCACGCCGACCGTCAAGTCCGCCACTGTGTCAGCTGACGGACTCAAGGTCCGCCTCGTCGTCGACGGCCTCGTCCGCGGCCATATCCACCATCTCGTGCTCGGCGACATCAAGGCTAAGTCCGGCGATGCGCTCTGGCACAGCGAAGGTTGGTATACGCTGAACGAGATTCCGGCCGCGAAGTAAACTTCGCGGAGGGATAGGGCCAGGGCCAGGGACAGGGCTAGGTAATTTAAGAGGGGCGCCGTTCGGCGCCCTTTTTGTCTGGGTAGGGATGCGATGACATCGCATCCGCCTGTATTGAGGTAGGGTCGGGACCGCGTCACGACATAGCCGCATCGGGTAGGGCGGTGATTGCCATCGCCGCCGTTCGAAACCGGAGGTGAGGAATCGTCGGGCCTTAGCTAGTCTCGATACGACGAACGTCCGTCCGCAAACGGACGCGACGCAGTCGCGCCCCTACCTTAGGATATCCACCAACAAAAAAGCCGCCCGGGTGGGCGGCCTGTCTTGCTCCTTGTCAACGTGTCAACTTGCCCACGTGTCCCCTCGCGACGCGTTACGTCGCGTTCAGAACGCGCGGCGGATGCTGATCGCGCCGGA
>JBIKIO010000051.1:0-9813 GCA_044361555.1 Opitutales bacterium
GTGTCCCAAGTCGCGAGCGCGGCCAGCGTGCCGGACTCGGCGAGCAAAGCCGAGGCGACCACGGGCGCCGGCGCGCCTTTGGTGCCGGCGCCGATCAGCAGCTCGATGAGCTCGGCGTCGAGGAGGGCGCGCGGCCCGAGGCGGACGAGGCGTTCGCGCGGACGATCGTGTTCGGTCATGCCCTGAGGCAAGCCGAACAAGACCGCCGGCGCAAAATCAGTTACTGCTTAGGGGAATTCCCCCGTGTGCGGACCTTCTTCAGTGCCGCGCCATAAGCGGGGGTGAACTCTTCCGGGCGGCTGACATGGAACCCAAGGTCATTGATCAGTCCGTCTTTGAGTCCGTAAACCCAGGCGTGCACGCCGATCTTTTGCCCCCGAGCCCAGGCATCTTGGACGAAGCTGGTCTGGCAGACATTATTGGCCTGCTCGATGACGTTGAGCTCGCACAGGGCATCGAAGCGCTGCTCCTGCGGAAGGTCCGTCATGATGCCGACATGCTGGTGGTGGACATCGCGGATATGCCGGAGCCAGTTGTCGATGAGCCCGATCTTCGCGCCTTCCAGCGCGGCCTTGACGCCGCCGCAACCATAATGGCCGCAGACGATGACATGCTCCACCTTCAGGGCTTCGATGGCGTATTGGATGACGGAAAGGCAGTTGATGTCGGTATGGACCACGAGGTTCGCGATATTGCGATGCGTGAAGATCGAGCCGGGGGCCATGCCGGTGATCTGGGAAGAGGGCACGCGGCTGTCGGCGCAGCCGATCCAGAGGAATTTCGGCGTCTGGAGCTTCGCGAGTTCTTCGAAGAAAGTCGGGTCGGTCAACTTCATGCTGTGGGCCCACTTGCGGTTGTTGAGGAGAAGCTGTTCTTGGTTCATAAGACCTCCGAAATTGCTTCGTTCTAGAAGATTGCAAGATGTCTTAGGTCATAAAAATGTGTCGGGGCGGAGACAATTCGCCTTCAGGCCATTATGATGCCACCGCGGGGGTCAAAAAAGTGGAATTGGGCTGTCTTTGGCCGTTTTGTCGCCCGGCGGGCAAGGTTTCTGCGGCTTCCCGCCGGACCAAGGTTGAAACTCGTCCCGCCCGGCGGTGTAATATCCACAAGATGAAGACGCCCCTCCTCGCCCTGCTCGCCGCCGCCACGGTCGCGCTGGCCGCCACCACCTCGACGAATAACAAGAAGCCCAGCGGGCCGACCCCGCCCGGCGGCAATAAGACGGCGGCCACCGAAAAGAAGCCGAAGAAGGACGCGAAGGCCGACGCCCCAGCGGCCGCTCCTGAAGCTGCCGCCGAGCCGGTCGCGATCGTCGTTCAGGCGGTCGACGCCACGACCCAGATGGCCCTCGACGCCGCGAAGGCCGCCCAGGCGGAAGTCGATAAGCTCGCCGCGATCGGCACCGGCAAGGCCGCCGCCGGACCCTCCAACGCCAAACTCGCCGAGGCCGCGGTCGGCACCGCCGCCATCGTCGCCAAAGAACTTTCCAAGCCGAAACAAGAGGGCGAAGGCGAAGCGAAGCCCGAGGGCAAGAAGCCCGAAGCGAAAAAGCCTGAAGCCAAGTCGGAGCCGAAAGCCGAAAAGAAGCCGGCCGGCGAAAAGCCGAAGAAGGCCACGGGCGCCTGATCGAGTTAAGCCGGACTTACGATGCGCTCGCTCGCCCTGCTCTGCCTGGCCTCTCTGGCCATCGCCGCCGAACCCGCCAAAGAGACTGCAGTTCCGGCGTCCCCGGCTCCCGCCGTACCGGCGCCGAAACCGTTCTTCGATCCGAACGCGCCCGCTCCCACCGTCGACCCGACCTTGCCCGTCCCAGAACCGACCATCCCGGAACCGGAGAAAAAGAAGAAGCCCGTCGTCCCCGAGCGGAAGAAGAAGGAAAAGAAGAAGTGAGGGTAGGGATGCGATGACATCGCATCCGCTGTATCGAGGTAGGGTCAGCACTGCGTGCTGACCTAGGCGCAAAAGTGCAAACGTGGACGCAGGGCTCAAGGGGAGACCGGAAACCGGAATGGATCCTGCGGGCTTAATGAATGACCCCAGCCAATCATCCGGCCTCCGGTTTCCCTTTGAGTTTGTGGCCATCCATTCCCAGGTCCCAGGTCTCGGCCCTCGGGTCTCAGGTTCGGGCTATCAGGTACAGGTGCGGGTGCGGGGCAACATTCAGGTCCTGAACCTGTACCCGAACCTGCACACCTGAACCGGGGACCCGGCTGCTGAGACCCGAGACCCGAAAATGACCCCAGCCAATCATCCGGTTTCCCTTTGAGCCCTGCCTCTCTGCCTTGGGTAGGGTCGGGACCGCGTCACGACATAGTTGTCTTGCTGTGTTCCCAACCGCCAACCGCTAACCGCCAATACCTGACATAGGTAGGGTCAGCACTGCGTGCTGACCTAGGCGCAAAAGTGCAAACATGAGAAACATTTCCAGGTGACGGGTGACGGCCACGGGCATCGGGAACTCAGGCTCCGGCTTTTCGGCCATCAGCCGCAGGTGCCTGGAGCCGGCGGCCGAAGGCTGAACGGCCGACCCCCGAAAAGCCGATGCCCCGGGGGCTGTCACCCGTCACCCGAAAATGACCCCGGCCAATCATCCGGTTTCCCTTTGAGCCCTGCCTCTCTGCCTTGGGTAGGGTTGAGCGCCCTCGCTCAACCGCGGCTGACCAAGGGTGGTCAGCCCTACCTCGAGACGTGAAACATTCCCAGGTCTCAGGTCTCGGCCCTCAGGTCCCGGGTACGGGTTATCAGGTACAGGTGCGGGTACGGGACAAAATGCATACCCTGAACCTGGGACCCGAACCCGAACACCTGAACCTGGCTCCCGACGGCTGAGACCCGAGACCTGAAAAGATTCCCCCGCCAATCATCCGGTCTCCGGTTTCCCTTTGCTTGCCGCTCAGTCCACCAAAATCTCCCGCGGGCTCGAACCGTTTTCCGGACCGACGTAACCCTTGTCGTGGAGGATATCCATGATGCGGGCCGCGCGGTTGTAGCCGAGCTTGAGTCGGCGCTGCAGCATCGAGACCGATGCGCGACGCGTCTCCTTGATGATGGACCAGCTCTGCGCGACGAGCGGATCTTCGCCCTCCTCGCCTTCCTCGCCGCCCGCACCGGCGCCGGCACCCTCCTCGATCGCTTTGATGACATCCTGGGCGAACTCGGGCTTGCCGTTCTTCTCCGCCAGGAACTCGACGATTGCGGCGACTTCCTGCTCGCCGACGAATGCGCCCTGCACGCGGTTGAGCGTGGCGCTGCCCGGAGGCACGAAAAGCATGTCGCCGCGGCCGACGAGCGTCTCGGCGCCGCCCCGGTCCAGGATGGTACGCGAGTCGATCTGCGAGGCGACCTTGAAGCCGATGCGCGTGGGGAGGTTGGCCTTGATCAGGCCGGTGATGACGTCCGTCGACGGACGCTGCGTGGCGAGCACGAGGTGGATGCCGGCGGCGCGGGCCAGCTGGGCGATGCGCGCGACCGAGGTCTCGACGTCCTTCGCCGCGACCATCATGAGGTCCGCCATCTCATCGATGATGCAGACGATGTAAGGCAGCTTCTCGTTCTGGACGCGCACGCCGTCGTCGATCACTTCTTCGGCGGCCGCGACCGCGGCGGCCAGCTCGTCTGGGCTGAGCGCGAGTTCCTCCTGCTTGGGGAGGCCCGCCTCCTTGGCGAATTTGGCGTTGAAGCCGGTGATGTTCTTCACGCCGCACTTGGCGAAGATCTTATAGCGCTGCGACATCTCCGCGATGATCCACTTGAGCGCCGCCGGCACGCGGCTGGCGTCGGTCTCGACCGGGATCAGCAGGTGCGGCAGGTTGTTGTAGATCTGCAGCTCGACGACCTTGGGGTCGACCATGATGAAGCGCAGGTCCTGCGGCGTGCAGCGGTAGAGGAGCGAGACGATGATCGCATTGATGCACACGGACTTGCCCTGGCCGGTGGCGCCGGCGATCAGGCAGTGGGGCATCTTGGCCAAGTCCTGGATGACAGGCTTGTTCGTGACGCTGTCCACGCCCAGCACGACGGGGAGCTCCATCGCGGCTTCGGCCCAGGCCTTGGACTCGATGATCTCGCGCAGGAGCACGTCCTTGCGGCTCTTGTTCGGGATCTCGATGCCGACGGTGCCCTTGCCCGGGACGGGCGCCAGGATGCGCACGGCCTCGGCTTCGAGGTTCATCGCGATATTGTTCGAAAGGTTGGCGATCCGCTCCACGCGCACGCCGGGCGCGGGCTTGATCTCATAGCGGGTGATGGACGGGCCCTGCTGGATGCCGACGTCGACGCCGTTGACGGGGTCGACCGGCACGCAGTCGACCTTGAACTGTTTGAGGGTCTCGATGAGGTCGGCGGCGCGCTTACGGAAATCCTCCGGCACGGCCCTGGAGGCGTCGGCCGGCTCGTTGAGCATCTTGATCTCCGGGAAGACGTAGTCGCCCCGCTTCTTGATGACCTGGCTGGCGCGGGCCTTCTCGATCTTGTCCGGCTGGACGACGAGCACCTTGCCGGCGTTGGGGCCGAGCGGCTCCGGCGCCTTGCGCGGCGGCTTGGCGACGGGCTCCAGGACTTCTTCCTCCTCTTCCTTGGCGACGGCCTTCGGCTTCTCCGCGGTGGGAGTGATGCTGACGTTCTCCGGCTTGACGAGGTCGGGGCCGACTTCCTCCGCTTCCTTCGGGCCTTCGTGCGGGGTGTCGACTTCGACGAGGACGGATTTAGTGGCCGCCTTCGGGGTCTCCTTGGGCTGGGGCACGGCGATGGCGGCGCCGACGACTTCCTGCTGCTTGCGACGCAGCTCGGCGGCGGCCACGTCACGGCGGCGCTGTTCTTCGGCGGCCTTGACGGCGGCGGCCTTGCGCTCGGCGTTCCAGGCGCCGAAGCCGTCGCGCATCTCAGCGATCCAGGAGGAGAGCGTCGCCTTGGGGTCGTCCGCCAAGGCGCCCAGCAGGCAGAAGCCGTAAGGGAAGACGAGGATCCAGGTGCCGTAATCCAGGTAAGGCTGGAACAGCGACGAATAGAGGACGTTGCCGAGCATGCCGCCGGCGCCCTGGGGATCGAACGCCGCCGAGGCGTCCATCGACGTGCCGAGCCAAAGCGTGAGGATCGGCGTGAACAGGATCACGCACAGCGCCATCAACGAGACCTTGAACGGCCAGAGCGTGTGGGCGCGCTGATTCAGGGCGAACCAGGCGGCCGCCAGGATGAAGAACGGGATGAGGAAGGCGGCGTAACCGAAGAGTTTGAAGAGGAGGGCGGCGAGGCTGGCCCCGAGCACGCCGCAGAGGTTGTCCGTCGCCGCGGCGGTGGTGTCCTGCGTCCCCAGCCAGCTCTTGTCGGTGCTGGCGTGCGTGATCATCGCGACGACCAGGAACGCGCCGAGGAGCGCGAGCACGGCGGCGAGGAGAGGTTTGCTCTCGCTGGCCGGGCGGGCGAGCGTGGCGGAGCGTTTGCGGGCGGGAGCGGGCATGATTATTCTCCGAAGAGGGTTCCTTGCGACGCGGCGTCCGCGGCGCCGGGCGGCGCGGGATCGGCGTGGATGTGACGGGGCGGGCGGGTGACGCGCGCGGCGAGGGCGCGGGCGCGCTCCTGGGCGAGGCGCTCGACCATGCCGGCGAGGGCGTGGCGGATCCACTTCGGGGTGAAGGAGGCGTCGGAATAATCGCACGGGCCATAGCCATGCACGCGACCAGCCTGCAGGAGGGCGTCGTTCTGCGCGAACTCGGCCTCGCTCTCGGGCACGTAGACCGCGAAGGCTTTGCCGCCGTTCTTCCGCAGGAGCGAGAAGACCGGGACGTCGCTGGGGCCGTCGGCGACGTAGATCATGTTCTCGAAGGGCACGCGCCGGTCTTCGGGGCGCACGACGGCGTTGACGTCGATCTCGGCGTTCTTGTTCGAGCCCTTGTTGATCTCGAAGAGGAAGCGGGTCTTGATGGTATTGTCGACCATCGCGGCGACCTGGGTGATCTCGGTCGGCAGGTCCAGCGAGAGCTCGTCCTGCTTGGTGAAGTGCGGGGGCAGCGGGTGCTCGAGGAATTCGCAGCCGTAGATGCCGTCGCAGTGCGCGGCGAGCGACGTGCCGCGGATCATCTCGGCGAGGCCGGTGCTGATGACGTAATGCTCGAGGATGACCTCGACGTTATGCTTCCGGCCGAGCTCACGGACGTGCTCCTTGAGCGCGGGGAAGAACCGGGGGAGGCCAGGGCAGAGTTCGATCTCGGCGCCGAGCTCGCGGAGGCGGCGATTGGTCAGGCCCTTCATGAGGCCGGACTTCACGTAACTGAGCAGGTGGTTGAGGTAGACGGAATCCTTGGGCGTGCGGATGCCCTTGCGTGCGTAGAGGGCCGGCAGCTGGTTGGTCTCCTTCCAGAACTGCTCCTCGTCGACGCCGAAGGCCTTGAAAAGCGGGGTCTGCATATACCCCGGGCAGAGGGTCTTGTCGAAGTCCCACACACAGGTGACGACGTGGGTGCCGCGGAGCGCGGGTTCCTTGGGCTGCATATCGGTCGGAAAAGGGATGAAGGTCGGGCTTGCGGAGGGGAGCCTGCCGCACTCCATTGAATAACGAACGGACGTCTTCTGTCCAAGCCCGATTAACCTCCCTCTCTGATGTCCGCCGACCCCCTCCGCCCCGACCTGACCGGCTTCCGCCGCCGCCTGGCCGAGCTCGAGGGGCTGCTCGCCGACCCGGCGACGTTCGCCGACAACCGCCGGGCGGCCGCCCTCGGCGGCGAACTCCGCTTCACGTCCAAGGCGGTCAAGGCCGACGACGTGCTGGTGGCCCTGGAAAAGGAGCTGGCGGAGGCCCGCACGATGGGCGCCGAGTCCGATCCGGAGCTCCGCGCGATGGCCGCCGAGGAGGTCGCCCGGCTCGCCCCGGCCGTCGAGACGGCCCGCGAACAGCTCATCCGGTCCATCATCCCGCCCGATCCGGATGATTCTCGTAATGCTCTTGTAGAAATCCGGGCCGGCACCGGGGGGGAGGAAGCCTCCCTCTTCGCCGCCGAACTCCTCCGCGCCTACACGCGCTTCGCCGAGAAGCGCGGCTGGAAGCACGAGCTGATGTCCCTCTCGCCTTCCGACCTCGGCGGGGTCCGCGACGCGGTCCTGCTCATCGAAGGCGAAGGCGCGATGGCCCACCTGCGCCACGAGGCCGGCGTGCACCGCGTCCAGCGCGTGCCCGCCACCGAGGCTTCAGGCCGCGTGCACACGTCGGCCGCCACGGTCGCGGTCCTGCCCGAGGCCGAGGAGGCCGAGGTCGTCCTCAAGCCTGAGGATCTCGACATGTCCGTCGCCCGCGCGAGCGGCGCCGGCGGCCAGCACGTCAATAAGACGGAGTCCGCGGTGCAGATCATCCACAAGCCGACCGGGCTGATGGTCTACTGCGCCGACGAACGCTCCCAGCTGCGTAATCGCGTGAAGGCCCTCCGCGTCCTCCGCTCGCGACTGCTCGACCTGACCCGCGCCAAGGAACGCGAGGCGCGCGCCCAGGACCGCAAGACCCAGGTAGGCTCAGGCGACCGCTCCGAGCGCATCCGGACCTATAACTTCCCGCAGAACCGCATCACGGACCATCGCATCGACCTCACGGTCCACGGCATCGAGCAGGTGCTCGAGGGCGACCTCGACGCGCTGATCGACGCGCTGTTCGACGCCGACCTGCGCCGACGCGCCGAGGCGGTCACTCAGCGGTGAGCCGGAGCCGCGCGCGGTCGGGGCCGATGACGAGTTCGCCGGTGGCGCCATCGCCGTCGTCGAGCCACTTGTCCACCAGCCGCAGGCAGCGTTCGTAAGGCTGACCGGTTGCGGCGGGCGTGAAGACGATCGCCGGACCACCGACGGCCTTGCTTCCTTCTACCCGCCAGCCGCCGGGCAAGGGACACTCCGCGATGAGCGTGCGCAGGCGGCGCGTGCGGGGTTCGTCGAGGACGCGCGTCGGATCGCCGTCCGCCGGCCAGCCGCCGCTTTCGAGCCGGGCCGTCAGCACGATGGCGCGGGCTTCCGCGAAGACCTTCGTGACGGCGTTAGCCGGCTGCTGGTCAGGGATGATGAAGAACGCCGCGCCGAAGAGCCCCAAGGCCAGGCCGGTCAGGCCGATCTTCGCGCCGGCCCGCAGATGGCTGTCCGCAGGCGGACGGATGGGCTCGGGGGCGATACTCGCGGACATCAGACATGATGATGCCGGCGGCCCATCGGCCAGCAAGCCCGGACCCGCCGACGCTTCCGCCTTGGAGTGCGGCCGCTTCCCCGCTTGATTGGACGGATGGACGCGGACCACCTCCAACGCTTCGCCGGCATCGGCCGCCTGTATGGCCGCGCCGGCATGGAACGGCTGGCGCGTGCGTCTTTCCTCGTCGTCGGCCTCGGCGGCGTCGGTTCCTGGACGGTCGAAGCCCTCGCCCGTTCCGGCGTGGCTCATCTCAGCCTCGTCGACGGCGACGCGGTCTGCGTCTCGAACACCAACCGCCAACTGCACGCGGTGGCCGGCAATGAAGGCCGCCCGAAGACGGAGGCGGTCGCCGAACGCGCCCGCGCCATCCACCCCGCGATCCGCACGACGCTCCACCAACGCTTCCTCTCGCGCTTCAACCCGCACGAGGTGCTCGCGGATTTCGACGGCGTGGTCATCGACGCGATGGACGCGCTTTCGCCGAAATGCGGGCTCATCGCCGAGGCGGTAAGCCGGAAGCTGCCCGTCGTCACGGTCGGCGGCTGCGCGGGCCGGCTTGACGGCACGCGGCTCAAGATCACCGACCTGCGCGATTCGCGCGACGATCCTTTGATGATGCTGGTGCGGAAACGTCTGCGTCAGAACTTCGATTTCCCCCGCGGCAAGACGCCCTTCGGCGTGTCGTGCGTGTGGTCCGACGAGCCGTTCACGCAACCGACGGACTGCGAAGGCCTACCCGGCGGCGAGATCCCCGAAGGCGAAGACCTGCGTCCGAACTGCGAATGGGGCTACGGCACGGCCGCCCACGTGGCCGGCGCGTTCGGCCTCGCGGCCGCGGGCGAGGCGCTGCGCCTCTCGCTCCTACGCCCCGAATAACCGCGCGAAATTCGCCGTGGTCAACGCGGCGGATGCCTCGGGCGTGCTGCCCATGGTGCGCGCGAGCTCGGCGTTGTTCCGCACGAGATTCGACGGATGGTTCTGCTCCGTACCGGCGGCGTCCGGCGCGAGTTCGCGGAGGCGGAATTCCGGCGCGGGACAGAGCGCCGGCGCGTCGGTCTCGACGAGGATACGTTCGCGCGGGATGGCCGCGGCGAACTGGACGCGGAGGTCGGCCTTGCGCGGGATGAGGTGATGCGCGCTGAAGGAGAAATACGCGCCGAGCTGCGCGAGTTCCGGCACGAGTTCGACCGGTCCGTTCCAGCTGTGCAGGAGGAAACCACGCCGCGGGAGTTCGGCCGCGCGCAGGATGTCCATCAGCGGTCCGATCGCCTTCACGGCGTGGATCGTCAGCGCGCGGTCGAGTTCGACGGCCAGTGCGAGCTGCGTGCGGAAGGCCTCCTCCTGCGCGACGGGGTCGAAATCTTTGACCCAACGATCGAGGCCCATCTCGCCGACGCCGGCGGTCGGATGCGCGCGCAAGACCGCGCGGAGTTCCGCCTCCCAGCCCGCGGGCGCAGTCGGGACGTCCCACGGATGCAGGCCGAACGAGACGCGATTACGCGGATCGCGGTGCGCGAGGGCGGCCACATCGGGCCAGTCGGACGGGGCGCTGCCGTTGATCATCGCCTGGCCGACGCCGTCCGCCCGGGCCTGTTCGACCGCGGCATACGGGACCTCGGCGAACTGATAATGGCAATGGGCGTCGCAGAGTTCCA
>JBIKIO010000209.1:0-2985 GCA_044361555.1 Opitutales bacterium
AGGGCTTCGTGACGAGGTCGAGTACCGCGAGGCTGGACGGAACGACCTGGCCGGCCGGCTTGGTGGGGTCGCCGCCCTTGTGGACGAAGGTCGGTTCGGGTTTGGGCTGGTGCGTGCCGACCCAGGCCGAGGGCATCTTGGGCACGGCGGCGATGCGCTTGTCGACGACGGCGAGGTCACGACCGAGCAGGCCGAGTCGTTTGGCTTCATCGGGTGTGGTGACTTGTTTGCGGACGCGTTCGAAGGCGTGCGCCGGGGACCAGGCTTCGCGGTCGTAGGAGTCGGCGACCTTCTTCCATTCTTTGCCGTCGAGAGAGACGAATATCTCATATTCGGTCGGTGTGGCGCCTTGCGAGTTGTCGCGCAGGATTCGTCCCTTGGCGGAGCGGTAGCCGAGACGGCTGATCGTTTCGACGCGGGGCAGGGTGATGACGAGTTCGGCCGGATTGCCGATATACCACTGCGCGCCTTCGTCACCGTCGATGGTGAGGGCGGCGCTGTAGGCCATGGGGAAGTCTTCCGCGGTGGCGCCCTTGACGCCTTCGGCCTTGGAGCCATTGGAGGCGAGGGCGACGTTTCGGGGCGTCGCTTCATCGGTCCAGATTTCGAACTCGGAGATACGACCGCCAACGCCGCTCAGCGGATTGGCCGAGTTAGCCGACATGGTGAGCTTGACGAAGCGGGCCTCGGTGGGGGCGATCTTTTCCTCGGTGAGCAGGGGGTCCGCCTTGGGGCGTGGGTAGGTGCGCTTGGCGAGCAGGGCCTTGGCCTTGGTCTCGATGGCTGTGGTGAGCGCGGACTGTTCGGCGACGAGTCGGGCGCGCTCCTTGTTCAACGGGCCCATGGCGACATTATAGGCCAGGGTCTGTTCTTTGGTCGCGACCGGTCGGCGGCCATGGACGACGCCCTCGAAGGCAGCCCGGACGCGGTAGTAGTCTTCGGTCGGGATGGGGTCGAACTTATGGTGATGGCATTTCGCGCAGTTGATCGTCAGCCCGAGGAAGGCGCTGCCGGTCGCGGTGACCATGTCATCAAGGGTGGCTGACCGGATGACCTTCTGGGCGTCCTTGTCTTGATTTCCAACGTCGTCATAAGGACCGGCGACGAGGAAGGCGCTACCGACCTCGACCTCGGGATTGAATTTCCCGATCACGTCGCCGGCGAGGTGCTCACGGATCAGCTGATCGAAGGGCTTATCCTCGTTGACGGAGCGGATGACGTAATCTCGGAAAGGATAAAGGTCATCGATGACGAAGTTGCGTTCGAAGCCGTTGCTCTCGCCGAAGCGGACGACGTCGAGCCAGTGGCGGCCCCAGCGCTCGCCGTAGCGAGGAGAGGCGAGCAGCCGGTCGACGAGGGCTTCGGTCGCTTTACGGGCGTCGGCCTGATGGGCCGTGACGAAAGCGTCGACTTCGGTCTGGGAGGGTGGGAGTCCGGTCAGGTCATAGCTGAGGCGGCGGATGAGAGCCTGCGGCTTAGCCGGGGCGCTCCGGGTGAGTTTTTGTTCGGAAAGTTTGGCGTCGATGAAGCCGTCGATATCGGCATGCTTGAACTCCTTGGCCAGCGGCTGGAGCGACCACCAGGACTTGTCGGCCCTCTTCACCTCGCCGGTGGACTCCGTCCGCGGATCGGGCGCGCCCATCTTGATCCAGGCGGATAGGTCGGCCAACACCGCGTCAGGCAGCTTCGGCTTCTTCGGCGGCATCTCCATGTCCGGTTCCAAGTGTCGGACGTAGCGGAGGAAGAGGCCTTCGTCTGGCTTACCCGCGACGATCGTCGGGAGCCCGGCGTCGCCGCCTTTCTGCCAGCCGGCCTTGGAGTCGAGATACAGTCCGCCCTTCAGTTTCTTGGCCTTGGCGCTATGGCACTCGTAGCAATGTTCGACGAGCACCGGACGGATCTTCTGTTCGAAGAAAGCGATGCCAGCCGGGTCGTCGGCGGCCATGAGGGGAGCCGAGACAAGCAGGAGGAGGACAAGGAGGCTTCTCATGCGAGGATCGGCTTGATGACGTGACCGTGGACGTCGGTGAAGCGGCGGTTCACGCCGTTGTGGTAATAGGTGAGCTTCTCGTGGTCGAGGCCGAGGAGGTGCAGGACGGTCGCGTAGAAGTCGTAGCAGGTCGTGACGTCGGTGACGCTGCGGCGGCCGAAGTCATCGGTCGCGCCGTAGGACACGCCGCCTTTGACGCCGGCGCCCATCAGCCAGGTCGTGTAGGCGTCGGGATTATGATCGCGACCCGTGGTGCCGACCTGGTGGGTGGGCATGCGGCCGAATTCCGTGCACCAGATGATCAACACGTCATCGAGCATCCCGCACTGTTTCAGGTCGGCGAGCAGGGCGGCGGTGGGTTGGTCAAAGACCGGGCAGTGGCGATCGTAGTCGGCCTTGAGCGTGCGGTGGGCGTCCCAGTTGAGGAGGCCATCGACCCCGCTGGCGCGGGAAGCGCAGTAGAGGCTGACGTAACGGACGCCTTTCTCGAGGAAGCGTCGGGTCAGGAGGCAGTTCTTCGCGTAGGCAGCCTTGAGCGGATTGGCATCTTTGGTGCCATAAAGTTCATGGACGTGGTCAGGCTCGCGGGACAGGTCGCTGACTTCGGGGGCCGCCAGCTGCATCTTGGCGGCAAGCTCGTAGGCCGCGATGCGGGCGCGGAGCTCGTCGTTGCCAGGATGCTGTTCGGCGTGCTCGAGGTTCGTCGCGTGGAGGAATTCGCGGGTCGCTTCGTCTTCGGCGGAAGAGATGTCGGGCGGGCGACCCAGATTACGCAGAGCCTGTTGGGAGGCCATGCTGACGCCTTGGTGACGGGCCGGCAGGAAGCCGTTGCCCCAATTGGCTTTTCCGTTGGGGGGTTCGCCGCGGACGTCTTGGACGGAGATATAGGTCGGCAGATTTTGGTTGAGCGAGCCGAGGGCGTGGCTGATCCAAGCTCCGCCGCTCGGATAACCTTCGCGGGTGAAGCAGGTGTTCATCGCGATGCAGCCCGGACC
>JBIKIO010000246.1:0-2972 GCA_044361555.1 Opitutales bacterium
CGCCGACCTCGTCGCCGGCAAGCCGGGTTGCTGTAAGTGAAGCGAAGCGGAGCTACGCAGGGGGAGGGGTAGGGGTAGGGGTAGGGACGTGATTACCATCACGTCCGTGGGCGGAAGCACGTCGGAATGATCGGTGACATTGCCCGGCTCATCGTGCGCACGATTGCGAACGGCGGTCATGGCAATGACCGCCCTACCCCCAGCCGCTAGGGGCAGCACGCGGTGCTGCCCCTGCCTCGAGGCCATATTGCGGTTACTCGAAGCGCGCATGCCAGATGTCATCCTCGCGCTGGCATGCTCGCATCCAGGCATCGGCTAGGTTTTCGCTGCTGGTCCAGCGGGCGCTGACCGGCACGGACTGCTCGTCACTATCCCAGCACCAGATCTGGCCTTTATCAGGAGGGTACTGGTAGGCGGTCACCGCATGCGACCACCCGTCGCCGCTCATGATCAGCACGCGCGCCTTGATGCCGTGGCGTCGGAGGGCCTGGGCCATCATCACGGCCTCGGGCAGGCAGGCGTTGTCATAGTCGCCGATCACGTCATCGGCGGCGACGGGCGCGGGGTCGTTGGTGGCGCAGCCGGTCAGGGCCAGCAGCGAGGAGACCAACAGACATTTTACGAAAACGAGGTACGGAGCGCTGAGCGCAGGCGAACCGCGGTGGAGGCGGGTTTTGTCGGGGGTTGCGCAGGAGGATTCCGACCGGGGCCCTCCTGGACAAACAGCCGGCATCACCCGAAGGGATGAAGCGTTGTTCATGGTAAGGATTATGTATCAAGCCGACCCCACGCAACCCCTCATGCCCCATTAGGTAATCATCCCTATGCCGCTATCATTCCCCAACCGCCAACCGCTAACCGCCCGCCGCTAAAACCTATTCGCTATCGCTTATCCTTCTTCTCCTGTTCGAGGGAGGCCTTGATAGCGTCGTTGAAGGCCTTGGTGCGTTCGGCTTCGGTCAGTGTCGCCGGAGCTTGCTGTGTGGAGCTATAAGCACCGCCTTCCCAGCGCAGGTTGCGGATCGCGGGATTGAACTCACGCGTCCAGCCTTTCGTCGGAGTCATCTCCGCGGTCTTGAGTTCTGCTGGGATGTTCGGCGTGAAGCTGAGGTCGGTCAGGGTGCTCCAGTCGGCGAGCTTCGCCTTGGTCGCGCCGATCGGACGCAGGTCCGACAGGTCGACTTCGACCGTCGCCCAGCCGTCCTTGACCTCGAGTTTCTTCACGGCGGCGTATTCCGCCTTCGGGCCAGCGGCGAAGGCGCCCCATTCATTGCTCATGCAACGCACGGCCAGCCAGCTGTCTTCGCGAGCGGCGATTTCGAAACGGAGTTTGGCTCCGGCCGGTCCGCGCCACTTTGGGTCTTTGACCTTACGGGTAGTTATGCTCCAGAGAGCTGGGTGGTCCCAGCTGAGCTGATACCAATCGCCCCAAGCAGCGCTGTCCGCGCAGATCATCCGCTCGGGACTATCGGCCACTTCTGCGCCAGCTGCCTTAAGCTGGGCCGGCGTCGCCCAGGTCTCGCGTGAGCTGAAGGTGTAGGTGTCCGAATTCGCCGTGCCCGGCGGGTTGGCGATCTTACGATATTCTTCCGGGGTCGTATAAACGGCGTTGGCGTAGGCGAAGAGCGGTTGCGTCGGATCCATGAGCGGGGCCTCGGCGACCCAGCGTCCATCGACTTGCTTGGCCTCGACGCTCCGCCAGAAGCGCGTGAGTTCATGGACATCCTGGGTATAGTAAATACGGACGGTCTGGCAGGGCAGGGCGGGGTCGGGTGTGACGACAACCTTAGGGGTCCGTCCGAGTTCGAGCGCGATCTTGGGCGTATTCGGGATGAGCCCGGTCTTACCTTTGAGGTAGGTCTCGAACCACAGGTGCTGCGTAAGGGCGCTGGCGTGGTCGTGCCGATGGTTGAAGTGCGGCGACATGCTCAGGCGGAGAAGCGCGTCAGGCACGCCGCGCCAGGTCCAAGCCATGTTGTCCATGTGCGCGTGGAAATCATTCGTCGGCGAGAACCAGAGCGTCGGTACGCTGAGCCGGCGGATATACGGGTTCTCGGACGTCGTTGCCAAGGCGAGAGGCGTAGCCTTGGAGCGCTGGCCTCCTGGCATCTCATCGAGCGTGGCGACAAGGTCGCCGGAGCCGCCGCAGGAAGGCACGGCGGCTTTCACACGGGGGTCGATGCCGGTGAGATGGGTCGTGAGCCGTCCGCCCATCGAGTGGCCATAGACGCCGAGACGGGCCGGATCGACCTCAGGTCGGCTTTGCAGGAAGGTGAGTCCGCGGCGCGCGGCGAGCGTGACCAGGAACCAGTTGTCGTTTCGGGGCGAATCCACCGCATCGAGCGTGAACGCATCGGGCACAGTTCCGCCGGCGAAGTGGTTAACCTTATTGCGCTGCGGCGGATGGGTGGCGTCGAGCGCGCCCCAATCGGTGTTGAGACCATCGTAGATCTTCCCGTCGGCCAGCGTCATCTTGTTGCCGCCCCAGTTGAGCGACAGGCTCGCGTAGCCGCGCTTCGCGTCGGAGATCACGTTCCCGAGGTTGGCGGATTGGCCCCCGCCGTGGATGTGCATCAGGCCAGGGAGCGATTTCGCTCCTTTCGGCGCGGCGAAGAAGGCGGCGACCGTGGCGGGCTGGCCTTTGAAGACGCCCCCGCGGTAGCGGACGATCTGGCAGACGACACCATCGATCTCCCACTCTTTCGTCACCTCGGCCTCGAGCGGTTCCTTGAGCGGGTCGAACCCCGCCCACAGCTCATCGAGGTTCTGCGGCACCTTGCCGTCCTTGAGCGGCGGCAATGTCTCCGCGCATACGGACGTCAGCATGGCCAGCAGGGCTGTCAGACAAAGCAGCAGAGTTCTCATCGGGGTGAGGGCAGGATGGATACAGTTCAGGGGGAGACCAGCCACAAAGGGGAGGGACCGCGTCACGAAATGGCCTCCCCTCGGCTAGGAGGTTCGTCACTAGCCCC
>JBIKIO010000210.1:0-2972 GCA_044361555.1 Opitutales bacterium
AAAGGCCGTTCAGCTGGCGCAAGAAGTGGGAACGCTGCTGGGCGGAGGTCCGCTTCTGCAGCGACGCCTGCCGCAAAGGTACGCCTCGCGGTAAGCCACAAAAAAGCCCGGGGTCACCGGGCTGATTTTCGAGCCTCTGGGCCTCTGAGCCTCCGAGCCTCTTCTGGTCTTACTTAGGTCCGCCCTGACGACGGGTGCCCGGACGACCGAAGGGGCGGTAGTTACCTTGGGAGGCGCGGAAGCCGCCGTGACGACCCCCCTGCGGGCGACCTTCGCGTTCGCTATTGTGAGCGCCGGCGCGGGGATCCTGGTGGCGCTGGAAATCTTCCGGGGTGCGGGGCGGAGCCTGCTGGGTGTAGTCGAAGCCCTGCAGCTTGCCGCAGTGGAGGTGCTTGCCGACGATACGCTCGAGGCGGCGGAGCTCGCCGAGGTCTTCGCGCGTGACGAAGGTGATGGCGGTGCCGGTCGAGAGCGCGCGGCCGGTACGGCCGATGCGGTGGACGTAGTCTTCGAGCTGGTCAGGGAAGTCGAAGTTGAAGACGTGGGAGATGCCGTCGACGTCGATGCCGCGGGAGGCGATGTCGGTCGCGACGAGCACGCGAACCTCTCCGTTCTTGAAGGCCTGCAGGGCGCGCTGACGCTGGCTCTGCGAACGGTTGGCGTGGATGGCGGCACAGCTGATGTCTTCACCCTGGAGCTTGCGGCAGACGCGATCGGCACCATGTTTGGTCCGCGCAAAGACGAGCACACACTTCAGGGCTTCGTCCTTAAGGAGGTGGTGCAGCATGACCTGCTTGAGGGCGCCCGGGCACTCGTAGAGGAGCTGGGTGACGGTCTCGGCAGGGGAAGTACGACGGCCGACCTCGATGAGCTGGGGTTCGCGCTGATACTGCTTCGTGAGGGTCTCGATCTCGCGGGAGAGCGTGGCTGAGAACATCAGGGTCTGGCGTTCCTTGGGGAGCGCGCGGACGATGGTGTTGATCGCAGGTAGGAAGCCCATGTCGAGCATGCGGTCGGCTTCGTCCAGGACGAGATACTCGACAGCGGAGAAGTCACCATGGCCCTGGCCGCCGAGGTCGAGGAGACGGCCCGGGGTGGCGATGAGGAAGTCACAGCCGCGGCGGAGGGCGGCGATCTGGGGGCGCTCGGAGACGCCGCCGTAGCAGGTGGCGACGGTCGCGCCGGAATAACGGGAATAGGCGGCGACGTTCTCGGCGATCTGAACGACGAGCTCACGGGTCGGGGCCAGGATCAGGCAGCGGACGCGGCCCTGGTGGGTGCTGTTCTTGCTCTGGACCAGCTTGGTGAGCAGCGGGAGGGTGAAAGCGGCGGTCTTGCCGGTGCCCGTCTGGGCGACGCCGATGACATCCTTGCCCGAGATGATGACCGGAATGGAAGCCTTCTGGATAGGCGTCGGCTCGGTGTAGCCCTGGTCGGCTACGGCTTTGAGAATGGAGGCATCGAGGCCTAGGGAATCAAACGACATTGAGGCAAAGTGAGTAGAGGAAATGGAAAGGGCGAGAAGAATAGGGGGATAACGGGCATAAGGTGGTAGCGGTTGGCGGTTGGCGGTTAGGCCACACACCACCCGCCAAAAGGCTATCGATTCAGTCAAAGCGCGGCTTCGTTCCTCATCTTACCGCTAACCGCCTCCACCTTCGCTGGGACTGCGTCCCAGCATTGCACTCCCCCTGCCCTTTCCTAAACACCTCGGTAACCCCTGACGATGACCACCAAGCAACCCGATGGCTGGAGCTCCAAATTAGGCGTCATCATGGCCGTCGCCGGCAGCGCCGTCGGCTTGGGCAACTTCCTCCGCTTTCCTGGCCTGGTCGCCGACAAGGAGACCGGCGGCGGCGCCTTCCTCATCGCCTACTTCATCTCCCTCCTAATCGTCGGCCTCCCGATCTGCTGGGTCGAATGGACGCTTGGACGCTTCGGCGGCACGCAGGGCTACAACTCTTCCCCGGGCATCTTCCACGCCATCATCCGCAAGCCCTGGGGCAAATACGTCGGCCTCCTCGGCTTCATCATCCCCGTCGGCGTGTACTTCTATTACGTCGTGATCGAGTCCTGGTGCCTCGGCTACGCCTGGAACAGTTTCAGCGGGTCGCTCGACCTCGGCAAGGACCCCAAGAGCTATGCCGCAGCCTTCAGCGCCTTCACCGGCCAATCCGCGGATGGCTCCATCCTCGGCTTCGGCGGACCGTTCCTCTTCTTCATCGGCGTCTTCGTCCTGAACTTCATCATCATCTACCGCGGTCTCTCCAAGGGCATCGAGTTCATCTGCAACTGGGGCATGCCGCTCCTCATCGTCATCGCGCTGGCCCTGCTCGTGCGCGTCATGACCCTCGGCACGCCCGACCCGACAAAACCCGAACTCAGCGTCTGGAACGGCCTCGGCTACATGTGGAACCCCCACGATATCACCAAAGGACTTTCCAATCCCGCCGTCTGGCTAAAGGCCGCCTCGCAGGTGTTCTTCACGCTCTCCGTCGGCTTCGGCGTGATCATCACCTACGCCAGCTACCTCAAGAAGAACGACGACGTGGTCCTGAGCGGCCTGACCGCCACCGCGGCCAACGAGTTCTGCGAAGTCGGCCTGGGCGGGATGATCACCGTGCCGGCCGCCTTCGCCTTCCTCGGCGCCTCGGCCGTCGCCGGCGGCACCTTCGCCCTCGGCTTCAACGTCCTGCCGCAGGTCTTCGCCGGCATGCCCTACGGTCACCTCTTCGGCGGGCTCTTCTTCACGCTCCTCTTCATCGCCGCCATCACCTCCTCACTCTCGATGCTGCAACCCGGCATCGCTTTCCTCGAGGAAGGCCTCGGCCTCGACCGCTGGGGCTCAGTCACGTTGCTCGGCCTCATCACCGCGGTCGGCTGCACGCTCGTCGTCTACTTCAGCGAAGGCCTGAAGGCGCTCTCGACGGTCGACTTCTGGATCGGCGACATCGGCATCTTCCTCCAAGGCA
>JBIKIO010000052.1:0-9641 GCA_044361555.1 Opitutales bacterium
AGCGTGGAAATTCGGCGTATCACGGACGCCGACCTGAGCGCCTGGAAGCAACACGCTGCGGCCAGCAAAGCCGACTGGCTCACGCAGCCGAGCATGACATTGTCAGCCAAGCTCCCGACCGGAGAGGAAATCCGCCTGCCACTCGCCAGCATCCATGGACGCTACTTACTCGCCGCCCTGGGCACCGGCACCGCCGCGCCCGAAGCAACCGACCTAGGCTTGATCCCGCAGCACGGCAAGGAACCTGCCCCTATCCCTACCGTCCAGGCCGGCCCGGCCGTCACGACTCGCCGTAACGTGGCGCTCAACGCCCAAGCCAGCGCCTCCAGCGAGGAGACCCGCCAGGGGAATACCGCCGACAAGGCGATCGACGGCAAGGGTTCGCGCTGGTGCCCGGCCAAGGGACAGAACGGCGAGTGGCTCATGGTCGACCTAGGTCGATCCCAACGACTCACGGGCTACAAGGTGTCATGGGAAGCCGACGCCTCCGTCTACCGCCATAAGGTGGAAATCTCCGAAGACAAACTCGCGTGGCGGCTCGTCGCGGACGCTGCGCAGCTGGATACCGCCGGCCCGCATGCCGCCGATTGCCAGGCCGAAGGCCGCTACGTGCGGATTACGTTCCTCGGCCAGAAAGACCGCGCGCAGAGCTACGGCAGCATCCGCGAGTTCGAACTGCTCGGCGAACCAGAAGCCGCCGCCGTCGGCGCCCTCCGCCCTGCCCTCATCCCCAAGGACCATCCGGATGCCGAGTGGCTTAAAGACCTGTCCCTGCCTGAAGGATTCAAGGCGAGTATCTTCGCCCGACCCCCGGCCGTCAGCTATCCCATCTTCGTGAGCGCCACCCCGGACGGCACCCTGTTCGTCGGATGCGATGGCAACGGCAGCGGCGGCCGAGATCCGCACCGCGGACGCATCCTGCGCCTGCGCGACCTCGATGACGACGGTCGCGCCGATGAGATCAAGGTCTTCGCGACAGTCGACTCCCCTCGCGGTGTCGCCGTCGACGGCAACAACCTTTACGTGCTGCACCCCGGAGACCTGAGCGTCTTCATCGACAAGGACGGCGACGGCGTCTCCGACGAACAACGCGTGCTCGTGAAGAACATCGGCTTCGGGATCAAAGACCGCTCCATCGACCATGCCTCCAACGGCATCGAACTGGGCGTGGACGGCTGGCTCTATTGCGCCATCGGTGACTTCGGGATGCTGAACGCCGAAGGCACCGATGGACGCAAACTGACCCTCCGCGCCGGCGGCGTGGTCAGGGTGCGCACGGACGGCACCGGCCTCGAACTCTTCTCACGCGGCACGCGTAATATCCTCGAAGCCGCCGTCAGCCCGCTCCTCGACGTCTTCGCCCGCGATAACACCAACGACGGCGACGGCTGGGACGTCCGCTTCCATCACGCCACGGCCCTCGGCGAACATGGCTACCCGACGCTCTTCAAGAACTTCACGGACGAGACCATCGCCCCGCTCGATATCTACGGCGGCGGCAGCGGCATGGGTGCGGCTTGGATCGACGAACCCGGCCTGCCCAAGGAGTGGAACAACGCACCCTTCACCTGCGACTGGGGGCGGAATCGGATCTTCCGCCACGGTCTCACCCCCAAGGGCGCGACCTTCGCGACCGACCAACGGGAGTTCTTCGGCGCCACCCGGGTCAACGACCTCGATGTCGACGCCATGGGCCGGCTCTACGTGGCCAGCTGGAAAGGCGCGACGTTCTCGTATGTCGGACCCGAAGTCGGCTACCTCGTGCGACTCGTCCCGACGGGTTCCCAGCCGAGCCCCCTGCCCGACCTACGCACGGCGAGCCCGGCCGTCCTGCGCAAATTGCTCGAGAGTCCCAGCCACCGCACGCGTCTGGCCGCCCAGCGCAGTCTCATCGCCCAAGGCTCGGCCGACTCCCTCGAGGCACTGGCCGCAGACATCGCCAAACCCCTCCCCTCGCGTATCGCCGCATTGTTCGCGCTGAAACAGATCCGAGGCCAGGCCTCCCATGCGTCCATCGCCAAGCTCGCTGGCGACCCGACGATCGCCGCCTGGGCTTTGCGGGCGCTCACCGACCGCGAAGACCAGCTCGGCGACATCTCACCCGATCCGATCCTCGCCGCATTGAAGTCCGCGGATGCCCGCACGCGCCGCGAGGCGATCGTCTCGCTGACCAGACTAGGAAACGTCGCGCACGCGACGGCGCTGGCGCCCTTGCTGGGAGATGCGGACCCCATCGTCGCCCATACCGCCATGCAAGCCATGCGCAGACTCGACGACGGTAAGATCAGTTTCAGCGTCATCGATGACGCCGGAGCCTCGCCGGCACAGCAAGCGGGCGCCTTCCACGTGCTCAGCGTATCGCACCGCGCGACCGTCGTGGACGGCATCCTGGCGCGTCTCGGCAAGACCACCGACAGCTCGCGACGCAAACCCTTGCTGGTCGCCCTGTGCCGATTGTCCGCGTTGGAAAATCCGGATTGGAAAGGCGGCAGCTGGGGCACGCGCCCCGACTCGCGCGGCCCTTACTTCTCCCTCGCCGAATGGAGCGAGACCAAACGTATCAACGCCGCCCTGCTCGCCGTGCTCAGCGCCGCGGAAGCGGAAGAAGCGAAATTCCTGAGCGCCGAGTTCGCCCGCCATCGCATCAAGCCGGGCGATGCCACGGCCAAGCTGGTCAAACTCGCCAAGACGGATGCGTCGCTCGTACCCACCCTCGCCAAGCAGTTTGCTCAACAGAGCGAAAGCGCCCCGGTCGAAGCCCTGCCTTTGCTGATTGCGCTGGCCCGCGACGACAAGGCGAAGGACAGCGAACGTGCTCAGGCCATCCGGGCGCTGAGCAACGTGGACGACGCCGAAGCCCTCCGCACCAGCGTCACGATGCTGGGAGTCCTCCATGGGGAGTGGCTGAGGCGTACCTCCGCAGGGCGCATCGAGATCGAAGGCGCCCGCGCGAACTTCTTCGCCTCGACCAAGCTCGACCAGCAGCACGTCGTCTTTGAAGAAATCGCCCTCGCAAGGCAGGGTAAGGCTTCTGTCTTCGCGGACGTGGCCTTGCTCAGGATCGCCGGCCGCAAGTTCGGCTCTCCCGAGCCTCGCGACGCCGCCCGCCTAGCCATCGAGGCCGGCTTCAAAGACCCGGCGCGCACCCTCCAGATCATGGAAGCCATGCGCATGGGCGGAGACAGCACCTTCGCTTCCCAGCTGCTTCCGCTGCTCGACAGCCAGGACACGGCCGTGGTGAAAGCAGCCAAGGACACCTTCTTCGCGATCAAGGTCGACCCGGTTAAGCTGAAGGCCGCGCCTTCGCCGACCATCGGCACGATGAAGATCGCCGACGTCCTCACCGCCATCGGCAAGCTCCGAGGTGACGTCCTTCGCGGCGAACAACTGTTCAGCCAGCAAGGCTGCGTGGCTTGCCATACCGTCAAGGTCACCGATCCGCTGAAAGGCCCTTACCTCGGCAACATCGCCAACACCTATCAGCGAGTCGCCTTGGCCGAAAGCATCCTGGTCCCGAGCAAGACCATCGCCCAGGGCTTCGCGACCAACACGCTGACCATGAAGGACGGGACCGTGCTCACGGGATTCGTCACCTTCGAAGCCGACGACAAGGTATCGCTCCGCAATATCGCCTCACAGGAATTCACCGTCCGCACGGCCGACATCATCAAACGCGAGAAAAGCGAGACCGTGTCCCTCATGCCAGCCGGCTTGGTGGCCAACCTTAACCTTCAGGACTTCGCCAGCCTGCTCGACTACCTCGAAGCCTTGACCCGGGAATCGGCCAAGAAGTAAGCCCGCTCCCGCTAAGGCAATAACCATGAAGCCTACGGCCCGCCTCCTCCTGACTACCTGCGTTGCGCTCTTAGCACTGACGCCCCTCCGCGACCTGCAGGCGGCGGAACCGGTGACCACGCCGGCCATCCGCGACCGTGGTCTTGTCTCGCCAGGTGACACCGCCCGGCTGGCGGCCGTGATGGCGAAAGCCCGGCGCGGCGAAGAGATCTGCATCGCGGCCATCGGCGGCTCGATCACCGCCGGCGGCCTGCAGACCAAGGACCCGAAGAACCGCTACGTCGCCCGGGTCGCCGTCTGGTTCAGTCAGACCTTCCCTCAAGCCAAGGTGCGCTTCATCAACGCCGGCATCGGTGGCACGAATTCCCTCTACGGCGCCATGCGCGTCCAGCGCGACGTCCTGAGCAAGCAGCCCGACCTGGTCATCGTCGAGTATGCCGTGAACGACAATCACCCCGTGCCGATGTTCTGGGCCAGCTACGAAGGGGTGCTTCGCCAGATCCTCCGCGCCCCGCAACAACCTGCCGTCGTGCAGCTGTTCTTCATGCAGCGCAAGGGAGAGAACGCCCAGGAGACCCAGCACATGCTAGGCCGCCATTATGACCTGCCGATGGTCAGCTTCCGAGATGCGTGGTGGCCGGAAATCTACAGCGGTCGCGTCCAGTGGGAGACGATGTATGCCGATGTCGTCCACCCGAACGACACCGGCCACATCCTTGCCTCGGAACTGCTGGTCGCGCTCCTCCAACGGGTCAAAGACCAGCCGGCTCCCGCCGCCATCCCGACGACGCTGCCTGCGCCGATGATCTCCGACCTCTTCGTCGACTGCCGCTACGCTCAATACGCCGACCTGCAGCCGACCGCGAACCACGGCTGGACCACGAATGCCGATAAGTCCAAGTGGGAAAGCCCGGCCGCCGGCGGGGCGATTGAGTTCAGCTTCGACGGAGAACTGCTCTTCGTGGGTTACGAAATCGACGCCGATGCCGAGCCTCTGGCCACCTATCGGATCGACGGCGGCGACGCTCGCCCGTTGAAACGGAACCCCAACCGACTACCCTTGGCCGAAGGACTACCTCAAGGCCCGCATAAGGTCCGGATCGAGCTGGCCTCACCTAAGACCCAGCCGGCTCCGAACGCCAAGGTGCGGGTCTGGTCACTCGGGGCCACTGGGAAGGTCAAATAACCAGTTCAGGCAGCCCGCAGCGCGTAACCAAGCGCGGGCTCGGGCCGGGGCCGACTACCCCTAATCGATGCTAATGAGGACGATCTTGAGTGGTATTTAATACCTAGGCAGGGAACAACCCGACCAGACCCCATATCTTAATCAGAAATAGGGTAATCCGGCTTCCCCTCTGTCCTTATTCACTTTTTATTCAAGACACCCCTTCCCATGCGTAAGCCCTTCCTGGCTCTCCTGCCCCTCATCCTGTCCGCGGCCTACGCGGCGGACGACGTGCAGTTCAACCGCGACATCCGCCCGATCGTCGCCGAAAACTGTTTCCACTGCCACGGTCCGGATCCCGGCACCCGTAAGGCCGGCCTGCGACTCGACACCGAAGCCGGCTTCTTCGCCGCCCGCGTCGACAAAAAAGGCAAGGAAGAGCCGCCGACGATCATCAAGGGTAAGCCTGACCAGAGCACCCTCTACCAGCGCATGCTTTCCAAGGACGAGGATGAGATCATGCCTCCGCCGGAAACCCACAAGAAGCTGAAGCCCGCCGAGATCGCGCTCGTGCGTCGCTGGATCGAACAGGGCGCACCCTGGCAGCCGCACTGGTCGCTCGTGTCTCCGCAGAAGACCCCCCTGCCGAAGACCTCTGACGACAGCTGGGCCAAGAACCCGATCGACCGCTTCGTCCGCGCCAAGCTCGACGCCGCCGGCCTCAAGCCCGCGCCCGAAGCCGACGCCGCCACGCTCATCCGCCGCGTCAGCCTCGACGTCACCGGCCTGCCGCCCTCCCCGGCCCTCCTCGCCAAGCACCTGCCCAAGGACGGCAGCCGCCTCAACGACGCGCAGCTCTCCACGCTGGTGGATGAGCTGATGGCCCTGCCGGCCTACGGCGAACACCGCGCCCGCTACTGGCTCGACGCCGCCCGCTATGCCGACTCCCACGGCCTGCACTTCGACGCCTACCGCGAGATGTGGCCCTACCGCGACTGGGTCGTGAAGTCCTTCAACCGCAACCAACCCTTTGACCAATTCACGGTCGAGCAGCTCGCCGGCGACCTGCTCCCTAACCCGACCGAAGAACAGCGCATCGCCACCGGCCTGCAGCGCTGCAACCCGACGACCAACGAGGGCGGCACGATCGTCGAAGAGAACCTCGCTAACTATGCCGCTGACCGCGTGCAGACGATGGGCTGGGTCTACCTCGGCCTCACCACCAACTGCGCCCAGTGCCACGACCATAAGTTCGACCCGTTCTCGCAGAAGGATTTCTACGCGATGGCCGCTTTCTTCCGGAACACCACCCAAGGTGGTCTCGACGGCAACGTGAAGGACGGTCGCGGCCCGGTGCTCTACCTGCCTTCCGACGCCGATCGCCCGCGCTGGGATGCCCTCCCTGGCGAAATCGCCAAGGGCAACGAGCAGGTCGCCGCGGCCCGTAAGCTCGGCACGCCCCTCTTCGAACAGTGGTTCGCCAAGGCCAAGCCCGCCGACCTCGACGCCGACATCCCGGCCAAGGACCTCGTCACCCGCCTCGCCCTGAACGAAGGCAAGGGCCTGCCCGCCGGGACGACCGCCGCCGGCGAGCCGATCGCCTGGATGAAGAACGGCAAGACCGGTCCGGCGCCCGTCTTCAAGAAAGGCTCCCACCTCGTCCTCGGCGAGGCTGGCAACTTCAGCACCAAGCAGGCTTTCTCCGCCGGCGCCTGGATCAAGGCCGACAAGGCCGAAGGCACGGGAGCGATCATCGCGCGCATGGACGACCCGAAGGGGTCGCAAGGCTGGAATCTCTTCCAGAACGGCAAGAACATCGGAGTCTACGTCATCAGCAAGTGGCCCGACGATGCCATCAAGGTCACGACTTTCCGTAATCCGATCAACACCGCCTACCAGCACGTATTCATGACCTACGACGGCAGCGGCAAGGCCGCGGGCGTCAAGATCTACGTCAACGGCGTCCTCGCCGAGACCCGCGCGGAGATCGATAAGCTCAAGACAGACACCAAGGCCGCCACCCCGACCCGCATCGGCCAGCGCAGCCAGAGCGAAGCGTTCCATGGTTCGATCCAGGATGTCTTCCTCTACGCCCGCGCCCTCGCCCCGAGCGAGGTGACGACCCTCTCGAAGCTGGCCACTCTCCGTCAGTCGCTCGCCGGCAAGCCCAACGCCCAGCAGAAGGAAGCCCTGCGCGAGCACTTCCTGCTCAACCGCCACGAGCCCTTCAAACTAGCCGCGAACACCGTCGCGAAGCTGACCGCCGAGCAGATGGCCATCCGCGGCCGCAGTCCGTTGACCCACGTCCAGGAAGAGAAGATGGATAGCCCGGCGATGGCCAACATCCTCATCCGCGGCGCGTATGACAAGAAAGGCGACGCCGTCCCGGCCGAGATTCCCTCCGCCCTCGGCAAGCTCGCCGCGGACGCTCCGCGCAACCGCCTCGGTCTGGCGAAATGGATCATAAGTGACGCAAACCCGCTGACCACCCGCGTGACGGTCAACCGCATGTGGCAGGAACTTTTCGGGACCGGCCTCGTCGAGACCTCCGAAGACTTCGGCATCATGGGCAGCCTGCCCTCCCACCCCGAACTCCTCGACTGGCTGGCCATCGATTTCCGCACGCACGGCTGGGATGTGAAGCGCTTCTATAAGCAGCTCCTCACCAGTGCGACCTATCGTCAGGCGGCCCTCACCACCAAGGAGAAGGTCGAGAAGGACCGCGACAACTCCCTGCTCAGCCGTGGTCCCCGTTTCCGCATGGACGCCGAGATGCTCCGTGACCAGGCGCTCGCCGTCAGCGGCACGCTCTCGCCCCGCATGGGCGGACCGGGCACGAAGCCCTACCAACCCGAAAACATCTGGGAAGTCGTCGGCGTCGGCATCCAGGCCTACCGGGCCGACACGGGAGAAAACCTCTACCGCCGCTCGCTCTATAACTACTGGCGCCGCATGGCCCCGCCCGCGAGCCTCGACCTATTCAACGCCCCCTCGCGCGAAGTCACCTGCGTCCGCCGTGACCGCACCAACACGCCGCTCCAGGCGCTGGTCATGCTCAACGATCCGCAGTATGTCGAATCGTCACGCATCCTCGCCCAGCATACCCTGCAGGCCGGCGGCGACGACCTCGCCCGCCTAGACGCCGCCGCCCGACGCGCACTCTGCCGGCCGCTCAAGCCCGCCGAGACGGCGATCCTGACAGACAGCCTCGGCAAGCTCCGCGCTCATTACGTCGCCAAGCCCGACGACGCCGCCGCGCTCCTCGGAATCGGCGACGCGAAGGCCGACGAGAAACTGCCCAAGACCGAACTGGCCGCCTGGACGATGCTCTGCAGCCAGCTCCTGAACCTCGACGAAATCCTTAACAAATAATCGCCATGTCCATCCTCCACGAGTGGAACACCCTCCAGACCCGTCGCCGTTTCCTCGGCACGGGCGCCAACGCCCTCGGCGCCGCCGCACTCACCAGCCTGCTCGGCCGCACGATGGCTCATGCCGCGCCGGGCGCCATCAGCACGCAACACCTGCCCAAGGCCAAGCGCGTCATCTACCTCCACATGGTCGGCGGCCCCGCCCAGATGGACCTCTTCGACTACAAGCCGAAGATGAAGGAGATGTATGACAAGGACCTGCCTGCGAGCATCCGCAGCGGCCAGCGCCTCACGACCATGACCAGCGGCCAAGCCCGCTTCCCCGTCGCGCCTTCGAAGTATAACTTCTCCCAGTTCGGGCAGTGCGGCATGTGGCTCAACTCCGACCTGCTCCCGAACCTCGGCAAGCACGCCGATGAGATCTGCTGGATGCGCTCGCTCAACACGGAGGCGATCAATCACGAGCCCGCCATCTGCGCCATGCAGACCGGCAACCAGATCACGGGCCGTCCCTGCCTCGGCTCATGGGCCTCCTACGGCCTCGGCTCAGAGAACGATAACCTGCCGAACTTCGTGGTGCTCATCGCGACCCCGACCAACCGCGACCAGGAACAGGCTATCTCGAGCCGCCTCTGGTCCAGCGGCTACCTGCCGGGCGAACACGCCGGCGTCTCCTTCCGCAGCAAGGGCGACCCGATCCTGTTCATCAACAACCCGCCCGGCGTGCCCGACGATATGCGTAAGCAGACCATCGATGGCATCAACCAGCTCAACCGCCTCAACTACGAGACCGTAGGCGACCCCGAGACGCACACCCGTATCAAGCAGTATGAGATGGCCTTCCGCATGCAGGCCTCGGTGCCCGAACTGACCGACCTCACGAAGGAGCCGGAACATATCTTCAAGCTTTACGGCGAGGAAGCCCGCAAGCGTGGCAGTTTCGCCAACAGCGTGCTGATGGCCCGTCGCCTCGTCGAACGCGGCGTCCGCTTCGTCCAGATCTACCATAATAATTGGGACCACCACTCCAACGTCAGCGGCCGCATGCCCAGCCAGTGCAAGGACATCGACCAACCCTGCCACGCCCTCATCGAGGACCTTAAGCAGCGCGGGATGTTCGACGACACCCTCATCGTCTGGGGCGGAGAATTCGGTCGCACGATCTACAGCCAGGGCGGACTCACCAAGGAGAACTACGGCCGCGACCACCACCCACGTTGCTTCTCGATGTGGATGGCCGGCGGTGGCGCCAAGGGCGGCCAGATCTACGGCGAGACCGACGAGTTCAGCTACAACATCGTCAAGGACCC
>JBIKIO010000211.1:0-2917 GCA_044361555.1 Opitutales bacterium
TGCAGTTCGCCGACAAGTTCCTGCTCATCGGTGACTACATCACGTGGCTGCTCACCGGCAAGGCCCGCGCCGAAGAGACGCTGATCTCCGGCAGCCAGTGCTGGGATACTCGCAAGCGCGACTGGGCCTGGCCGGTGCTGAAGAAGCTCGGTATCCCGAAGCACATCTTCCCCAAGCCCGTCGCCCCCGGCGTTAAACTCGGCAAGATGCTGCCATACCTCGCCAAGGAAACCGGGCTTGGTAAAGCCGAAGTAGTCACGACCTGCGCCCACGACACCGCCGCCGCCGTGGCCGCGGTGCCCGCCACCAAAGGCGACGACTGGGCTTACCTTTCTTCCGGCACCTGGTCTCTCCTCGGCGTCGAGCTCCCGAAGCCGCTCGTCAACGAGACCGTCCGCAAGGCGAAGTATACCAATGAAGTCGGCTTCGGCGGCACTTCGCGTTTCCTCAAGAACCTCGTCGGCCTCTGGGTGCTCCAGGAGTGCCGTCGCGAGTGGATGGAAAAAGGCGAGGTCTCTGATTACGGCGAGATCGTAAAGCTCGCGCTCAAGGCGCCTTCGCTCCGCTCGTTCATCCGCCCCGATGACGTCCGCTTCGCGAAGCGCGGCGACATGGTCGCTAAGGTCCAGGCATTCTGTCGCGAGACCAATCAGCCCGTGCCGAAGACGCACGGCGAGATCGCGCGCTGCGTGCTCGAATCCTTGGCCCTGCTCTATCGCGTCGAGATGGACGGCATGGAGAAACTCACCGGTCGTAAACTGAAGCGCCTGCACATCGTCGGCGGCGGCTGCCGCAACGCCTTGCTTAATCAGGCAACCGCTGACGCCACCGGCCGGACCGTCATCGCCGGCCCCGTCGAAGCCACCGCCGCCGGCAACATCCTCGTCCAAGCCATCGCCATGAAGGAGCTCAAGAACCTCGACGAACTGCGCAAGGTTGTCCGAAACTCCTTTGAGGTAGTGACTTACACACCTAATTCCACGCCGGCATGGGCCTCCGCCCAAGCCAAGTTTAATGGTTTAAAGAAGTCATAAAACCCCTTACTCAACCCACACCCTTTTCCACGTAATCACATGTCCAACTACAAGTACGTCTCCCACCTCTGGAATGATGCCGAAGCCGCGAAGCTCGATCCGGTCGGCCGTCTGGTCTACCGCTCGAACAAGCTCGGCGCCGACCAGCGCATCACGAACACCGGCGGCGGCAACACCTCCTCCAAGATCGTCGAGAAGGATCCGCTCACCGGCGGCGACACTCAGGTCCTCTGGGTCAAGGGCTCCGGCGGCGACCTGCGCACAAGCAACCGCGAAAACTTCTCCTCCCTCTATCAGGACAAACTCGTCGGCCTCCAGGCTTCCTACGCCGCCCGCGGCGACAAAGGTCTGAAGTCCCAGGCAGAGGATGACATGGTGGGCATGTATAACCACGCCACCTTCAACCTCAACCCGCGCGCCTCGTCGATCGACACACCCCTGCACAGCTTCCTCCCCGGCAAGCATGTCGACCACATGCACCCGAACGCGATCATCTCCATCGCCGCCTCCAAGAACTGCGAGGCCCTCACCAAGGAGATTTTCGCCGGCAAGATGGCCTATGTGAAGTGGATGCGTCCGGGCTTCGAACTCGGCCTCGCCATGCAGGACATCTCTCGCCAGCAGCCCGCCATCAAGGCTATCATGATGGGCCAGCACGGCTTCATCTCGTGGGCCGACGACGACAAGGCCTGCTATGAGCTGACCCTCGCCATGATCGAGCAGGCCGGCGCCTACATCGACGCCAAGTACCAGGCCAAGGGCGGCGACGCCAAGGCCTTCGGCGGCGCCCTCTACCAGACGCTCGACACCGAGAAGCGTCACGCCGCCTTCGCGGCCATCCTGCCTTGGCTCCGCGGCCAGGTCTCCATGGAGAAGCGCTTCATCGGCACCATCCAGGACGACGAGAAGATCCTCCGCTTCGTCAACTCGAAGGACGCCCCGCGCCTCGCCGAGCTCGGCACCTCCTGCCCGGACCATTTCCTCCGCACGAAGATCAAGCCCCTGTACGTGAACTGGAATCCCCAGTCCGAAGACGCCGCCGCGCTGAAGACCAAGCTCGCCGCCGCGCTTGAGCAGTACCGCAAGGACTACGCCGCGTACTACAACGCCTGCAAGCGCCCGAACTCCCCGGCGATGCGCGACCCGAACCCGACCGTCGTCCTCATCCCCGGCCTCGGCATGATCGCCTGGGGCAAGGATAAGTCCGAATCCCGCGTCACGGCCGAGTTCTACAACTGCGCCGTCGAAGTCATGCGCGGCGCCGAAGCCATCGACCAGTATATCGCCCTGCCCCAGCAGGAAGCCTTCGACATCGAATACTGGCTGCTCGAAGAAGCGAAGCTCAAGCGCATGCCGGCCGAGAAGGAACTCGCCCGCCAGGTCATCATCGTCGTCGGCGCCGGCTCCGGCATCGGCAAGGAGACCGCCCATCGCCTCGTCAAGGAAGGCGCCCACATCGTCTGCGTCGACAAGAACGTCGAGGCTGCCCAGGCCACCGCCAAGGAGATCACCGACAAGCTCGGCTCCGGCATCGGCGTCGCCGGTACCGGCCTCTCCAACTGCGGACCGGCCATCGGCCTCGCCGGTGACATCATGGACCGCGCCTCGATCCGTAAGATGCTCGACCAGGTCGCGCTCGCCTACGGCGGTTTCGACTCCATCTGCGTCACCGCGGGCATCTTCGTCTCCCCCGACACCACCGGCCACATCCCGGACGACAAGTGGGCCCTCACCTTCGCCCTCAACGTCACCGGCAGCTACCTCGTCGCCGACGAAGCCTTCAAGACCTGGAAGGAACAGGGTCTCCGCGGCAACCTCGTCCTGACGACCAGCGCCAACGCCGCCGTGGCCAAGAAGGGTTCCGTGGCCTACGACACCTCGAA
>JBIKIO010000212.1:0-2830 GCA_044361555.1 Opitutales bacterium
CCCGCCACCCGAAACTTGTCTCTCACCTTTGCACTTTTGCACAGGAGCTCCGCTCCGATTTGCACGTTTGCACTGCCTTTACGAATCAGCGGTCCTCCTGTCCTCGTTTCCGCCCCCCGCAACTTCCCCCTTCCCTCGGTGTTTCATCATCGTAACCAACCCATGAAAATCTCGCTCCTCGCTCTCGCCCTCCTCCCCCTCCTCCTCGCCACCTCCGCCGCTCAAGCGGTCCCGGAAGGCGACAAGCCCGCCCGCAAGGACGCCCCCGCCAAGCGCGACGGCGATCGTCGCGAAGAATTCCTCAAGCAGCACCCCGAACTCAAGGAGGCCATGGAAAAGATCAAGGCGATGTCCCCCGAAGAACGCCAAGCCTGGCTCAAGGAACACCCGGAAGTCGCCGCCAAGATCGAGAAGGCCCGGGCCGGCCTGAAAGAGCGCGCTGATAACCTGACGCCTGAGCAGAAGGAGAAGCTTAAGGCCAAACTCAAGGAACGCGGCGAGGATCTCACCCCTGAACAGAAAGAAAAGCTCCGCGCGAAGATGAAGGAACGCCTCGACAAGATGACCCCCGAAGAAAAAGCGAAAGTGCTCAAAAAGCACCCCGAGCTCAAAGAGAAGCTCGAAGGCGACAAGAAGTAAGCCCCCCTTCACCCCTCCTCTTCAGGGCGCGACACAGTCGCGCCCTTCTTATGTCCATACCTTGGGTAGGGTCGGGACCGCGTCACGACAGTGCTACTGCTAACCCATTTTCAGGTCCTGGGTCTCAGCCGTCAGGTCCCGGGTTCAGGTGTTCAGGTGTTCGGGTGCAGGTACAGGTTCAGGGCCCGCACCCGTACCCGAACCTGACAACCCGTACCTGAGTCCCGATTGCCGAGACCTGAGACCCGAAGATGATTTTCTGGTCAACCGAGCCTCTGAGCCTCCGGGCCTCTAGCTTGTATCGCTGTATTCCTTGTCAACGTGTCAACTTGCCAGCTTGCCCCCTCGCGCAAGCGCGTGCCCCATGTCCCCGTGTCCCCTTGCCAGCATGCCCCCTCGCTGAACTCGGCCTTTGGCCGAGTTCAGCGCAACTCCCCCATCATCTCTACCAAATTCCTTACGACGATCTCCGAGGCATCCTTCTGCACCTGGTTCGTGCCTAGCCAGGTCTCATAGCCCCCAAGCTCATGCTGACGAGGCGTCGGCAGGTAGCCGTGCTTTCCGTTCGCGATGCTGACGACGATTGTCCGCCCGAACGGGCTCTTCTGCTTCAACTCAAGTCCGGTCTCGGCAAAGGTCTCGAAGGGCACGGCGCAGAGCACGGCGTCCCCGACGCGGATCGTCTGCAGGATGACATCGACGGTCTCCTCGGGCCGGTTCGCCGCCGACAGCGTCCGGGCGGCGTATTCCTGGGCAAGCCGCGGAAGACGTGCGATGGCCTCCTTGTCCTTGATCGCGAGAGTCGCCTGGGCGTAGAGCAGCTGCTCCTTCGTGGGCTTACGATACTTGAGCGTGACGAGCCGCTGGCGCACTCCGAGGACGACGTTGTTCTGATGCTTGGGGATATCGCGTACGGCCTGCCAGGCGACGTCCGCCGCCTCCCCGGCGACGATGCGGATCTGCTCGAAAGGCGCCCGCGGCGGCCGACCGACCAAGAAGGGGATGTTATTGATGTCTCCGGAGGTACCGTTGGACATCGCGGCGACAAAGCCCTCCCCGGCACCAAGCCGGGACGGCATGAGCCGGGCAAACTCCCCATAATAGTCCGCCGAGACCTGCCCGCGCGGCGTGCCGCCGACATAATGGAGGGAGTAGTTGGCGAACAAAGCCAGGGGCTTGCGCTTGGCGTCGACCACGGAGAGGACGCTGATGTCAGGATCGGTCGGTCCAGCCGGGCGGTCCAACACGTCTGGCGAGGTGCCGGGGTTCATCTTCACCTGGTCGTATTCACCGAAGGGATTGGGCGGCATCTTGCCGGCTTTGAGGTACCATCGCCGATTGAAGACCTCATGGGTGAGGGGTCGCGCGGCGGCGCCCACCGCCGCGGGACGCAAGGCCGCGTGCGCCCGGATGATGGCCTGCGAAATCCCCTCCAACATCACCAGTCGATAGGCGGCCGCCTTGGCCTCCCGGTCCGAGAGCTTGGCATCCGGGGCGGGTGGCTCGTCCGCCGGGTTCACGCCGGAATGGGTATGCGTGCCGCTTACCAGCATGTGCTCCACCGAGATGCCGGTGGCCTTGGCGGCCAGCTCCTTGGCCTCGGCGACGACCTTCTTGGGCACGCCCAGGTTATCGATCACGACCCAGGCGAACTGCGTCTTGCCGTCGTCCATGACCAAGGCCCGGGCATTGAGCGAATCATGGGCCGAGGTCGCCGGACTGGGACTGAACCCTCCTGGCATGTTCATCGGAAATTCCTTCGGCGTGATATCCACCGCCGCCGCCCCGGCCTTGAGCGGCGCCGCCGAAAGCTCGGCGACCATGGAAACGACCAGCAAACAAGCCAGGATGGGGGGACGCATAAGGTCTGGGGTACGCCCGTCATCCTGCCTCCCCTCGCCCCCCTTTCAACCCCGCATCCTCTGCATGGGTAGGGTCAGCACTGCGTGCTGACCTAGCTCTCCTCGGCCTCGGGTAGGGATGACCGGCCCGGCAATCCTTGTATCCAGGAAGGATCAGCACCCCGTGCTGCCCCTAGCCGCCTTGGGTAGGGACGCGTCGTCGACGCGTCCGTTGTCTTCCGGTAGGGTTGAGCGCCCTCGCTCAACCGCGGCCGACCAAAATCAGGCCTTCGTGTCCTCGCGTCCTCGGGTCCTCCCTCCACCAGCCCTCGAGCCCTCCGGCCCTCCGG
>JBIKIO010000006.1:0-30997 GCA_044361555.1 Opitutales bacterium
TCCGCTTCGCCGGCACGGGCGAGGGCGGGGAGGGACAGCAGTAGCGCCGCCGTGAGTTTCTTCACGCAGTTCATAGTTGGGTAGGGGTAGGGATATGACCGTGGGGTACGATCATGGCTCCTCTTATCGATGATTATTCCCCGGCCAGCGAGGGGAATCTCCTTACGACCGTTTTCATTTGTAATCGTTTAGTAACTCGCCCGGGCTCACATGTGGCTCGACCTCTGGCGGCGGATGGCTACCTCGGAAGGCATGCCCCGCCTACCCCTGTTGGCCTGCCTCCTGCCTTTCGCCCTTTTCGCGGCGTCCGAACCTTACCCGGTGAGCACTGCCACTGCGCCCGTGCCGCACCCCGCCGCAGACGCCTCGGGTTTCGTTGCTCTCTTCAACGGTCAGGATCTCGCTGGCTGGAAGACCAAGGGCAACTGGGTCTACGATACCGATGGCACCGTCACGCTGAAGCCGCGCGCGGGTGAGACCGGCTGGAAGCGTTTCGACGCCTATATCTTTACGGAGCGCAAGTATCGCGACTTCGTCCTCGATCTCGAATTCAAGTTCGAGCCCACCGGCAACTCCGGCGTCTTCTTCTGCGTCGCCGATCCGCTCGATCCCGTCGCGAAGGGTATCGAGTTGCAGATCCTCGATACGCACGGCCTCGCCAAGCCCGGTCACCATGACTGCGGCGGCATCATCCGCGCCATGGCCGCGTCCAAGAATATGGTGAAGCCTGCCGGCGAATGGAACCGCTACACCCTGACGCTCAAGGACCGCCGCCTCACCGTCGACTTCAACGGTGAGCGCACCATCGTGCTCGACCTCGCCGCTTCGCCGATGAAAGACCGCCCTGTCGAGGGCCACGTCGGTTTCCAGGACGAGGCTAAGCGCGTCTGGTATCGCAACGTCCGGATCAAGGAGCTGCGCTGATCAGCGGCGTAGCCAGCGGCGGGCGAGCAGCCAGAGCAGCACCGGTACGACCACGCTGAGCGCCAGCGCCCAGGCGGGCTCGGTCTGTCCGAGCGCGCCGATCGCGGCGAAGAGGAAGCTGGTCGGCACGCCGCCGCAGAGCAGAGCGAAGAAGTAGGTGCGGAAGGGCATCCGGTTCAGTCCCGCGAGGCACGCGATCGCCTCGGGTAGGATCGGCAGGCAACGCGAACCGGCCACCAGCCAGGCGCCGCCGTCGGCGAAGAGTTTCTCGCCGGACTCCAGCGCGTCGACGCCGGCTAGGCGTAGGGCGAGCGGGCGGCCCAGCCAGCGGCTGAGTCCGTAGGCGAGCAGGCCGGCCGCGACCGTGCCGGCCGCGGCGTAGAGACCGCCGACGAGCGTGCCGTAGGCGAGACCGAGCGCTGACATCACGAGCGTGCTCGGGATCGGCAGTACCATGTCGGCGACGAGTAGGCCCGCGCCGGCGAGGCCGCCGGCCGCGCCGAAGCCGGCGATCCACGTGCGCGAGCCTTCGACCGTGAACGTCGCGTCCAGCGCGTCGCCCCAGATCATCCATGGGATGATCGCGCCCGTCAGCAGGAGCGTCGAGGCGACGAGCAGGCCGCGATGGCGGGCGAAGAAATTCATGCGCCGGCGCGCAGGTCCTTCCACGGCGCTTCGCCGCTGACGTCGACCATGAACGGACCGCGGCTCGCACCGGGCGAAAGGATCGCGAGGATCGTGGCGTCCGACTTCGAGACGTTGAAGGTCGCGTGTACGACGCCGGCGGGGATGTGCGCGGCGTCACCGGGCTTCAGGATGCGCTTCTCCTTCTCCACCCACTGTTCGACCTCGCCCGCGAGGACGTAGATCATCTCCTCTAGCTCGGGGTGAGTGTGGAACCCGTGGCCTTCGCCGGCAGGCAAGGTCGCCTCGCAGACCTGCAGGTCCTTCGCGCCGGTGAGTTCCGGGCGGGTCAGCCAGTAATTGGTGCGGCCTTTGTACTCTTCCTTGATGGCCTCGGCCTTGGTCACGAAACGCAGCGGTTGGGTCATGCCGAACGCTACCGCACGGGTTCGTCCCACCGCAAGCATCGGTGGCCGGCGTTGACACCCTCGCTGGTCGGGATGAAAACATCGGCCACCCCCATACCCCATGAAACGCACCCTGTCCCTCCTCCTCGGGCTCTCCCTGCTCGGCGCCGCTTCCGTCGTCGCCCAAGAAGCCAAGAAAGACGCCCCTAAGAAGGTCGCCGCTCCGGCCGTGAAACTGCCGGCGCAGCAGCCCGATGTCGCCGCTCCCAAGTTCGACGGTAAGACCGGCGAGATCCAGACCGGCTTCGCCAATTCCCATAAATCTTTCGTCGCCGTCGCCAAGAAGGGCGAAGCGCAGGTCGTTTTCCTCGGTGACTCCATCACCGCGGGTTGGAACGGCCATAAGGCCCTCTTCGAAAAAGAGTATGGCCAGTACAAGGCCGCCAACTTCGGCATCGGCGGTGACCAGGTCCAGCACGTCCTGTGGCGCGTCGAGAACGGCGAATTCGAAGGCATCAAGCCCAAGGCTGTCGTGCTCATGATCGGCACCAATAACGTCGGCAACCCGGCGCACACTCCCGAGCTGGTCGCCAACGGCATCAAGAAAATCATCGCCGCCATCCATCAGCGTTCGCCTGACACCAAGGTCCTGCTCCTCGCGATCTTCCCGCGCGGCGCCACTGAAGCCAACAATCCAGGCCGCGCCAAGAACAAGGCGGTCAACGCTCTCCTCGCCAAGTTCGACGACGGCCAGAAGGTCCACTTCCTCGACATCGGCGCCAAGTTCCTGACCGCCGACGGGACCCTGGAGAAGTCGGTCATGCCTGACCTGCTGCACCTGAACGCGGCCGCCTATCAGATCGAAGCTGACGCGATCCGCGAGAAGCTCGCTGCGCTCGCCAAGTAAGTCTCCCTGTGGCTGAATTGAAGGTCGGTCCTCGTCGAGGGCCGACCTTTTTTGTGCCGCCCTTACTTACCCCAGCCGGCCGGCAGGTCGGGCAGGGTGGCCGTCAGGATCTCGTGGATCGCGACGCGTTCCTTTTCCTCGAGGTGGCCGAAGGCCGGCGAAGGCGGGAAAGCGCGGAGGCCGGCCGAGAGACGCAATAGCGTGATTTCGCGGAGCTGGCGGGGTAGGTGCGTGAAGCTTTCGGAGTAGATGAGCGGGCTGCAACGGTAACGGAAGAGGCGCGTGCGCAGTTCGAGGTCGCGGAGGGAGCGGCCTTGCGGGTCGGGCTTGCGGCTCTTGGCGTAGGCGGCGGCGAAGACGCCGTCAGAGCGTAGTGCGTCGTCCGGCCAGGTGGCTTCGTCGCGACAGAGCAGGGCATCGAGCAGCTTCTCCGCCTGGCTTTCGAAGACCACGACGCAGGAGCCCTGCGGCGGGGCGTCAGCGGGCAGGCCGAGGATCGCGCGCATGGCCGGCCAGCGATGGAGCGCGATGCGGGCGTCCTGCAAGGCGGTGGAGATCACGTTGTGCACGTGGACCTGGTGGTCGTGCAGGAGCATCGGGACGACGTCGCTCGTCTTCAGGAGATAGCGGCGCGTGTCCGCGACGCCTTCGAGCGAGGTGAGGTTGCGGGTCGGTTGGGCCGACGGGCCTTCGAAGTCTTCGATCTTCCGCCCGGTAAGATTGCCGCGGTGACGCAGGCCAGGCCCGCCGCCGGTGACATACCAGCCGCCCCAGCGTTCTTCGAGCGGGGTGGACGGCATGATATTGGCGCTCCCCGAGCCGCCGAGCGGTTCGCCGCGCGCATCAGGGAAGACCGTGCGGGTGCGCAAGGTGGGCGTATGTTCGTGGCGGGCGTGGCAGAGCAGGCAGTCGTTGTCCCGCACCAGCAAAGGCGCCTTACCGGTCTCGTGCGCATCGAAGACATAGAACGTCGCCCCGAGCTGCGGATCGAAGACCGTCACCTCGAACGCGCCGGTGGGCGCCCAGCCGACGTAGGCTTCGTCGGAGAAATAGAGCACGCGGGGCGTCTCGGGCGTGATGAGGTCGCGTTGGAGGCTCGTCTTGCTGAACACGAAGAGCTGGGACTCAGCCGGGACCTTGAATTCATCGAGCAGCCACTGCAGACGTTTTTTCGCCGGCAGGGAGCGGATGGCGTTGGCGCGCGCCTGATGCGCGGCGTTCAGGGTCGTCGCCAGATCCTTGGCTTCAGTGGCTGAATACTTGATCGGCGGCTCTTCGAAGGGCTCGGCCTGCTGGGCAACGAGGTTCGGTCCGAGCAGACCGAAGAGGCCGAGGAGCAGCAGGCGATGCGCGGAGGAAGGCACGCCTGCAAGATGGCATGCCTTCCTCCGGACACAAGACCCGGCTCAGCGCCGGATGCCGTGGCGCATCTTACGGATGGCTTCGGCTTCGATCTGGCGGATGCGTTCGCGGGAGACGCCGTGACGACGGCCGATGGCGTCGAGCGTCAGCTCCTCGCCGTCGAGGCCGGCGCGGGCGCGGATCACTTCGAGTTCGCGGGGCGTGAGCTGGGCCATCACTTCGGTCAGCGCGGCCTGGCGGTCGGAGGCTTCGGCATAGGCGGCCGGCGTCGAGGCTTCCGGGTCGGCGAGCGTATCGCCGAAGGTCGTGTCACTGTCTTCGCCGATCGGCGCGTCCAGCGACTGGCCGTGCTGCTGGTAGCAGCGCAGCTCGACGATCTTCTCGGGCGTCCACTCCAGTGCGTCGGACAGTTCGGCTTCGGTCGCTTCACGGCCGGTCTCCTGGAGGAGGGCGGCTTCGGCCTTGCGGAGCTTGGCCATCTGCTCGTGGAGGTTACGCGGGAGGCGCACCGTGCGGCGCAGGAAGTTGAGGTGGCGGAACACCGCGCTGCGGATACCCCAGAACGCATACGTGCTGAAGCGGTGACCGAGGTCGGCGTCGAAGGCGCGGGCTGCCTCCATGAGCGCGAAGTTGCCGGCGGCGACGAGCTCGATCATCTCCTCGCGAGGCACGCGGATCAGTTTGGCGGCGTGATACGTCAGCCGCAGGTTGCGGCTCACGAGTTCGTCGAACGCGGCCTGGCCGGCCGGCGAGAGACTGCCGTCGGCGTGCTTGCCCGCCTTGATACGGTGGCCGAGTGCGAGTTCCTCGTCGGCGCTGAGTCGGGGCCAGCGGGCGGCCTGGTTGAGGTAGACCGTCAGGCTGTCCGCCTCGCCGGAGCGGTCGGGGGCCGTCTCGAGGAGGCTGACCTCGATTTCCCCGAGATCGGGGAAGTCGGAGCGGAGGAGGGAGGTGAGGGCGTCGGTCTTGGCGGTGCGGTGCGGGATGTGGTTGATCATGGAAAAAGAAAGGGGCCTGTATATATAGGGCTGAAAAAGGGGGTATTCGGGGATGCCTTTACATAAGTGACTGAAAATCAGTCAGATAAAAACGTATTATATTTTCTAGAGGGTGTCCTCTAGGGTGGGGCCGCCGTGGGGGAGGGTGGCGGTGCGTCGGCCATTATGCCCGGGTTCGGGCGTCCGTCAAAGGGGGTGGAGCAAGCTTTCCGGCGGGCTCCGGTAAACGACCGAGATTGGGCGATTTTTTGGGTGGGAACGGCCGTTGGTTTGGGGAGTCTATAAGGCATGCCCCGCCTGCTGCCCCTTTGCGTTGCCGTACTCGCCTGCTTCGGCCTGTCGCTGTCGGCGGCAGAGCGCCCGAATATCCTGATGATCGTCTCGGACGACCACGCCTGGTTCGATTATGGTTTCATGGGCTCGAAGGCGGTCAGCACGCCGCACCTCGATAAGCTCGCGGCGGAGTCGCGCCTCTTCCCTCGCGGCTATGTCACCAATTCCCTCTGCGGCCCCAGCCTCGCCTCGATGCTGACCGGCCGGCATGTCCACCGTCACGGACTCACCGGCAACGACCCGTTCGTCCGGGCCGCCGTCCCGGCTGGCACCAAGGGCGCCGCCAAAGCCGCCGCGGCGAAGCAGAAGAACGCCGCGTTCCTCGATGGTCGCGCCCAGATGATCAAGCGCTTCCAGGAATCGCCGATCCTGCCCCGCCTCCTCGGTGAGCAGGGTTACGTGAGCCTGCAGACGGGTAAGTGGTGGATGGGCCCGTATCAGACCGGCGGCTTCACCGAAGGCATGACCAAGGGCGGTCGCCACGGCGACGAGGGCCTCGACATCGGCCGCAAGACCTTGGCGCCCCTCACCGATTTCATCAGCCGCGCGAAGAAGGATGGGAAGCCGTTCTTCGCCTGGTATGCGCCGATGATGCCGCACGACCCACACACGCCGCCGGAGCGCCTCCTCGCCAAGTATCGCGACAAATCCCCGACGCCGCAGGCCGCCAAATACCATGCCATGGTGGAGTGGTTCGATGAGACCATCGGCGAGATCCGCGCCCACCTTGAAAAAGAAGGCCTCACGCGTGACACGATCATCCTCTACGTCGCCGACAACGGTTGGATTCCGCGCACGGACAAGCCCTCGGTCGACTTCGAGCGCTCCAAGCAGTCGCCCTTCGACGGCGGCGTCCGCACGCCGATCTTCGTCAGCTGGCCCGGGCATATCAAGCCGACCGTCATGACCGAAGCCGCCAGCGCGGTGGACATCATGCCGACGTTGCTGAGGCTGGTCGGCGCTCCGGTGCCCGCCGACGGCGATGGCCTCGACCTGCTCGATGACGCGGCCCTGAAGGCGCGTCCGTTCGTCGCCGGCCAGAACTCGACCCACGATATCCTCGATCTCGCCCGCCCCGCGGCCAGCCTGCGTTATCGCTGGCTCGTCGCCGGCGACCTCAAGCTCATCGTCTCCAGCGGACTCAAGACCGGCGGCACTCAGCAGGGTTCGGCCGACGCCACGGAGCCGCCCCGCCTCTTCGACCTCAAGGCCGATCCGCATGAGCTACGCGATCTCGCCGCCGAACGTCCCGACGACGTGAAGCGCCTCATGACCCAGCTCGACGGCTGGTGGACCGGCCGCTGAGCCCTGCCTGATTTTTCCCATATGAATACCCCCCGCCTCCTCCTCGCCGCGCTCGCCGCCGCGCTCGTCGGTTGTCAGTCCGCCGATACCACCGCTCCTGCCCAGTATGTCTTCTACGTCGGCACCTCCGGCGCCAAGGCCCCGGGCATCCTCCGCTGCGTGCTCGACGGCAAGACCGGTAAAATCTCCGCGCCGACCGTCGCCGCCGAAGCTAAGTCCGCTTCTTACGTCGCGCTCAGCCCGGACTCCAAGTTCCTCTACGCCACCGCTGAGGCCGCCGAAGGCGCCGTCGCCGCCTACGCCGTCGAAGGCGAGAAGCTCCGTCTGCTGAACACCGAGGCTTCCAAGGGCAAGGGCCCGACGCACCTCGTCGTCGACGCCGCCGGGAAGAACCTGGTCGTCGTGAACTACGGCTCCGGTTCGACCACCGCGCTGCCGATCAAAGCCGACGGTTCCTTCGCGCCCGCGAGCTCTTCGATTCAGCATGTCGGTACGGGCCCGAACGCCGGCCGTCAGTCCGGTCCGCACGCCCACGGCGTCTACTTCCATCCGAAGAACGGCCGCGCCTACGTCGCCGACCTCGGCACGGATGACATCTTCATCTTCAAGTTCGACGCCGAGAAAGGCCTGCTCACGGCGAATAAGCCGAAGTCCGGCCGCGTCACCGCCGGCGAAGGCCCGCGCCACCTCGCCTTCCATCCCAGCGGTCGCTTCGCCTACGTGAACACCGAGATGGGTCTCAACGTCGTCGCCTTCTCGGTCGCAGGTAACGGCGGCCTCAATCAGATCCAAAGCCTGCCGACGCTGCCCGCCGGCGCGGAGACCAAGGGTGCTTCCACCGCCGAGATCTTCGTCCGCCCCGACGGCAAGACCCTCTACGTGTCGAACCGCGGCCATGACTCCATCGCCGTCTACTCGATCGCCCAGGACGGCAAGCTGGCTCTCCTCCAGCACGTGCTCGGCACGCCGGCCACGCCGCGCGGCTTCGGTCTCAGCGCCGACGGTCGCTGGCTCGTCTGCGCCGGCCAGAAGTCCGGCACGCTCAATGCCTACAAGATCGGCCGCGACGGCAAGCTCACCGACACCAAGCAGGCGGTCGAAGCCCCGGCCTCCGCCGCGGTCGTCTTCGTCCCCTGAGGCCTTCCTGCTGATGCGTGGTCCGCTGCTCGCCGGTTTCTTCCTGACGACCGCCCTCGGGGCGGCGCCGGTCGACTTCGCTCATGAGGTGGTGCCGATCCTGAGGAAGCACTGCGGCGAGTGCCACACCGGCGACAAGAAGAAGGGCAGCTTCTCGATGAACACCCGTGCCACGCTGCTCGAAGGCGGCGAGAACGGCGCGGTGCTCTTTCCTGGTCAGGCGTCGAAGGGACGCCTGCTCGCCTCCGTCGTCAGCGCCGATCCCGACGAACGTATGCCGCCGAAAGGTGCGCGCGTCAGCCCCGCCGAGGTCGCCACGCTCCGCGCCTGGGTGGAGCAGGGTGCCGTCTGGACCGAAGGGTTTGCCTTCAAGCAGCCAGCCTTCGAGCCGCCGCTGCGCCCTCGCAAGCCCGTGCTGCCCGAGGCGAAAGCCGGACGTGCGCATCCGCTCGACCGCGTGCTCGACGGCTGGCTTGCGGCCAAGGGTGCGTCGACCCCGCCGCCGGCGGACGACGCCACCTTCCAGCGCCGCGTGATGCTGGATCTCGTCGGCCTGCTGCCTTCCGCCGAAGAAGCCCGCAGCTTCGCGGTCGATACGCGTCCCGATAAGCGCGAGGCGCTCGTACGCGCGCTCCTCGCCCGTGACGTCGATTACGCCGACCACTGGATGGTCTTCTGGAACGACCTGCTGCGTAATGATTACGCCGGCACCGGCTACATCGACGGCGGTCGCAAGCAGATCACCAGCTGGCTCTATCTGTCCCTGCTCACGAACAAACCGTATGACCGTTTCACGCGCGAACTCGTGGCGCCTTCCGCCGACAGCGAAGGCTTCGCCAAGGGCATCATCTGGCGCGGCGCGGTGAGCGCGGGTCAGGTCCCCGAGCTGCAGTTCTCGCAGAGCGTCTCGCAGACGTTCCTCGGTATCAACATGAAGTGCGCCTCGTGCCACGACAGCTTCACCGACCGCTGGAAGCTGCGCGACGCCTACGGCCTCGCCGCCATCTACGCGAACCGGCCCATGGAACTCGTCCGCTGCGACATCCCGACCGGCAAGCCGGCCGTGGCCGCCTGGCCTTATCCGGAGCTCGGTCAGGTCGATCCCGCCAAGCCGCGCGAGGAGCGCCTCGCCCAGCTTGCCGCGCTCATCACCCATCCGGAGAACGGCCGGTACCAACGCACCATCGTCAACCGCCTCTGGCATCGGCTGATGGGACGCGGCATCGTGCACCCGGTCGACGCGATGCAGACCGAGCCATGGAACCAGGACCTCCTCGACGTGCTCGCCAACCGTCTCGTCGAGTCTGGTTACGACCTCAAGGCCGTGCTCGCGTTCATCGCCACCTCGCAGGCTTACCAGTCCCGGGCTGAAGTCCTCGCGCGGGGCGCCGACGACAAGGGCTACGCCTACCGCGGTCCACGCGCCAAGCGGCTGACCGCCGAGCAGTTCGTCGACGCCATCTGGCGCCTGACCGGAACCACGCCGGCGAAGATCGAGCTCAAGGTACCGCGCGCCGCGCCGACCGTCGCCGCCGTCAAGAAACCCGTCGTTGAGCCGTTGATTGCCGTGCCGATCTGGTCGGGCGACATCGCCGGCGGCCGCGTCCCCGCCGCGGGTGAGACGCGCACCTTCCGCCGTCAGCTCGTGCTCGCCGCCGACGTCGATGACGCGACCTGTGTCGTGACCTGCGACAACGGCTTCGAACTCTTCGTGAACGGCAAGAAGATCGGCACCGGCGACAACTGGGACGACCCGCAGAACTTCGACCTCTCCGTCTCGCTCCTCAAGGGAACGAACCAGATCGTCGTCATCGGCCGCAACGCCGGCTCCGGTCCGAACATCGCCGCGCTCTTTTTCCAGGCGAACGTCACGCTCAAGGGTGGCGCCCGCGTGAAGATGGCCACTGATGCCTCGTGGGAATGGACGACGAGCGTACCCAACGCCCGCGGCGTCTTTGCGGCTGGCAAGGGTAAGGCCAAATCCGCCGAGCCCGTCTGGCAGCCTGTCGCGACCGTCAAGGGTGAAGCCTGGCGCAAGGCGCAATCCCGCATGGCCGAGATGCTCGCCGGCGTCGAAGGCACCAGCAGCCTGCCCGCGCGCGCCGGCCTCGTGAAGTCCGACCTCCTGCAACGCGCGCTCGGCCGGCCGAACCGCGAACAGATCGTCTCGATGCGCCCCAACGAGCTCAGCACGCTCGAAGCCATCGACCTTTCCAACGGCCAGGCGCTGACGAACCTCCTCGCCGCCGGCGCCGCTAAGCTGAAGCGCCGTGCGTGGGCTTCGCCGGAAGAACTCGCGCGCTGGCTCTACCTCTCCGCGCTCTGCCGCGAGCCCGCGCCTGCCGAACTCAAGGTCGCCGCCGGCATGGTCGGCGCGGACCTTTCTGAGCAAGGCATCGCCGACCTCCTCTGGGCCGTCTGCATGCTCCCTGAATTCCAGACCATCCGCTGAACCCCATGTCCTCTCCGCTGCCGCTTGATCCGTCCTTGCCCGAGTCGCTGGCCCGGCGTGAATTCCTCCGGATGCTCGCCGCCGCCGGCGCTGCGACGCTCTCGATGGGCGCCCCGCGTCTCCTCGCCGAGAGCGAGAAGATCGTGCAGCCGACCGCGACCGCTGATTCCGTCATCCTGATCTGGCTCGCGGGCGGCATGGCCGCGCCCGAGACGTTTGATCCGAAGCGCTACGCACCTTACGAGAAGGGCCTCAGTTACGACCGCGTGCTCAGCACGTTCCCCGCGATCCCGACTTCCGTGGATGGCGTGCGCATCTGCGAAGGACTCGAACACATCGCGCAGGTCATGGACCGCGGCACGATCATCCGTTCGGCGGTGCAGCCCGACCTCGGCAGTATCCTGCACTCACGCCACCAGTTCCACTGGCACACCGGCTACGTCCCGCCGCAGACGGTCGCCTGCCCGCACATCGGCGCCTGGATGGCCCGCGTCCTCGGACCGCGTAATCCGGTCATGCCCGCGTTCGTGAACATCGGCCAGCGCCTCGAAGGCGTGGGCGAAAGCGAAGAACTCAAGGCCTTCACCACCGCCGGCTTCTTCGGCGGCGAATACGGTCCGATGAATCTGCCGTTCCCCGAGGAAGCCGCCGCCGCCGTGCGCCCGCCCAAGGGCATGGACGCCGGACGCTTCGTGAACCGCGACCGCGAGTTCCGCCGCCTCGTCGACGCGACGCCCGACCGCGACCTGCTCAGCGACCATCAGCATCAGTCCATGCTCCGCTCGATGGACAACGCTTACCGCTTGCTCAGCGCCAAGGAGCGCGCCGCGTTCGACATCACGCTCGAGACGCCCGAGGTGCAGAAGGATTATGACACCGGTCGCTTCGGGCGCGGCTGCCTGCTGGCCCGCCGACTCGTCGAGAACGGTGCGCGCTTCGTCGAGGTCACCACGGAATACGTCCCCTTCTTCCAGTGGGATACGCACGGCAAGGGCCATGAGACCGTCGCGAAGATGCACGCCGAGATCGACCGCCCGATCGCGCGCCTGATCCGCGATCTCGAACAACGCGGCCTGCTTGACCGCACCTTGGTCATCATCGCCAGCGAGTTCAGCCGCGACGCCATGATCGAAGGCCGGCCCGGTTCGCAGGCCAAGGATCAGGCCTTCAATAAGTCCGGCGTCATCACCAGTCCCGACCATTACGGCCTGCATCGTCACTTCACCGGCGGCACGAGCGTCGTCATGTTCGGCGGCGGCGTGAAGAAAGGCCACGTCTACGGCGCCACCGCGGACGAGCGTCCGCTCGTCGCGATCAAGGACCCCGTCTCGATCTCGGACATGCACGCCACCATCTTCCGCGCGATGGGCATCAGCCCCAAGACCGCCTTCGACATCGAGGGACGTCCGTTCTACGCGACCGTCGACGGCAAAGGCGTGCCGATTCCGATCTTCAAGGGTTGAGCGCGCGGAGGGGCGTGGCGTGCGCACGCACGGCGGCCTCGATTAGCTCGCCCGTGCGGCGCATCGCTTCGTCGAGCGGCATCGTCGCGGGCTTGATGCCGATGAGTAGGTCGAACTGCGCGCGCAGGCCGGCCGAGTCGTCGACCGAGCCGGCGATCCCGACGATCTTCTTGCCGTAGCGGCGCGCGAGGCGGGCGACGCCGACGGGTCCCTTGCCTTGCAGGCTCTGTTCGTCGAGCCGGCCTTCGCCGGTGATGACGAGATCGGCGGCGGCGATACGCGCTTCGAGGCCGATTTGCGTCGCGACCATGTCGAAGCCGCTCACCAGTCGTCCGCCGAGGAAAGCCATCAGACCGAAACCGAGTCCGCCCGCGGCGCCGGCGCCGGGGACCTCGCGCGGGTCGACACCGAGATCGCGACGGGCCAGGTCGGCCAGGTGTTCCAGGCGTTGTTCGAACCAAGCGAAATCGCGGACGCCTTTCTGGGGGCCGTAGACCCGGGTGGCTCCGCGGGGGCCGAGGAGGGGGTTGTCGACGTCGCAGGCCACGATCAGCTCGCAGGAGGGGAGGGTGGCCGGCTTTTCGATCTGGTCGGCGTCCAGAAGGGTCTCGAGGGTGGGGGAGAAGGGCTGACCGGCTTTCTTGAACTTATATCCTAGGGCCAGGGCGACCCCGAGGCCCCCGTCGTTGGTGGCGCTCCCGCCGATGCCGATGAGGAGGCGGCGAGCGCCGCGGCGGAGGGCGGATTGGATAAGGATTCCCGTTCCTAAAGTAGTGGCTTTAAATGGGTTAAGTTCAATATCTTGGACGATAGCCAGTCCGCTGGCCGCGCTCATCTCCATGATGGCCGTGGCCGAGCTGGAGACCCAGCCGAAAGGGGCTTGGAGCGGCCGGCCATGGGCGTCCTGGGTCGCTTCGCTGACCCACTCTCCGGCCAGGGCGGTCGTCATCGCCAGCGCCGTCCCCTCGCCGCCATCGGCGATGGGGCAAAGATCGAAGAAAGCCCCCGGAAAGACGCTTTCGAGGCTATTTTTAATATGAAAGCCCGCTTTTTCGGCCGGCAGCGAGCCCTTGAACTTATCGTTGGCGATCAGGATGCGCATCGTCTGGCGGCGGCATCTTCGGCTTGGGGTCTTCTCTTTACAACCCCATTGGGGAAGAGCTCTTGATTTCCGAAGGGTCTGACCTACATTCATTAGCAAGGTCCTTTCCCCAAGTCTGCTTTTCCGCGGACTCAGACATCCCCCTTCATAACAAAATCCCCATGTTGTCGCTCCGTCATTCCACCCTCGTGCTCACGCTGCTCGCCTCCGCCTTCGCGGTCGCCGCCGACGAGGCGCAGCCTTCCAAGGAAGGTCTCGAGTTCTTCGAGAAGAACATCCGCCCCATCCTCATCGATCGTTGCTACGAGTGCCACTCCGCCGAGAAGAATTCCTCGAAGGGCGGCCTCATCCTCGACTCCCGCGATGGCGCCTACAAGGGCGGCGACGAAGGACCCGCCGTCGTGCCCGGCAACCTTGAGAAGTCTCTCCTCGTCAAGGCCGTCCAGTACACGGATCCCGAGTTCGCGATGCCTCCCAAGAAGACCGGCGGCAAGCTGCCGGACGAAAAAATCGCTCTCCTTGAAGAGTGGGTCAAGATGGGTGCTCCGATGCCCGGCGGCGGTGCCGCCAAGCTGACCGGCCTCACCAGCAAGGCTCGCGAACATTGGTCTTACCAGCCCGTCAAGAAATTCCCCGTGCCGGAAGTGAAGAACAAGGCTTGGGCCAAGAATCCGATCGACGCCTTCGTCCTGGCCAAGCTCGAAGAAAAGGGCCTGCAGCCCAATCCGGCCGCGGGTCCGGAGGCTTTCCTCCGTCGCGTCTACTACGATCTCCTCGGCCTCCCGCCCACCTCCGAACAGGTCGACGCCTTCGTCAAGGCCTGCGATAACGCCGCGCTCGCCGATTCGCTCGCCGCCCGCACCGGCCGTCCCGCCGGCAATCTCGAAGCCGTCTACGTCAAGCAGGTCGACTTCCTCCTCGCCTCGCCGCACTACGGCGAACGCTGGGCCCGTCACTGGCTCGACACCGCCCGCTACTCCGACACGCGCGGCCTGCAGGTCGACCAAGGTGACAGCCTCTTCCGCGACTACCGTTACGCCTACGCCTGGACTTACCGCGATTACGTCATCAACGCGATGAACGAGGACAAGCCGTACGACCAGTTCGTCGTCGAGCAGCTCGCCGCCGACCGCATCCCGGACATCTCGCCCGACGATCCTCGTCTCGCCGCCCTTGGTTTCATCACCATCGGCAAGCGCTTCGACGACATCCATGACACCATCGACGAGCGCATCGACACCACCACCAAGGCCTTCCTGGGCCTGACCGTCGCCTGCTCGCGCTGTCACGATCACAAGTTCGACCCGATCCCCATCAAGGACTACTACTCTCTGCACGGCATCTTCGCCTCGATCGTCGAGCCCCTGCACCAGACGCCCATCGCGGCCACCGGCACCACCGCCGCCGCCCGCTCCGACTTCCTCAAGCGCCTGAACCAGCTCCAGGACGAACAGGTCGCCGGCTTCTTCCGCTACATGCGCGAGACCCGCTCCCGCTATGACAGCGAGATGGCCGGTCGCCTCATGATCGCCACCGTCCGCGGCGGCTCCTCCGAGGCCGGCGAATACTCCGACCGCTACAAGATCGACCTGCAGTCCGATACGGACTTCGCCGCCATGCGCATCCAGAAGGACTCGCCCATCACTGGTCCCTTCGCCGCCCTGGCCGCCGTGCCTTACGTCTACTTCGCCGAACGCGCCCCGATCGTCCTCAAGGAATACCTCGACGACACGGAGAACCGCGTGAACCCGATCATCGCCGCCGGCCTGCGCAACATCAAGCCGAAGACGATGCACGACGTCGCCGCCGCCTATCAGCGCATCTACGTCGAGAACAAGGCCGCGATCCTCGCCCACCTCGCCCTCCTGGCCAAGCCGGGTGAAGAATGGAAGAAGACCTCGCCGGGCATCGCCGAGATGACGGGCTACCCTTGGTCCATCCCGTCCTACGATGAGATCGTCGACAACGAGGACATGATCTCCCTCTTCAGCACGCGTAAGTTCTGCCAAGACTGGCAGAACCGCCCGATCTACGGCGGCATCGGCAATCGCGCGCCGGTCGCCTACTTCCGTCACACCCAGATCAACGAACTGCGCCTTTCCCACCCCGGCGTCCCCGGCCACGCGATGGTCGTCCAGGATTCCGAGGGCGCGAAGGACAGCTACGTCTTCAAGCGTGGCGACAAGAACCTCAAGGGTGAGATCGTGCCCCGCCAGTTCCTCGACATCCTGACGGTCGGCGAACGCCGCCCGTATGTCGACGGCAGCGGCCGCTACGAGTTCGCCCAGTCCATCATCGCCAAGGACAATCCGATCACCGCCCGCGTGGCCGTGAATCGCACCTGGACCAAGCACTTCGGCGAAGGCTTCGTGAACACGCCGGACGACCTCGGCAACATGTCCGAGAAGCCCTCGCACCCCGAGCTGCTCGACTACCTCGCCACGGACTTCGTGGAGAACGGCTGGAAGATGAAGCGCCTCCACCGCATGATCGTGCTCAGCAACACTTACCGTCAGGATTCCGACCCGACCGCCAATCCGCTGGTGGCCAAGAAGGGTCCGGTCGATCCGCTGAAGGTCGACGCCGGCAACCGCCTCCTCTGGCGCGGCAACCTGCGTCGCCTCGACTTCGAATCCATCCGTGACTCGATGATCCTGCTCACCGGCAAGATGACCACCACCGTCGGCGGCCAGCCGGCCAACATCACCGACGAGCCGTTCAGCTACCGCCGCAGCCTCTACGGCTACGTCGACCGCCGCCGCCTCAGTGACACCCTCTCGCAGTTCGACTACGGTGACCCCGACACGTCGAACACGAAGCGCAGCTCCACCATCGTGCCTCAGCAGGCCCTGTTCTTCATGAACAACGCCCTCGCCGTGGACGTCGCCCGCGCCGTCGCCTCCCGTAAGGACGTCGTCAACGCGATGTCCGAGGACCAGCGCATCGTCGCGATGTTCCGCTGCATGTTCCAGCGTCGTCCGTCCTCCAATGAGATCCGCGTGGCCCAGGAGTTCCTGACCAAGCAGAAGATGGGTGCCGCCACCGCCAAGCTGCGTCCGGCCACCAAGGCCGGCGAGCGTGGCAAGGCCGTGGCGCCTGTCGCCCGGACCGCCGCTCCTTCGTCCAAGGGAGCGCCCGTGATGGCTCCGGACGGCGAAGAGAGCATGATGATGGCCGTGACCGGCGGTGGTGCCGAAGGCGTCCTGCGTAACGTGGGCGAGATGATCTCCCGCGAGCCGCTGAGCCCGGTCGAGCTGCTCGTCCACGCGCTGCTCCTCTCGAACGAGTTCATCTACGTCAACTGACGTTTTTGACAGGTTTTTAACGAGGCCGGCCTCCGTCAAGGGGGTCGGCCTCTTCATTTATTGGCTTAATCCCGCATGAATTGGTTGAAACATTTTAGCCGTAGGGGAGTATTAAATACTAGAGGTATTCCCCCTGCCGCCACCCCCTTAAAACCACCATGCCGTCCTTGTCCGCCAGCCTCCGTCTGCTCGCCCTCGTCTCTGTCGCCAGCCTCGGCGCCGCCGACGCCCCTGAGCCGAAGATGGATCCGGCCGGCCTGGAGTTCTTCGAGAAGAACATCCGCCCGATCTTGACCGAGCGTTGCTACGAATGTCACTCGAAGGAGAAGGGCGTCTCGAAGGGCGGACTGATCATGGACTCCCGTCAGGGCATGCTGGCCGGCGGCGACCTCGGACCCGCCGTCGTCCCCGGCGACCTCAAGAAGTCGCTGATGGTCGTCGCGGTCCACCAGGCCGATCCCGACATCTCGATGCCGCCGCGCAAGGCCGGCGCCAAACTTTCCTCCACGCAGATCGGTCTGATCGAACAGTGGATCAAGATGGGCGCGCCCGCGCCGGCCGGCGCCGGTGGCGCCAAGCTCACCGGTCTCTCGGACAAGGCGCGCGCGCATTGGGCCTTCCAGCCGGTCCAGAGCTTTCCTGTCCCGACCAAGCTCAGCAATCCCGCCTGGTGCCAGAACGAGGTCGACGCCTTCATCATGGCTAAGCTCGACGAGAAGGGCCTCAAGCCCAGCCCGGCCGCCGACGGCGAAGCCCTGCTGCGCCGCCTTTCCTACGATCTGATCGGCCTGCCGCCCACCAGCGTCGAGGTCGACGCCTTCTCCCGCGATTATGACTCGGCCCTCGCCTATGACGCGATGGCCGTGCGCAAGGGACAGCCCGCGCGTGCCGTGGCCAGCGTCGTCGAACGCACCGTCGACCGCCTGCTCGCCTCGCCCCATTACGGCGAACGCTGGGCCCGCCACTGGCTCGACACCGCCCGCTACTCCGACACCAAGGGCCTGAAGCGCAACGGCACCATCGAGACGTTCGACAGTTCCTGGACCTACCGCGACTACGTCATCGACGCTTTCAATACCGACAAACCTTACGACCAGTTCATCATCGAACAGCTCGCGGCCGACCGACTGCCCGACCTCGCCAAGGACGACCCGCGCCTCGCCGCGCTCGGCTTCATCACCGTCGGCAAGCGCTTCCAGAACAACGACGACACCATCGACGAGCGCATCGACGCCACGACGAAGGGCTTCCTCGGCCTCACCGTCTCGTGCTCCCGTTGCCACGACCACAAGTTCGACCCGATCCCGGCCGCCGATTACTACTCCCTCCACGGCATCTTCGCCTCCGTGACCGAGCCGCAGACGAACCCGGTCGTCCGCAATCCGCTGCTCGTGGGCAAGAACGCCCCGAGCAACGCCTACCGCGCCGACTATGAGAAGCGTCTGACCGCGCTCATCGACGAGACCGCCCAGGGTTACTACAAGCACCTCGTCGGCATGCAGGCGGCCTTCCATCGTGAGTTCGCCCCGCGCGCCATGGCCGCCATGGTCGGCGGTTTCCGCAGCACGGCCGGCTTCGACATCCTCAAGAAATACGACCTCGGCGAGAGCCGCGAGCTCACCGCCACCTTCGCCACCGTCATGGCCCGCCCGGATCATCCGATCACCGGACCGCTGGTCCGCCTGAAGAAGGTCGGCGCCGAAGAGTTCGCCGCCAAGGCGCCCGGCATCCTCGCCGCCGCGCTCGCTGACACGAAGGCGCCCGTCAACCCGCTCATCGCCGAAGCCCTCCGCGGCCTCAAGCCCAAGAGCCTCGATGAAGTCGCGCTCGCCTACCAGGCCGCCTTCAAGAAGCACCGCGACAAGATCCTCGCCCACGTCCAGCTACGCACCCAGCCGGGTCGCAAGGGCGACAAGGACGATCCCGCGATGGCCCAGCTGGCCGCCTTCCCCTGGCCGCTGCCGGACGTCGAGGACATCAAGACCGTCACGGTCCTGGAGCGCCTCGCCGAGACCCGTGACTTCTGTGCCAACTGGCAGGCCCCGATCAGCGCGACGTTCGTCAATAACAACAAGCCGGTGAAGTACTTCAAGTTCGGCGACATCAACGCGCTGGACATCACCCACCCGGGCGGCCCCGGTACGGCCATGGTGATCACCGACGTCGAGAAGCCCCGCGACAGCAACGTCTACATCCGCGGCGACCGTAACAAGCGCGGCCCGGTGGCCCCGCGTCAGTTCCTCGAGGTCCTCGCCGGCCCCGACCGCCTGCCTTTCTATGAAGGTAGCGGACGCCGCGAACTCGCCCTCGCCATCGCCAGCCGTACTAATCCCCTCACGGCCCGCGTGCTCGTGAACCGTCTCTGGGCGCACCACTTCGGCGCCGGCATCGTCTCCTCGCCGGACGACTTCGGCAACATGTCCGAGGCGCCCTCGCACCCCGAGCTGCTCGACTGGATGGCTACGGCGTTCGTCGACGGCGGCTGGTCGGTCAAGAAGATGCACAAGCGCATCCTGCTTTCCGCCGCCTACCGTCAGTCCGCTAACCCGAGCACCAACATTCTGCTGACGCAGAAGTCCGGGGTGGATCCGACTAAAATCGACGGCGGCAACAAGTTCCTCTGGCACGCCAACCTCCGCCGCCTGGACTTCGAGAGCATCCGCGACTCGATGCTGCTCCTGTCCGGCAAGATCGACCGCGCCATGGGCGGCCGCGCCGTCAACATCACCGACGAGCCTTACAGCTACCGTCGCACGATCTACGGCTTCATCGACCGTGACAAGCTCAGCGAGCTCCAGTCGCAGTTCGACTTCGCCGACCCGAACATGGCGAACTCCATGCGCAGCTCCACGATCGTCCCGCAGCAGGCGTTGTTCTTCATGAACAATGCGCTGGCCATCGAGGTCGCCCGCAACGTCAATGCCCGCGCGGAGATGGCCAAGGCCACGTCCGACGACGAGCGCATCACCCAGCTCTACCGCATCATGTATCAGCGCTCGCCCACCGTGCAGGAGCGCCAGATCGCCCGTGAGTTCGTGACCCGTATCGCCGGCTACATCGACGAGCCGGTCGTCCAGGCTCCCTCCAAGGGAGATAAGGCCGCCCGGGCCAAGGCTAAGGCCAAAGCCGACAAGGCTGCGGCCGCCAAGGGCCCCTCGGTCCCGGAAGTGAAGCTCGAAACCTCGGTTAAAGGCGGTAAAATCGTGAATAACACCGAAATGGTCTCCCGTAAGGAGCCTTCCAACCCTTGGGTCATGCTCGCCCAGTCGATGATCTGCTCCAACGAGTTCGTCTACCTGAATTGATCCCCCTACGTTCGAAAGAGTTGTTTTTCCCTAACACCCCCCTCACACTTAACCTAACCTCATACTCCCCATGAAAGACTCCAGCTGCGGAAATTACGTCCCCACCCCGAACTCGCGCCGCGAGTTCCTGCGCCAGACCGGCCTCGGCATGGGCACGCTCGCCTTCGGCACCATGGTCGCCGACTACATGGTCAGCGACGCCCAGGCCGAAGTGATGGCCAACCTCAAGCCTCGTAAGGCCCCGCTCGCCGCCAAGGCGAAGCACGTCATCCACATCTTCGCGGGCGGTGCTCCCTCGCACCTCGACACCTTCGATCCGAAGCCGAAGATGAAGGAGCTCGCCGACATGTCGGCCGCCGGCATGAACGGTGTCCTCTTCCCGTCGCCTTTCGAGTTCAAGAAGTCCGGTAAGTCCGGCCTCGAAATCTCCGAGATCTTCCCGAAGCTCCAGGGTGTGGCCGACGACATGTGCGTCATCCGCTCCCTGCACCAAGGCATCCCGGCCCACGGTCCGGCCGCCAAGCTGATGCACACCGGCTCGGCGATCCTCTCCAAGCCTTCCCTCGGCTCCTGGGTCCTCTACGGTCTCGGTACCGAAAGCCAGGATCTCCCGGGCTTCGTCTCCCTCGGCGGCAGCTCCGAGGCCCGCGCTTCGGCCTTCCTCCCGTCCCTCTACCAGGGCGCCAACACCTCATTCCGCCCGGGCGCCCCGGCGAACAAGATCATCGCCAACCTCCAGAGCGAATTCACCACGCAGGATGCGCAGCGCAAGCAGCTCGACCTCGTCCGCCAGCTCAACGAGCGCCACATGCAGACCGTCCAGAAGGACGAGCAGCTCGAAGCCCGCATCGAATCCTTCGAACTCGCCTTCCGCATGCAGACCGCGGCCACCGACGCCTTCGATATCTCCAAGGAGTCTGAGAAGACCCGCGAGATGTACGGCAAGACCGACCTCGGCGCCAAGCTCCTCTGTGCCCGTCGCCTCGTCGAGCGCGGCGTCCGTTTCGTCCAGGTCGACGCCGGCGGTTGGGACCACCACACCAACCTCTTCACCTCGATCGCCCAGCGCGCCGAGAACATCGACGGCCCGGCCGCCGCCCTCATCGCCGACCTCAAGCAGCGCGGTCTCCTCGACCAGACCCTCATCATCTGGGGCGGAGAATTCGGCCGCACCCCGACCACCGCTGGCCGCGTCAACCAGGCTTCTGGTCGCGACCACCATTCCAAGGCTTTCTGCTGCTGGATGGCCGGCGGCGGCGTCAAGGGCGGCATGCACTACGGTGAGACCGACGAAATCGGCTCCCAGGTCGCCGCTGACGGCGTCGACGTGCACGACCTCCACGCCACCGTTCTCCGCCTCCTCGGCTTCGATCACACCAAGCTCACCTACCGCTACAACGGTCGTGACTTCCGCCTCACCGACAACTTCGGCAAGGCGGTCGAGAAGATCATCGCCTAAGCGACTGCGGTCGGATCAACGGAAGGGCGGACGCCGCAAGGCGCCCGCCCTTCCTGTTTTCAGGGGTCCGCGACGCTTGCGTTCCCTCATTCTCGCATTCTAATAGAGTCATCCCTATGAGACTCCCCGCGCTGCTCGTCGTCGGCTTGCTGATTTCGACTTTCGCTTCGGCCGCGCCGAAGAAGGAAGACGCCCGTAAGGAGCCGGCCAAGCCCGAGTCCAAGCCCTCGGTGGTCATCAAGGCCGACCCGCGCACCGGTGAGAATCCTCGCTCCGGCGTCAAGGGCGCCGACGCCTTCGGGCGGACGCAGACCCGTTACGACAACGGCGTCACGGCGGTGAAGACGCCGGACCCGTTCGGCGGATCGACGACGCGTTACAGCAACGGCGTCACGGCCACCACTCGCCCCGATCCGTTCGGCGGATCGACGACGCGTTACAGCAACGGCGTCACGGCCACCACGCGGCCCGATCCCTTCGGCGGATCGAGCACGAATTTCAGCGACGGCACCCGTGCCACCACGCGCAAGGATCCGTTCGGCAACCAGGTCACGACCTATTCGGATGGCCGGCAGGAAGTGCTGCGCCCGGATCCGTTCGCGCCGAAGAAGGCCGCTAACGAGCGGAAATAAAGTCCCGGCGCCCCACAGGGCGCTTGAAACCGCCTTCTGGTCGGTCAATCTGCGGCTTCACCCCATGAAGCGTCATCTCCACCTGTGGGCCGCCTTGGCCGCCCTCGTCCTCGCGCTCCCGGCCGTCGCCGCGGAAGCCTTCACCTCCGGCCCTGGCTGGCTCGAATTCCCCGCCGGCAAAGGCGCGGGCGCCGGCAAGCACGTCGTGCTTCTCGCCGGGGACGAAGAATATCGCTCCGAAGAATCGATGCCGATGCTCGCGCGCATCCTGTCCGAGCGCCACGGCTTCAAGTGCACCGTCCTTTTCTCGCATGACGAAGGCGTGATCAACCCGAACAACGGCGCTTCCCTCGGCAAGCCGGAGGCTCTCGATTCCGCCGACGCCCTCGTGCTCGGCCTGCGTTTCCGCAAGTGGAACGAAACCGCCCTCACGAAGTTCGACGCGGCCATCAAGCGCGGCGTCCCGATCGTCGCCACCCGCACCAGCACGCACGCCTTCGCGGGCATCCCCAAGGAAAGTCCTTTCGCCGCCTATAATTGGAACAGCAAGGGTGGCTTCGGTAAGAACGTCCTCGGCGAGACCTGGGTCAGCCACTGGGGTAACCACAAGGGCGAAGCCACCCGCACGGCCGTCGAAGCCGGCGCCGACAAGCTCGCGATCCTCAACGGCGTGGGCGCCATCTTCGGCGACACCGACGTCTATGAGGCCTATCCGCCCGCCGATGCGCAGATCCTTCTCCGCGGCCAGGTCCTCAAGGGCATGGGCAAGGATGACCCTCTCAGTGAACGCGCCAAGAAGCGCGCCACCGACAAGCAGGAGCAGGGCGTGAACTCTCCCGCGATGGCCGTGGCCTGGACCCGCGAAGTCCCTAATGCCGGCAACACGAAGAACCGCGTGTTTACCACCACCATGGCTTCCGCCAGCGACCTCGTCGACGAATCGCTCCGCCGCCTGCTCGTCAACGGCGTCTACTGGGGCCTCGGCCTCGAAGTGCCCGCCAAGGCTGACGTCACCCCGGTCGTGGAATGGAAGCCCAGCAAGTATTCCTTCAATATGTTCCACCCCGGCCTCAAGGCCGAGGATTTCGCGGGCGTCCTGCCGCCTCCCCTGACGGCGGCTCCGGCCAAGAAGAAGAAGTAAGCCGCCCGCCGGCTGCTTCCCTCACGGGCGCATCGCAGGATGCGCCCGTCTTGTTTCAGGCCCGGATACCGCGGTTGACCAGCAGCTGGATCAGCGCGTCGTTGTAGATGATGTAGGCGCCCTCGCGGGACGTCGCATCGCGCACCTCGATGTCGTCCGAGACCACGAACCACGGGGCTTCGACGGTCTTGTCCTTGGCCACCAGGTCCATGATGTCGTGGTCGGCCTTGGCGCCGGCGCGGCTGAAGGTGATGCGGACCCGGGAGTTCGTCGTCTTCAGCGCGGACTGCTGGCCGTCGAAGCTGATCCAGACGTGCAGGCCCGGCGCATCGTCCGCCAATTTCTCGAGCAGCTGGACGACCTTCTGGCGGGCGGCCGCATCGAGCAGGAAGCGACTGTCGCCTTGGGCGTTCTTCTTGGTCGGCAGGCGCAGGCCGAGGTAATCCTGGCGGAGGCAGGCGAAGTTGTTGGCGTCAAGCGCGAGGCGGGCCGGCTCGCCCGTGGCCACCGCGCGTTCGAGTAGCGCGAGCGGGCCGGACTGCTTCTGCTCATGGAACGCCTTGTCCGCCAGGTAGGAACGTCGGCGATGGAGGTCGCGACGGTAGAGGTCTGCGTGCCGTGAGTCGACGAGACCGGCCTGTTCGGCGAGGACGAGGGCGCCTTCGATCGACTTCAGTTCGCGGGCATCCGCGCCGTTGATCCGCGCCGAGATGCGTTCGAGGAAAGGATCGGAGGGGTGGTCGCGTTTCTCCAGTTCGTAGCGGACCTTCTCGATATGCTCAGTGAGGCGTTTCTCCAAGGCGACGACCTCGGGCAGAGCCTGGCCCGCCGTACGCAGGTAGCGGCGCAGGAGCTTGAGCATCTCTTCCATCTGCGGGATGGCCTGACGGAGCTCATGCTCTTTGGCTAGGAAGGGGTCGGCGTCGCGCTGGGCCTTACGGACCTTCTCGACGGTCTCCGTCGTCAGCTGCCGGAGCTTGGCGACTTCTTCCGAGGCCGATTTCAAAGTGCGGGCGTCGGCCAGCCAGGGGCGGACCTCTTCGGACAGAAGTTCTTCGGCGATCTCGCGGGCCTTCTTCGCCACGTGCTCGCGGGCGCGTTCGAGTTCGCCGCGGAGCCTGGTCACCTCGGCCTCCTCGTTGGCCAGTTTGCCTTGCACGGACTGGAGGTTCGTCTCCGCCGCCGTGGCCTGTTTGGCCGCTTCTTGCGCCTGGCGGGTGGCTTCCTCGCGGACCTTGCGGATCTCGGCGTCCTTCGCCTCGAGCTCGTTGGCATGCTGACGGCGGATCTGGCGGCCTTCGTTCTCGCGGGCCGCCTTGCCTTGGGAGATCTCGGTCAGGAGACGGCGGACGGTCTTGCCGGCCGAATCGAGGGCGTCGACGGCCTCGAGGGGTTCTTTTTCCGCGGCGCCGCCGACTTTCGCGACGAGCGCTTTCCAGGCCTTGGCCTCAGGCTTCGCGCCCTGCGGCTTGGCGTTCGTCAGCAGGCGTGCGAGGAGGTCGGCAGGCAGCGCGGCGTCCTTCTGCTCGGCTTGGTTGTTCCAGACCACGCAGAGCAGGGCGGCGCGGACGCCTCCGATGGTCGCCGCGAGTTCGTCGAGATTCTCGAGTAGCTTGGCCTTCTCCCACTTGAGGGCCGCGGCATACCACGGCAGGTGCTCCGCGATGGTCGCCGCATCTTGCGCCAGATGCACGAGGCGTTTCTTGAACAGCCACTTGGAGGCCTTGAGGAAGGGGCCGCGGTGGATGTAGCCGCCCGGGATCTGCTTCGCGAGGGCGAGGAGCGGGCCCTCCGTGACATGTTCCAGATCTAGGACAAGCTGTTCGGAAAGGAGCTTCCGATGCGGGTCCACCGCCTCGTTCTTGTAAGAAAAGTGACCCATGCCTTCAGCATGCCCGCCGGACGGCCGGGGGCAAGGTCGGGGCTTGGTGGAAGGGCGTTTTCTTGGTTCGGACTCGCCAGCGGGGAGGGAAGGGCGTTCGTTCGGGCCTGCCTGATGCGTTCGTCTGCCTCCATCGTCATCCCTCTCTGCTCAGCGGTGGGCTATACCTTCGCTGCGATGGCCCTGAAGCGGGCCATGGATGGGGGGCATCCTTGGCGGGTGCTGTTCATCGTGAACCTCATCGGGGCCGTCCTCTTCCAGACCTGGCTGCTTCACGGGGGAGCTCCCTTCACCGTTACCAACATCACCCACGCGGTCCTGGCGGGGACGGCTTTCTTCGTCGGGCAGGTCTTCACGTTCATCGCGATCAGCCGCGGCGACATCTCCATCGCGACGCCGGTACTCGGCACGAAGGTCGTGTTCGTCGCGTTGCTGGTCTTCCTGACGGGCGGTGAGGAGCTAGGCTGGAAGCTCTGGGTGGCGACGTTCCTGACGACCTTGGCCTTGGCCTTGCTGGGCGGGGAATGGCAGGCCAACCGCCAGCGCCTGCTGGTCAGCGTCGGCTTCGCCTTCCTGGCCTCAATCGCTTTCGCCGCCACGGATGTGATGCAGCAGCTTTGGGTCCCGGCTTTCGGTTTCGGCCATTTCGGTCCGGTGATGTTCTTGACGGTGGGAACGTTGTCGTTCGCGCTGATCCCGTTCTTCTCCGCGCCGCTGCGCCAGATGCCCCGGTCGATGGTCGTGTGGGCTTTCGGCGGCGGCTTGCTGCTGACCGTCCAGGCGATGGGCATCGCCTATTGCATCGCGGTCTACCACGAAGTCACCGTCACGAACGTCCTCTATAACACGCGCGGCCTGTGGAGCGTGGCGCTGGTCTGGGTCGTCGGTCATTGGTTCGCCAACTCCGAGAAACACGTGGGACGCAGCATCATGACGCGTCGATTGATCGGAGCATTGATTCTGCTGGCCGCCGTCTACCTCAGCCTCGCCTGATCAGAGGTCGGCGTTGTCGATTAGGCGCGTCGCGCCCAGATGACAGGCTATTGCGATGGCGCAGCTAAGACCGGCCGTCGAAGTCACCGGCGCCATCGTCGCGAGGTCGACGATCTCGCAATACTGCTGCTTCAGGGCGGGCTGCGCGGCCAGCACGTCGTTCGCCACGGAACGTAGACGGGCGGCGTCGGTGACGCCGGACTTGGCCAGCGCCTGCGCCGCCGCCATCGCGGCAGGGATGGCGGTCGCCTGGGCGAGTTGTTCCGCCGTGAGGTAGCGGTTGCGTGAGCTCATCGCGACGCCGTTGGGCTCGCGGATGGTCTCGTGGGCGATGATGCGGACCGGCATGTGCAGGTCGCGGACCATGCGGCGGATCACCGCGAGCTGCTGGAGGTCCTTGCGGCCGAAGACGGCGACGTCCGCCTGGACGGCGTTGAAGAGCATCGCGACGACGGTGGCGACGCCGCGGAAATGCCCCGGGCGGAATTCGCCGCAGAGCCCGGCGGACACCCCTTCGACATCGACCCAGGTCGAGGCGCCGGCCGGGTAGAAGTCGGCGGCGGCCGGGGCGAAGATCAGGTCCGCGCCGGCGTGCTCACAGCCGCGGCGGTCGTCTTCGAAGGGGCGCGGGTATTTCGAGAAATCCTCATTGGGCCCGAACTGGGTCGGGTTGACGAAGATCGAGACGACCACGAAGGCGGCCTCATCCCTGGCCCGGCGGATAAGGCTGAGATGGCCTTCGTGCAGGCAGCCCATCGTCGGGACGAAGCCGACGGGCTTGCCGGCGTGGCGGGCCCGGGCGACCGCGGCACGCAGCTCAGGGATGGTGTGGACGACCTCCATGCGGCCACCTTAGGGCGGCGGCCCGGAGGCGCAAGGCGCAGTTGTATGCGGACTCCCTGCCTGTCGTTTCGTTCATAGGCCGGAGCCATTCCTTACTTGGCAGTCGTGGGGGTGTCTCCAATGTCAGAATCCTCCCACCCATAAGTCATGTCGCACTTCCCTAATGTCCCGGTCATCGAGTTCGAAGGATCGAAGTCCAAGAACCCGTTCGCCTTCAAGCACTACAACCCGGACGAGAAGATCGGCGGGAAGAAGATGAAGGACCACATGCGCTTCGCCGCGGCCTACTGGCACGTGATGCGCAACAGCCTCTCCGACCCCTTCGGCGCCGGCACCGCCCTGATGCCTTGGGATGACGGCTCTGACTCCCTCGACAATGCCCTCCGTCGTATCCCGGTCTTCTTCGAGTTCCTCCAGAAGTGCCAGATCGACTTCTACTGCTTCCACGACCGCGACATCTCTCCGGAAGGCAAGACCCTCACCGAGACGCATGCGAACCTCGACCGCGTCACCAAAGAACTGAAGGCCTTCCAGAAGGGCACCGGCAAGAAGCTCCTCTGGGGTACGGCCTGTCTCTTCTCCCACCCCCGCTACGCGCAGGGCGCGGGCACCTCGCCCAACGCCGACGTCTTCGCCTACGGCGCCAGCCAGGTTCGTCACGCGCTCGAGGCCACCAAGGCCCTCGGCGGCGAAGGTTACGTCTTCTGGGGCGGCCGCGAAGGCTATGCCACGCTGATCAACACCGACATGAAGCGAGAGCTCGACCACCTCGCCGCGCTCCTGCACCTCGCCGTCGACCACGCGAAGAAGATCGGCTTCAAGGGCCAGTTCCTGATCGAGCCCAAGCCGCGCGAACCCTCGACCCACCAGTACGATTCCGATGCGGCCGCCTGCCTTAACTTCCTCCGCGAATACGGCCTGCTGAAGCACTTCAAGCTGAACCTCGAGACCAACCACGCCACGCTCGCCGGTCACACGATGGAGCATGAGATGGAAGTCTCGATCGGCGCGAACGCCCTCGGCTCGGTCGATGCCAATCGCGGTGATACGCTTGTGGGCTGGGATACCGACCAGTTCCCGACCGACCTCTACCTGACGACGAACATCATGCTGCGCATCCTCAAGATGGGCGGCTTCACCAAGGGTGGTCTCAACTTCGACGCCAAGCGTCGTCGCGAGTCGCACGAGCCGGTCGACCTCTTCCATGCGCACATCGGCGGCATGGACGCCTTCGCCCGCGGCCTCAAGATCGCCCACGCCATCATCAAGGACGGGAAGATGGATAAGTTCGTCTCGAACCGCTACGCCTCCTGGGACAGCGGTATCGGCAAGAAGGTCGAGTCCGGCAAGGTCACCCTCGCCCAGCTCGACGCCTACGCCCAGGGCATCAAGGCGCCGACGCTCGCGTCCGGCCGCCAAGAGATGCTCGAGAACCTGATCAACGAGTACATCCGCTAAGGCCATGGCGATCGTCCTGGGTCTTGACCTGTCCACGCAGAGCGCGACGGCGCTCGTGCTGGATACGGCTAAAGGCACGACGGTCGCCCGCGCCCGCGCGGCATTCGGCGCCGACTTCCCTGACCGCGGACATCCGGAAGGATTTATCCGCGGAGGGCAGGGCGGCGAAGTGCACGCCGATCCGCTCCTCTGGCTGGATGGCCTCGAGCTCGCGCTCGACCGCCTCGCCAAACTGACCGACCTCTCGCAGGTCGACGCGGTCTCCGTCTCTGGCCAGCAGCACGGCAGCGTCTATCTCGCCGCCGGCTACGAGGCCGCGCTCGCCGACGGTAATCGCGCCACTTCGCTTTCCGCGAAGATCTCGCCGGTCCTCTCTCGTCGCTCTTCGCCGATCTGGATGGATTCCTCCACGTCGGTCGAATGCGCCGAGATCGCCGCCGCCCTCGGTGGCGACCAGGCTGTCTGCGACCTGACCGGCTCCGTCGCCACGATGCGCTTCACCGGCCCGCAGATCCGTCGTTTCGCCAAGCTCGATCCTGCCGCCTGGGCTAAGACCAAGCGTGTCCACCTCGTCTCCTCCTTCTTTGCTTCGGTGCTCGCTGGTAAGGATGCCGCGATCGACACCGGTGACGGCGCGGGCATGAACCTGATGGATATCCGCCAGGGTGACTGGGCTCCTGCCGCGCTTGCCGCGACCGCGCCCGATCTCGCCGCCAAGCTTCCGCCCGTGCGTCCCGGCTCGACCGTCGCCGGCGGCATCTCCGCTTATTTCGTCGCCCGCTACGGCTTCTCCCCGAAGTGCCAGGTCGTCATCGGCACGGGCGATAATCCTTCCAGCCTCGTCGGCATGGGCGCCTCCAAGCCCGGCAAGGTCGTCATCAGCCTCGGCACGAGCGACACGCTCTTCGCCGCGATCGAAGGCGTCCGCACCGATTCCGCCGGCCTCGGCCACGCCTTCGGTAATCCGATGGGCGGCAGCATGAGCCTGATCTGCGTGCGCAACGGTTCGCTCGCCCGCGAAGCCATCCGCCGCGAATGCGGTCATGCCGACTGGCCGGCCTTCTCCGCCGCCGTCGACGCCTCTCCGGCTGCCGTCTCCGCCATCCTTCCGATGGAGGAGCCCGAGATCACGCCGCGTCGTCCGGCTGGTCGCATCGCGCTCGGCGCCGCCGCCACTCAGGCTACGCTGCCTCGCGCCGCGGTCGAAGGCCAGGCGCTCAGCCTCCGTTACCATAGCCGCTGGGTCGGTACGCCGACCACGCAGCTGCTCCTCACTGGCGGCGCCTCCGAGAATCCTTCCGTCGCCAAGATCTTCGCCGATGTCTTCGGCGCCCCGGTGCTCCGTCTGGCCGTCTCTGACTCCGCTGCCCTAGGTGCCGCGCTCCGCGCCGCCGAGGGTGCTTGCGGGGCCAAGATGGCCGACCTGGAGCCCGTTTTCTGCGCTCCCGCCCCGGGAGTCGTCCAGCCGAACCCGGCCCTCCGGGCGGCTTACGACAAGCTCGAGGCCGAACTGGGCCAATCGCTGTCGCGGAAGGCATAAATTGGGGTCTGTGAGCATTGCCCACTTGAACAAAGCGGGGTGATTGGCTGACATAGGGGACTCACCCCTACTCACCATGTCACAGCGCCCTGTTACCCTCTTCACCGGCCAGTGGGCCGACCTTAAAATCGCCGAGCTTCTCCCCAAGGTGAAAGCCATGGGCTACGAAGGCGTCGAGCTCGCCTGCTGGGGCGACCACTTCGATGTCGTCCGCGCCGTCAACGAGCCGGGCTACGTCGAGTCCGTCTGGAAACTTCTCGCGCAGCACGACCTCGGTTGCTGGGCGATCTCCGCGCACCTCGTCGGTCAGGCCACCTGCGATAACATCGACGAACGCCACCAGTGCATCCTGCCCGCCCACGTCTGGGGTGACGGCAATCCGGAAGGCGTCCGCCAGCGCGCTTGCGCTGAGATGGCCCTGACCGCTCAGGCCGCTCGCAAGTTCTTCGACGCCGGCAAGTCGTATATGGCCAACAAGCCGAAGGGTTCCGGCAAGACCGTCGTCAACGGCTTCACCGGCTCCTCCATCTGGCACGCGATCTACGCCTTCCCGCCCACCAACCAGGCCTATCTCCAGAAGGGTTACGACGATTTCGCCAAGCGCTGGAAGCCCATCCTCGAGTCCTTTGAGAAGAACGACGTCTACTTCGGCCTCGAAGTACACCCGACCGAGATCGCCTTCGACATCGCCTCTGCCCAGCGCGCGCTCGACGCCGTCGGCAACCACAAGCGCTTCGGCTTCAACTACGACCCCAGCCACCTCGGCTACCAGGGCGTCGACTACGTGAAGTTCATCCGCACCTTCGGCAAGCAGATCCACCACGCCCACATGAAGGACGTCTGGTGGGGTCACGGCGATGGCACCGTCGGCGTGTTCGGCGGACACACGGATTTCTGCGACCCCCGTCGCGCCTGGGATTTCCGCTCCGTCGGTCGCGGCGATATCAAGTTCGAGGACGTCATCGTCGCCCTCAACGACGTCGGCTACGCCGGCCCGCTCTCCGTCGAGTGGGAAGACGGTCGCATGGACCGCTTCTTCGGCGCCGCCGAGTCGGCCGCCTACGTCAAGAAGCTCGCCTTCCCGACCAACAAGGTCGCGTTCGACGCCGCTTTCGACAAGTCCGCCCAGGGCAAGTAATCACCCCTCATCCGCATCGACATCATGGCCACCAAAGTAGGCGTCATCGGAGCAGGCGGCATGCTCCAGTACCACGCCGCCGGCTTCAAGCAGGCGGGCGCGGAAATCATCGCCGTCGCGGATCCCGCGCCGGGCGCCGCCCAGAAGGCCGCGACCAAGTGGGGCATCCCGAACGCCTACGAGTCCGTGGACGCCATGCTCGCGGCCCACAAGGACCTCGACGCCGTCAGCGTCATCGTCCCGAACAAGTTCCACGCCGCGCTCGCCATCCAGTGCCTCAACGCCGG
>JBIKIO010000213.1:0-2800 GCA_044361555.1 Opitutales bacterium
CGACGACGAGTTCGTCGGCTGGTCGGCCCGCAGCTGATCAGACGCGGCTGATGACGCGCGCGGCGGGGAAGCGGATCTTCTTCATGCCGGCATACTTGTCTTCGGCCGAGCGGTAGCCCACGGCGCACGCGACGACGACTTCGTAACCGCTTCCCTTCAGTCCGAGGATCTCGGTGTAGGCGTCCGGGTCGATGCCTTCGAGCGGGCAGGTGTCGATCGCCATCGCCGCCGCGGCGCCCATGAGTTGGCCGAGGGCGATGTAAAGCTGGCGGGCGGCCCAATCCTTCTGGGCGGCGGCGTCCTTACCCTTGACCACGCCACCGAGCATCATCTGGCGGTAGGGCTCGAGCTTCGTCGCATCTGCCTGGCGCTCGGAGACCATCTGATTGAAGAATTCGTTCACGTCCGTTTCGGTGACCTCGGTGCGGCGAGCGAAGACGACGAGGTGCGAGGCGTCGGTCACCTGCGACTGATTCCAGGAGACCGGGCGGAGCTTCGCACGGAAGGCCGGGTCGTTGACGACGATGAACTTCCAAGGCTGGAGACCGTAAGAGGACGGCGTCAGGCGGAGGGACTCCTCGAGCGCGGCCCAGGTGGCTTCCGGCAGTTTGCGGGTATCGAAGGCCTTGGTAGCGTAGCGCCATTCAAGGGAAGCGAGGAACTGGGCAGGAGTCAGGGCGGCGTTCATGTCTTGCCTAGACAACCCCGCCCAGCCGCATTGTCAAATCAGGCGGGGGAAAGCACGCCGCCGGAGAGCACGAGACGTCGGCCGGCCCGCTCCGCGAACTCGCGGCTGTGCGTGACCAAGACCAAGGCCGCGCCGCGGTCGGCGACGACGCCGAGCAAGAGGTCCATGATCTCGGCACCCGTGCGCTCATCGAGATTACCGGTCGGTTCATCGGCCAAGATCACTGACGGGCGGTTGACCAAGGCGCGGGCGATGGCGACGCGCTGGCATTCGCCGCCGGAAAGCTTCGCGGGGAGGTGATCGAGGCGTGCGCCGAGGCCGACCTGCACCAGCAAGGCGCGGGCGGCGGCGGTCGCCGAAACGTCAGGCACGCCGGCGATGCGGGCGGCGAGCGCCACGTTCTCGAGAGCGGTGAGCTCGGGCATAAGCTGGTAGTTCTGGAAGACGAAGCCCACGCCGCGACCGAGCGAGGAGCGGGGCGCGACGAGGCCGGCACCGGGAGCGAGGATGCGGACTTCGCCGGAATCAGGCTGATCGAGGCCGCCCAGCTGCTGGAGCAGCGTGGTCTTGCCCGAGCCGGAAGAACCGCGGATCGAGACGGACTCACCCGCGAACACCTCGAGCGAGACGTCGGTCAGCACCGGCAGCGGGCCGGCCGGAGACGCGAAGACCTTGGAGAGCCCGCGGGCCTGGAGGACGAGGTCAGGCATCGCGCATGGCCTCCGAGGGTTTGCGACCGGCGGCCCAGAGCGCAGGCACGAGGCCGGCGATCGCCGTGGTCAGCAGGGTGAACGCCGCCGCGATGACGAAATCGGACGCGTCGTAATGGAGCGGCACCTTCGAGAACTGGTAGATGTTGGCCATCATGTCGCCGTCGCCGAAGAATGCGTTGATGCCGGACAGGATGCCGTCGCGGAAGGCGAGGATCGTCCACGTGAGCACGAAGCCGAGGGACGTCCCGAGGGCGCCGATGAGGAGGCCCTGCAAGCCGAAGAGCGCGACGACCTGCCAGCGCGCGGCGCCGAGCGAGGCGAGCACGCCGACTTCGCGGGAGCGGCGGATGACGGCCGAGAAGAGCGTGCTGCCGATCGAGAACGACGCGACGAGCGTGATGATGAACATCAGGAAGAAGAGCATCGTCTTCTCGAAGCGGATGGCCTCGAGGAAGTCCTTCTTGATGTCCTGCCACGGACGGAAGCGCAGGCCGGGGTGAACGGACGAGAGGCGGGCCGCGGTCGCGACGGCGTTCGCCGGCTCCTTCAGGCGGAGCGTGAGCCCGTGGGCGCTCGGGCCGAGGTTCCAGAGTTCACGGAAGCGGCGCAGCGGGATGAGCGCGGCGGCGTTGTCGACTTCGGCGAAGCCCGTGAGGATGACCGCGCTGACCTCGAACTCCGCCGGCAAGGGCGCCTTACCCTTCTCGGCGCGTTCGGCCATCGCCGGGGACCAGATCTCGACGCGGTCGCCGACGCGGACGCGGAGGGCGCGGGCGAGGCCGACGCCCAGGATGATGCGACCGTCGTCGAGGTCGTCGAAGGTGCCGCCATGGACATACTTGCGGGCCGGCTGATCCGGATCGGCGGGGTCGATGCCACGCACCTGGGCGATGCCGGAGAAATCGCCCTGACGCGCGAGCGCGGGGCCTTCGGCATAGACCGCGGCGGAAGCGACTTCCGGCCGGGCGGTCAGCTGCTTCACGAGCGCCTCGGGGCGCTCGAGCATCGCGGCGCCGGTGACCTGGCAGTCGCCGAAGGATTCGCGGATGCGGAGGCGGTGTTCTTCACCGAAGCCGTTCATCACCGTCTGCACGACGAGCAGCGAAGCCACGCCGAGGCCCACGCCGAGGATCGACACCGTCGCGAACGCCGGAAAGCGCTTACCGGGCGGGAAGAGCTGGCGGAGGGCGAGATGGAGGAACCAGGGCAAGGGAAAGGACTCAGGCCTGCGCTTCGGGCGCGAGCGTCGGGAACAGGATGACGTCGCGGATATTGGCCGCGCCGGTCAGCAGGATCACCAGGCGGTCGATGCCGATGCCGAGGCCGCCCGCGGGGGGCATGCCGTGCTCGAGCGCGAGGAGGAAGTCTTCGTCGATCTTCTGGGTCTCGGCGCCGGCCT
>JBIKIO010000007.1:0-30866 GCA_044361555.1 Opitutales bacterium
TGCTCCACCATCCGCAGCTCGCCGAATTCTGGAAGGAGAACCTACCGGAAGACCACCATGAGGCGCTGTTCCGCATCGTACCGCAGACTTGGATCATGGAGAAGACGGAGCTGCCGCCGACCGCCGTACTCCACGCTCCTGGCGTCAACGGCCGACCGATCCGCGAATGGGCCGAGCTCGCCGAGGCTTCCCAGCGCGAACGCAACCTGATCATCAAGGCCAGCGGCTTTCATGAGACCGCTTGGGGCGCCCGCAGCGTGACCCTGGGCAGCGACGTCTCCCGTGACGAATGGCTGGAGGCCATCGAGGACGCCCTGAACCCCGAGAACGAGACCTTCCACGTGATGCAGGCCTACCACAAGCCCTCGCGCCTGACCCACCCGGTCTACGCCGACGATGGCTCGGTGGTGCCCGCCGAAGGTCGCGTCCGCCTCTGCCCCTACTTCTTCGTCGACGGGGATACGACCGAACTTTCCGGCATCCTGGCGACCTTCTGCCCCGCCGATAAGAAGATCATTCACGGGATGAGTGACGCAGCCCTGCTGCCCTGCCACGTGGTCGGCTAAGGGGCGTGCGTCGCCTTGCTTCCGGCCGGCTTTACGGCCAAGGTAGGCCCATGAGACTCCTCGCCCTCGGTCTGCTCTCCCTCCTCGGCCTCTTCGGCGACCTCGCGGCCGCCGTCCGCACCAAGGTCGACCTGGTCAACCTGACCCCCGACATCCGGCCGGGCGAGAAGGCGCTCATCGCGATGCGCTTCCGTTGCGACCCGCATTTCCACATCTACTGGAAGAACCCCGGCGACGCCGGCCAATCACCCACGGTGGAATGGCAGGAGAAGTCCGGTGCCACCGTCGGCGACTTCGTCTGGCCCGGCCCCAAGATGCTCGATCAATCCGGCGTCTACAACTTCGTCTACGAGGACGAGACCTTGCTGCTGATGGAAGTATCCGTACCGGCCAGCGCCAAGGGCGCGCTGACCTTCAAAGGTAAAGCTGAATGGCTCGAGTGCGATGACTCCGGCTGCTGGCCGCACGACAAGCAGGTCGAACTCACGGTGAAGGTCGGTCCGGGTAACGCCGCCTATAAATACGATACCAAGCTCTACCCCGCCCTGCGCGCCCGCCTCACCACCACCGCGACGAGCGACGGCAAGACGCTCACGGTCGCCGTTCCGTCCGGCGAGAAGCTCACGCAGACCTGGTTCCCCGAACGCGGCTTCATTTCTCCGACGGCCACGGCCAAGCAGAAGCGCGTCGGCGACGCCGTCGTCCTCGAACTCGCGGACGCCACGGACAAACTCGACTCGGGTGAACTGATCTTCACCACGCGCGCCGCCGACGGCGGTTACGTGGACATCAAAGCAGTCCTGGGCACCGCGCCGGCCAAAGCCGCGCCGGGCCCTTCGGCCACGCCGACGAAGACCACTGGCGACTGGCAGCCTTGGTCCCCCGACGCGCAGGCGAAGGCCCTCGCCGAAGGCAAGACGGTCTACGTCGACTTCACCGCCCGCTGGTGCGCGACCTGCCAGGTCAACAAGCGCGTCTACACGCAGGCCGACGTCTCCAAGGCGCTCTCCCAAGCGGGCGTGGTGATGCTCAAGGCCGACTGGACCAAGAAGGACGAAGTCATCGCGCAGGAGCTCGGCAAATACGGTCGCACCGGCATCCCGCTCAACGTCTTCCTCAAGACCGGCCAACCTCCGGCGATCCTTTCCGAAGCGCTCACCGGTACCGAAGTGCTGGCCGCCCTGAAGTCGGTCAGCGAAGGCAAGGCCTACCAAGCCGAGACGACCACGCATTCGTTCTTCATCTGGATGCTGCTGGCGTTCGGCGGCGGCATCCTGCTCAACCTGATGCCCTGCGTCTTCCCGATGATCGGACTGAAGGTGCTCGGCTTCGCCAAAGAAGCCGGCGCCTCGCGCCGTACCGTGGTCCTCAACGGCCTGCTCTACTCCGCCGGCGTCATCGTCAGCTTCCTCGCGCTCGCCCTGCTCATCATCGGACTGAAGTCGGGCGGCTCATCCGTCGGCTGGGGCTTCCAGATGCAGTCTCCGGGCTTCGTGCTCGGCACCTGCGTCCTGATGATCGTGCTTGGACTCAGCCTCGCCGGCGTGTTCGAGATCGGCACCAGCCTCGGCGGAGTCTCTGCCGGCGACGGCGAAGGGCGCACGGCAACCTTCCTGTCCGGCGTGCTGGCGACGGTCGTGGCAACCCCTTGCACGGCGCCCGGCCTCGGCGCGGCGTTAGGCTTCGCCTTGGACAAGGATCGTTCGACCGCTGAGACGCTGCTCTTCTTCACGGTGATCGGCCTCGGCATGGCCCTGCCTTACTTGCTGCTGTCCGTCTTCCCGCGCTTAGCGGCGATGCTGCCCCGCCCCGGTGAATGGATGGAATCCCTGAAGCAAGGCATGGCTTTCCCGCTCTTCGGTTACGCGCTCTACCTGCTCTGGGTGCTCAATGCGCTCGTCGAAGACGCCGCCTGGGTGCGCGACGCTTCGCTGGGCCTGGCGCTGATCGCCACGGCCTGCTGGGTGCTCGGACGCTGGGGTGCGCTGCATCGCACCGACCGCGAACGCCTCACCGCGAAGCTGACCTCCGGTGCGCTGTTCATCGGTACGCTCGCCTACCTCTACGCGACGCTGCCCTGAGCGTCCGCCGATACCGACCAACAAAAAGGCCCGCCGAATGGCGGGCCTTTTATTTATCTCAGCGTCAGACTCAGAGAGCGCTGACCGGAGCGGGCGCCGAACCAGCGGCGGCCGGAGCCTGAGCCGGGGCGGCGGCGGGACGACTGGCGCCCGAAGTGACGGGCCCGGCGTAGTTCACGTCGACGACGATGGCCTTGCGATCCTTAGCACCGGACTGGCGACCGGCGGCGGCCTTGTCGGCCTGCTGGGAACCAAGGGCCATGATCTCGCTGTTGGCCTGGTTGGCGCCGACGCCGACGAGGTAATCACGCACGGACTGGGCGCGACGATCGGAGAGACCGAGATTGTATTCTTCGGTGCCGAAGGTGTCGGTGTAACCGGCGATGATCACCTTGGTGCCCTTCACTCGGGCGGCGATGGCGTCGAGCTTACCACGCTCGGAAGCCGAGACGTTGTAACGATCGAAGTCGAAGTAGACCGTGGCGAGGATGGCCTCGGGCGGGATGTTGCCGTTACGGATGGCGTTGGCCATGTCGTCGTAACCTTTCGGGCGGGTGTCGAGGGTTTCGCCGCCGAAGCCGCCGCCACCGTTACCGGAGGACAGGGGCTGGAAACCGGCAGGGATGCGCGAGGTGCAACCGACAGTCAGGGCGGAGAGAGCGAGGAGGAAGGTGAGACGCTTCATGATGTGAGGGGAATAAAAGAATAGGGGGCGGGACTGGGCAAGCCTTGTCTCCTCAGTAACGGGGCACCTTAGGGTCGACCTTGAGCGACCAAGCGTCGATGCCGCCCTTGAGATTGCTGACGCGGGTGAACCCCTTGGATCGCAGGAATTGGGTGACCTTCATGCTCCGGCCTCCGTGGTGGCATTGGACCAATACCCAGGCGTCGGTCGGGATTTCGGCCAGACGGGTCGGGACGGTATTCATCGGAATCAGCCGGGAGCCTTCGATCCGGCAGACCGCGTATTCGTCGGTCTCACGGACATCGAGGAGGACGGGCGGGGTCGGACCGGAGAGCAGGCGGCTGGCCTCCTCAACGGTGATTTCAATGGGGGTTTCGGACATAGGGGGAGAAGGGGTCGAACAGACGACGGGCGCATAGGCGCTCTTTTCGAGGCTAAGGATCGTCGGTGAGAGGCCACAGGAGGGACAATCCGGGTCCGCGGCCAAGGCTAGCCGCCGCGAGGTACCGCCTTCGACATCGACCACGAACAGCCCGGATTGGTGCCGACGGCCAAGGAGGATGGCGATAGACTCGGAGGCCATCCAGGAGCCGATGACACCACAGGTCGCCCCGAACACGCCGGCGTCGGCGCAGGTGGGCACCGAGGCGGCGTCAGGGATGACGGGGTAAAGGCACCGATAACAGCCGGCCCCCGGCAAGAACACGCCGACCTGCCCGGTCGCCCGGAGCACGCTGCCATGGACCAACGGACGGCGACCGAGCACACAGGCGTCGGCGGCGAGGAAGCGCGTGGCGAAATTATCCGTCCCATCGACGACGAGGTCGTAACGGGCGACAAGGTCGGCGGCGTTCTCGACGGTGAAGCCTTCGGGGTGCAAGGCGACCTTGAGACCGGGGTTGATCTCCCCGAGGGCCTCGGCCGCGGAAATCGTCTTCGGCAAGCCCAAGGTATCGAAGCCATGGACGATCTGGCGATGCAGGTTGGAAATCTCGACCTTGTCCGGGTCAGCGATACCGATCAAGCCGACCCCGGCGGCCGCCAGATATAGCCCTACCGGCGAACCCAGCCCACCGGCGCCCAGGATGAGCACCTTGGCCTCCCGCAGACGGAGCTGACCGGACTCCCCCACCCCTGGCAGACGAATCTGCCGGGAGTACAAGGCCCTCTCATGGTCGCTCAGGCGCAGGTCCGCGGACATGCCGACAGTCGAACCCCCGCGGCGAGCGGTGTCAAACCGCCCCTTCCACGTGTCGGATTGAATAATCGCCCAAGGTGGCCCAACTTGACCCCGTGGCACAGGTCTTCCTCGGCATCGATTACGGCTCCCGACGGGTCGGGCTGAGTCATGCCGACGAGCTCGGCTTCGCCTTCCCGCTGCCCGCCGCGGTCGCCGACAGCGCCGAAGAACGCTTCGCCCAGATCGGCAAGGAGATCGCCCGGCTCAAGGTCACCCTCCTCGTCCTGGGTTACCCGCTCTCGGTCGAAGGCGAACGCACCAAGCGCTGCGATGAAGTCGACGTCTTCGCGGCCGAACTGACCCGCCGCTTCAGCCTGCCGATCGAAAAGGTCGACGAAGCGCTGACGAGCCAGGCGGCCGACGAAATAGGCGGACGCAAGGCGCGCTCCGCGAACGAACGCAAACAGCTGGCCCGCACCGGTGAGCGTGACTCCCGCGCCGCCGCGGTGCTGCTCCAAGATTTCCTCAACAGTCGGGGCATCGGCGCCTGAAGATGCCGCCCGCCAAACCCAAGAAACCCTTCACGCCGAAGCTCGAGCGCTTTCTGGCGACGGTCGCTTACGACGGCACCGACCACATCGGCTGGCAGGTCCAGACGGGGCGGATTTCGATTCAAGGCGAACTCGAGGCCCGCTTGTCGCGCATCCTCAAGACCCCGATCGTCATCCATGGCAGTGGTCGCACGGACTCCGGCGTTCATAGCGTCGGCCAGCGCTTCCATTTCGACGCGTTCTGGCCTCACCCCTGCAGCTACCTCGTCCACGCGATGAACTCGTGCGAACAGAACGGATTGCTGGTCACGCAACTACAGCGCGTTGCGCCGACTTTCCATTGTCGCTGGCATGCCGACGGCAAACGCTACCGCTACGAGATCTGCGATGGCTATCCACCGCCTTGGGAGGCGCGCTTCTGCCTGGGATTAGGCACGAAGACCGTCGACGTGAAGCTGATGCGTAAGGCCGCCAAGCTTCTGCTGGGGAAACACGACTTCTACGCGTTCGGTGCGAACCACGGTCAAGGTATGGAGAAGGAAAATCCGGTCAAGGACCTCCGCCGCCTCGACATCCGTCGCCGCGGCAAGCGGATCACGATCATCGCCGAAAGCAGTGGCTTCCTTTATAAGATGGTCCGTCGACTTGTCGGTGGCCTTCTGCGCGTGGGCGAAGGCAAGATGCCGCCCGAGCGCCTCGTGGCCTACCGCAAGGAACGCGCAATCACCTCCGAAGTCCCGACCGCGCCGGCCCGCGGCCTGTTCATGGAGAAGGTCTTCTTCAAGCCGGGCTCACTGCAGAATCCGCGTCCGCTGCGCAGCCAGAACGACGCCGACGGCGGCTCGGAGTAAGCCGTCTGCAGTGACTCTTGGCGGCCACTTGGGCGGGCAGTGAGGTTTGGGGTGGAAGCCGCCCACGGTCCCGCCTATGGCCTAGTCATGCGGCGACTCGCCCTGCTCTGCCTCGCGCTGGTCTGCCCCGGCCTGCTCTCCGCCCATCCGGAATGGAAGGAAGCGAACTGCCTAGGCGTGATCGATGAGACCGGTCGCCTCACGTTGACGATCAAGTTCGATGTCCCCTCTTTCCTGGTCGGCCAGACGTCGAAGGACGCCCCGATCAAAGCACTGGACGAGCTGATGCTCACGCCGGGAAACCTTGCCGCGTCGATCGAACCGGGCCGACGACGCCTGCTCGAAGGCGTCCGCCTCGAAGTCGACGGGCGCGCGACACCGGTCAGCCTCGACACGTTCCCCTCGGCCGAGACCATCGCATCGACGTCCGCGCGACAAGGCGAGGCGGACCGCTATCCGGTGATGCTGAACGCCCGACTCACCGCGACCATCCCGGCCCAGGCCGCTCATCTGCGACTGAGCTTTCCGGCGTCGCTCGGCACAGTCTTCGTCAATCTACGGAAGGGCATGGACTATCAGGTCGTCATGGCCGCGACCGCCGCCACACCGGCCGAACTCTCCCTCGGCGAAGAGCCCCGCGACTCGGCCGCCGAGACCGCCTGGACGCTTTTCATCAAGGGCTTCGGACACGTCCTGCCGGACGGCTGGGACCATTGTCTATTCATGCTGGCGATGTTCCTCGGGGCGACCTCGCTGACGCAGGCGCTCCGCCGTTCCCTGGTCTTCACCCTTGGCCATAGCGTGACGTTGACGGCCGTCGCCATGGGCTGGCTCGGCCAGCCCGGCCCATGGATCGAACCTTTCATCGCCCTGACCATCGGCGTCAGCGCTTGGCTCGCCTTCCGCGGCCGCCTGCAGGAACGCTCCGCACTGGTGCTCCCGATGGTGTTCGGCCTTGTCCATGGACTCGGCTTCGCAGCGGCCGTCGCCGACAACCTCGCGAGCTGGTCCGCCGGCGACATCGTCCTCATCCTGATCGGCTTCAATCTCGGCGTCGAAGCCGCGCAGGCGCTGGTCATCGGCGTCGCCGCGACGCTCTTCTGGGCGGCTCAGCGTACCCGCCTGCCGCACGCGAAGATCCGCCAGGCGCTGAGCCTGGCGATCGCGCTCATCGGCTTCGGCGTGTTCCTCTGGCGGCTGCTCGGACTAGGCTGATCAGAGCCGTCCGACCGGGCGCTTACCCGCGTCGAGACGCTTCCGTTCAGATTCCGCGAAAGCCTGAAGTTCCTTCACGACCTCCGGATTGGTCCCGGCAAGGTCTTCCTTCTCACCGGGATCCTTCTCGAGGTCGTAGAGCGAAAGGGCGATCTGGCGCTGATGCGTCTTAGCCGGAAGTCCGTCGCGCTCCGCGGGGATCATGTCGACGTAACTGCGGTAGGCGTGCGGCAGGTGCAACTTCCACTTGCCCTTGCGCACGGCTTCAAGGCGGTCGCCGTAATAATAGGCGAAAGAATCACGGGTCGCCGGCTTCTCGGCCTTCAGGACCGGCAGGAAGGAGACGCCGTCGATCTCGTTCTTCGGCGCGGCGGCGGCCGTCGCCGCCAGAAGGGTCGGGACGACGTCGATGTTCGCGGCCAGGGCATCCGTCACGCTTCCCGGCTTCACGACGCCGGGCCAGCGCACGATGAACGGCACGCGGACGCCGCCTTCGAAGGTCGTGCCCTTACCTTCACGGAAAGGACCGGCGGAGCCTGCGTGCCGGCCGAAGTTCAGCCAAGGCCCGTTGTCGCTGGTGAAGATGACGATCGTCTCCTGATCGACCTTCTTCTCGCGTAAGGTCCTCATGATGGCGCCGACGGCGCGATCGAGGTCGGCCAAGGTGTCGGCATAGGGCGTCGCATGCTTACGCTTGAAATCCGCCGAAGCGCCGAGCGGGGTGTGCGGCATCGAGGTCGGCACATACAGGAAGAACGGCTTCCCTTTGCCCGCGTTATCCAGGATGAAACGTACCGCGCGCAGGCCCTGCGAAGAAGTCATCGCATCCATGTCGACCCAGTCACGCGTGTGACCCATCAGATGTCCGTTCACGTAACGCGGCAGTTCCGGATAAGCCTTGCTGCGGCTTTCATCGCCCAACGCGTAGCCGCGCGGCCACATGTCATTGGAGTAAGGCGTGATCATGGATTCATCGAACCCATGAGCAGGCGGCAGGAAGCGCGGAGCGTCGCCGAGGTGCCACTTGCCGACGACGCCGGTATGGTAGCCGGACTGCTGGAGCAACGTGCCCAACGTCTGCTCATCGTTACTGAGGCCGATCTTGGAATTCGGGCCGAGGGCCGTGCCGCCGAGACCGAGACGATTGGGATAACATCCGGTCATCAGAGCGACGCGCGAAGACGTGCAGACCGCCTGGGTGGCGAGGAAGTTGGTGAAGCGCAGTCCGTCCTTGCTCAGCTGGTCGATGTTGGGCGTGGGGTTCTGCTTCGAACCATAGCAGCCGGGATCAGCCCAACCCATGTCATCGCACATGATCAGGACAACGTTAGGCCGGCCGGCGAGCAGGGTTGCACACCAGAACAAAAGCAAGGTTGGGGTAAACCTCATGGATTCACCCTAGGGGATTTACCCTAGTCTCCAAGAACTAAAATTCCAAATCTCAGGTCAGGCAACCTTCAACCCCAGCTCGGCGCAGACCGCCGGATGCTTGCGCGCCTTGTTGATGAACTCATCCACCCCGAAGTCGGCCACGATGAAGTCGCCGTAACGGAAAGACGGGCACTTGGACTGGCCGGTCAGGGAGACCAGCTGACGCATCTGGTGCATGTCGGCCGTGACGTCACGGATGTCGAGTTTCACCCCTTGGGCCTCGAAATAAGCCAGAGCCTCGACACACCAAGGGCAGCTGGGTTTGACGTAAAGAATCGGGAGCGGCAGAGGCATGGTCAAAACCAAGCGAGCCTAGGGAAGTTTAGCAAGCGGAGAGCCCAAGGGCACCCGAGACATTGACAGCCGAGGGCGGCCTGCTGGAAATAAGCCACCCATGGAAACCATTCACGGCGCCCCCAGTTACACCCTGCGCACCGCCGAGGTCGAACTGGCCGTCACCCAGACCGCCGGCCACCTGGCCCCGGTCACGTTCAACTTGCCCGGCCTCAAGGCCTCCCCCTTCTCGCTCTCACCCTGGACGCCCACGCAGATCGACCAGTCGCTGCCGAACCTCCTGACATATCTGCGCGGCGATTTCATGTGCCTGCCGTTCGGCGGCCAGCAGAAAGGCCCGCCTCATGGCGACACCGCCAACGCTCCCTGGCAGCTCGTCTCGTCTTCCGCGACCTCGCTGAAACTCACGCAAAACGGTACGGACACCGGCGCGACCGTCGCGAAGAACTTCACGCTCATCCCCGGCCACCACGCGATCTACTGGGAGCATATCATCACGCAGCTCGAGGGCCGCTGGAACTACGGTAACCATCCCGTGCTCGACCTTTCGCACGTGCCTGCCGGCGCGGCCCGCATCGCCACGAGCCCCTTCCGCTTCGGCTCCGTCTACGCCGGCGAGTTCTCGAACCCCGCCGCCGGCGAAACCGGCTTACTCAAGCCTTTCGCCGAATTCACGACGCTCAAGTCCGTCCCGATGAAGGACGGCACGCAGACCGACCTGACGCACTACCCCGCCCGCGCCGGCAGCGACGACCTCATCATGCTAGTCAACGAACCCGCCACCGAAGCCCAGCCCTTTGCGTGGACGGCCGTGACCTTCCCGGGCTACGTCTGGTTCTCGCTCAAGCACGTCGCCGACTTCCCCTCCACCCTCTTTTGGCTCTCCAACGGCGGCCGCCCCGGCCACCCCTGGGAGAAGCGCCACCTCGGACGCCTCGGCCTCGAAGAGGTCTGCTCCCACTTCTGCGACGGCGTCGACATCGCCCGCGAGGACCGACTCGCCGCCAAGGGCATCCCGACTAGCCGCCTGTTCCGGAAGGACGAGCGCGTCCGCCTCCCCCTGATCCAGGCCGCCGCCGCGGTGCCTGCCGCCTTCGGCCAAGTCCAGAGCATCGTCCCCGCCGGCCCGGAGTCCGTCCGGATCACAGGCGAACACGGCCAGGCCGTCACCGTCCCCATTAATTGGCAGTTTTTGAAGTCGTAAGTCGGCTTACTCAATTCTTGTCCCTGTGCAAGGAGTCGCCTAAATCCGACCTCCCCGACCCTCCTTTCACCCATACCATGTCCTCCCCCAAGATTGTCCAAGATCTCTCCACCAAGAAGAGCGGCGTCGCCTCTCTCGTGGAGAAGGAACTCGCCAAGACCGGCGGCCTGCTGCGTCTCGCCCCGTGCTGGGTGCCGCGCTCCTTCCTCCAGCCCGGCAAGCGCCTAAAGCTCCACCCGGATGACCTCTACGCCTTCGGCCTGAGCCGCGGCGGCATCGACGAACGCTGGTTCGCTTCGACCACCGAAGCCGCCAACGACAACCGCACGGTCGACGAAGGCCTGTCCTATGTCGTCATCGGCAACACCCGCTTCACCCTGCAGCAGGCCGTCAAGGAATGCGGCGCCGCCCTCATCGGTTCCAAGATCTGGAGCAAGTACAAGAAGTGGCCGGTGTACTCCAAGTTCTTCGACAACATGGGTCCGATCCCGCACCACATGCACCAGAACGCCAAGCAGGCCAAACTGCTCGGCCTCGAAGGCAAGCCGGAGTCCTACTACTTCCCGCCCCAGCACAACAACGTCGGCAACAACTTCCCGTACACGTTCATGGGCTTCGAGCCCGGCACGACCAAGGCTCAGGTCCGCGAGTGCATCGCCAACTGGGACAAGGGTGACAACAAGATCCTCGCCCTCTCCAAGGCCTACAAGCTCGAGCCCGGCACCGGCTGGCTCATCGATCCTTGCATCCTCCACGCTCCCGGCTCGCTCTGCACCTATGAGCCGCAGTGGGGTTCCGACGTCTTCGGCATGTACCAGAACCTCGTCGAAGGCCGCGAAGTACCGTGGGCCCTCCTCGTCAAGGACATGCCGAAGTCCAAGCACAAGGACGTCGACTTCATCGTGGACCAGCTCGACTGGGACAAGAACGTCGACCCGAACTTCAAGGACAACCACTACCTCGAGCCGGTCGTCTCGGTCGAGGGCAAGGGTTTCGTCGACAAGTGGATCGTCTACGGCAAGGTCGACAAGTTCCAGTATTTCACCGCGAAGGAACTGACCGTCGAACCGGGCGCCGAGTGCACCATCACGGACAAGGGCGCCTACGGCCTCATCTGCGTCCAGGGCTCCGGCTCGATCAACGGCCAGGTCCTCAACAGCCCGAAGCTCATCCGCTTCAACGAACTCACCGAAGACGAATACTTCTGCACCGAAGCCGGCGCCAAGAAAGGCGTGACCTTCCGTAACACCTCCACCACCGAGCCGCTGGTCTGCCTGCGCTACTTCGGCCCGGAAGTGAACCCGGACGCTCCCGCCATGGGCGCCTACAAGAAGGCCAAGAAGAAGTAATCTTCGCCCCACCCCTGCCCTATCTCTACCCCTACCCCTACCCCTAATCACATGAAACTGCACAACGCGATGTGGCCCGGCCTCGTCGGCAAGGAACCCAACACCGATCACCCTCCGATCGCTCTCGAGCAGATGCTCGACATGACCGTCGCCGCCAACGTCGACGGACACAAGTTCGACGGCGTCGACCTGTTCCTGTTCCACCCGCACACCGACCCCGACATCTCCGAGGACAACCTCAAGAAGATGGCGGACCTCATCGCCTCCAAGGGCCTGAAGGTCGGCTCGCTCGTGGCTCCGGTCTGGGGTGGCACGGTGGGTGACTCCGCGATGGGCACCGACGAACAGCAGCAGAAGTTCCTCCTCGCCATCGAGAAGGCCTGCCGCGTCGCCAAGCTCCTGAACCAGCATGGCGTCCGCCAGTATGGCGTCATCCGCGTGGACTCCGCCGAGTTCGGCGTGCAGAAGTGGCGTGAGAACCCGAAGGCCAACACGGCCCGCATCGTCGACACCTTCAAGAAGGCCGCGAAGATCGCCGAAGGCCATGGCGAACGCATCGCCGCCGAAGGTGAGATCTGCTGGGCCGGCATGCACTCCTGGAAGGCGATGCTCGACACCCTCGAAGGCGTCGGCATGCCGAAGACCTTCGGCTTCCAGGCCGACCTCGCCCATACCTACCTCTACCTGATGGGTTACAACGAACCTGAAGCCGCCCTCCTCCAGGAAGGCTACACTTCGGAACAGTTCTGGCCCGCCTACCGCGAGATGGTCGGCAAGCTCCGCCCCTGGACCCTCGACTTCCACGTGGCCCAGAACGATGGCACCGTCCACGGCACGGGCTCCCACGAGAAGACCGGCCGCCACTGCCAGGCCGACGACGCCAACGGCAAGCTCGACATCGCCGCCTGCTCCAAGGTCTGGCTCGAAGGCGCCGCCGATCGCGGCATGAAGCACATCTGCTGGGATGGCTGCATGTTCCCGAACGCCACGCTCGAGAACCCGAAGACCTGGAACACCATCCTCTCCGCGATGGTCAAGGTGAAGCAGGCCCTCTGAGCTTCTGACCTAACCGCTATCCGCCAACCGCTTACTCCTCACATCATGTCTAAAGCCATTCGCATCGGTCTCATCGGTTACGGCTTCATGGGCCGCACCCACTCCAACGCCTACTCGCAGGTCGGTCACTTCTTCCCGAAGGACAAGCTGACCGCCGGCCACCACATCGTCCGCCAGGCCGTCTGCGGCCGCGACGAAGCCAAGGTCAAGGACTTCGCCGAGAAGTGGGGCTACGCCTCCTACGAGACCGATTGGCGCAAGCTGGTCACGCGCTCCGACATCGACGCCATCGACATCTGCACCCCGAACGACTCGCACGCCGAAATCGCCCTCGAGTGCATCAAGAACGGCAAGATGATCCTCTGCGAAAAGCCCCTCGCCCTCAACGGCGCCCAAGGCGAGCAGATGGTCGCCGCGGTCGAGAAGTCCGGCCTCCCGAACCTGGTCTGGTATAACTACCGCTTCCTCCCCGCCGTGACGCTCGCGAAGAACATCGTGGCCGCCGGCGAGCTGGGCCGCGTGTTCCACTACCGCGCCAACTTCCTCCAGGACTGGACGATCTCCACCGAACTGCCCCAGGGCGGCGCGGGTCTCTGGCGCCTCGACGCCGCCGCCGCCGGTTCCGGCGTGACGGGCGACTTGCTCGCGCACTGCATCGACACGGCCCGCTGGATCAACGGTGACATCACCGAAGTCTCCGCGATGACCGAGACGTTCATCAAGGAACGCGTCCACACCGCCACCGGCAAGAAGCAGGCCGTCACCATCGACGACGCCGCGATCTTCCTCTGCCGCTTCGAGAACGGCTCGATCGCGCAGTTCGAATCCACCCGCTACGCTCGCGGCCACAAGGCACTCTACACGTTCGAGATCAACGGTGAGAAGAAGTCCCTCCAGTGGGACCTCCACGACCTCAACCGCCTCAACTACTTCGACCACGCCGTCCCCGGCGATCGTCGTGGCTGGTCCAGCATCCACACGTCCGACAGCGATCATCCGTATGCCGGCAACTGGTGGGTCCCGGGTCTCTGCCTCGGGTACGAGCACTCCTTCACCCACGCCCTCGCCGAGTTCCTCAAGAGCCTCGACGATCCGAAGGCCGAGAAGGCTTACCCGGACTTCCGCCACGCGCTGGGAACCCAGTATGTCTGTGACGCCATCCTGGAGTCCGCCAAGACGAAGCAGTGGGTTAAGGTGAAGAAGGCCTAAACCGCCCTCCAGCCGCCTTCCAGAAGCCCCGGATCGCCCGATCCGGGGCTTCTTTATGCCTAGACAGCTGCAAGGGCTCAAAGGGAGACCGGAAACCGGATTGAATGCTTGGGTTATCAATCCCCAGCCAATCATCCGGTTTCCGGTTTCCCCTTTCTGGCACACCGCCGCTTGACACCTAACTGTTACCACTTACAACTGTTAGTACTTAAACCCAATGCCGCGTAAAACGTCCATTTCTCACATGGTCTGCACCTATAAGCTGTATCTCCTGAACCGCCACCTGTTCATCGACCTTCCGGAGGGTCGGGCCCTGATCGACACGGGCGCTCCCTTCAGTTCCTCGACTTCCGGGCGCCTGACCTGGCAGAACCAGAACCACGGCGTGAACAAGGGCGGCTACATGGGCTTCACCTTCGACAAGCTTTCCGCCGAGATCGGCGCGCAGGTCGACGCCCTACTAGGCATGGACCTGCTCGCGCAGACCACCCTGCTCTTCGACGTGGCTCACCGTACGCTGACGGCCGGCGACGAGATGCCGGCCGGCTTCAAGGCTCAGGCCTATGAACTCGCCCCGATGTCCGACATCCCGCTCTTCCACGTGACGCTTAACGACCAACCGGCCCGCGTGCTCTGGGATACGGGTGCGCAGTTCGGTTACGTGACCGATCGTAAGTTCGTCGCCGGCGCCAAGCCTCAGGCGGGCTTCAAGGATTTCAGCCCGATGTTCGGTGACCTGCATATCCCGCTGTCCTACGTGCTGCCCTTCACCCTCGCCGGACACAATCTACTCGAACAGTTCGGCGAAGCCCCCTTCGCTCTCGGCGGCGGCGTCTCGCCGGTAGCGATGAGCCCGTTCCTCCGCGCCCTCGACATCGATGCGATCATCGGCCCGTCCTGGATGCCCCGCGTGAAGGTCTGGCTCAACCCGCTGGATCAGACGTTCGCCATCGCGGTCTGAGCCTGCAGACGCGACCAACAAAAAGCCCCGGTCCGCATCGCTGCGGCCGGGGCATACTTTTAGCTAAGAGGAATTACTTCTTCGCGGCGGCCTTCGGGGCGCCGGGCGAATAGAAGCGGTTCATCTTGTCGAGGATGGCGTTCTCGGCCGCAGCGCGGTCGATGATGCCGGTATGGCGGTAGACGATTTCGCCGCCGGGAGCCACGACGATGGTGTGCGGGATGGGGCCGGGCATCTGTTTGTCCAACACGGCCGCCAGGTCGTCGGCGCTGCCGGCGAAGAGGTAGCTGTTCGTGGTGCGACCTTCCTTCTTGAGGGTGTTCTCGACCTTCTTGCTGAGGCCGGCGGCCTGCTTGAAGAGGAAAGCCTCGGCCTTGGCCTTGTCCTTGGGGTCGTCCAGGGTGATGGTCACGAGCTCGAAGTCGCGCATGTCGAACTTACGGGAGATCTCGACGAGGTCGGGGAACTCCTTGACGCAAGGCGGGCACCAGGTGGCCCAGACGTTGATCATACGATACTTGTTCGACTTGTTGGCGCGGAGGTCGGCGATGCCGGCCTTGTCGATGAGCTCGACGGTGACCGGGGTCTTGATCCAAGCTTCGTGCTTGGCGTCGTGCAGGGCCTTCTTCTCGCGCCACTTGGTGGAGCAGCCCATGGGCTTGGTGAGTTCGAGTTCGACCGGCTTGCCGGCGAGGATGGCGTCCACGGCGTTCTGGCAGTCCTTCGACTTCACGGTGCTGTCGTCGTAGAAGCGGGAATCGTCGAAGCGGCCCTGGTAGCGGAGCTTGAGGTTCTTATCGAAAACGAAGACGTGCGGGGTCGCAAGGCAGCCATAGGCTCGGGCGACGGCCTGGGTGTCGCCGTCATACAGGTAGTCGAAGGTCCACTTGTTCTTCTCGGCGTAGGGCTTCATCTCGGCGTAGGAGTCGCCGAACTCACCATAACCGAGCTCGTCCTTGCTGAGGCCGTCCGGATGGTTCGGGTTGATCGCAAGGAGCTTCACGCCCTTGCCCTTGTATTCTTCGTAGAACTTCTGGAGGCGACGCTCGATGCTGTGGGAGGTCGGGCAGTGGTTGGAGGTGAAGAGAACGACGAGCGCTTCGCCGCCGGTGTATTCGGAGAGCTTGTGCTTCTTGCCGTCGGTGCCGAGCAGCTCGAAGTCCGGGGCGGCGTCGCCGCTCTTCAGCGTGCGCATGTCCGGCGGGTTGCCGTTGACGAGACCGGGGGCGTCGGCGGCGTGGACGCCGACGACGGCAGCCAGGACGGCGAGGAGGGACAGAAGTCGCTTCATAGGGTTTTGGGGGGTTAAGGATTAGAGTCCCCAAATCCCCCCGTGTTCCAATCCGAAAATGGTCAGACCGCCCGGAACGGCCGCCCGAGGTCCTCGGCCGACCCGTCGGCGCAGTCCACCAAACAGACTCCCCCGCCCCGCACATAAAACACAGCTAACTGCCGGTAACGCCGGCCATACTCAACCGCCCCGGGTAGCCCGATGGGGACGCCCCAACCCGGCTCGAGGTGCACCCCGTCCGCCGACCCGCCCGTGATGCGATGCAGACGATAGCCGGCCGCCCGGAGTTCGGCCTCCAAGGCGGCATCGGCGGCGAGGTTCTGTTCCGCTGTCGTCGGCAGTCCGTCCGGATCATAAGCCGTAATGATCGCGAAGTCCGTCGGCCAGTCAGGCGGCAAAGGCACGAACCGGAAGACGGCCTGCTTGAAGAGGTCACGCTGGCCAGGGGTCATGGCTCCTAGATGCCTGCCGATGGCAAAAGGTGAAACCTTTTCGCAGGAACTAGACCCGACAGAGGGCCGTATCGCAGACGCGATGCCCGTCATCGTTTTTATCGATGAACGCTCCTCGGGGCATCCTGTTATGATGTACGTGACACCCACAGTAATCGTCATGAGCCCTCTCCCATCCTCGCGCGCAGCTGAGCCTAACAGCCGATGAAGGGCGAACTTCAGACGGGCACTCCGCCAGCCTGCACCCGTTGCGGTAGCGCCTTGTCGGCCGAGTATCACTTCTGTCCGAACTGCGCTCAGGAGTGGCGCCCGCAATCTCCGGCGCTGGGCCCTACGCCCGAGCCGGTCTTCGACGAGGATACCCGCATTCGCCATCGTTCCGGGGAGGTCTATGTGGTATTTTCACAGTACCTGTTCGCCATGTTCATGGCCTTCATCGTGTGGTCGCTGACGGCACGGAGCTTCAACGACGTCAAGTCCGCGGTCTATCCATACCTGATCCTGAATGAAATCCTCGCCGCTTTGGTCACCCTCTGGGTCGCCTATCGCTATCGCTACATCATTCGGCCTTTCTTCAATATCGCAGGATTGATGACCCCGGCCTTCCTCATTGGGCTCCTCCTGCTTCCGGTGGTGATAGGCTTCAATTGGGTTTATAACGAAGGCCTTAGTACGCTGATGGGGGATCTCCAAGGCGCCCTCAACATGAGTACGGATTACATCCGCGAACAGAGCATCCTCCATGTCGTCCCGACCGTGTTGCTCATGTGTCTGCTCCCCGCTATCACGGAGGAAATTGCCTGCCGGGCCTTCATGTTCACGTCCCTGCGAAAAGCGCTGACGCTCAAGAAAGCGGCCCTCTGGTCCTCAGTGCTCTTCGCCACCTTACATCTCAACATCTACCAATTCCCGGTGTGGTTAGTCTTCGGCCTCTTGATGTGCTGGCTGACGCACCGGACCAAAAGCGTCATCCCGGCCATCATCATACACTGCCTCTATAACTACTTCATGATTTTCCTGATCCCGGCGCATCACGCGGTCCGTTAAGCGGAGACCTGAGACATGTCTTTAGAACTTAACATATTCATCTGCGTGGTCATGGGCTGCGTCGCCGCCAAGATCGCCCACGAGCGAGGGCGCAACCCCTACTGGTGGTTCATCGTGGGCACCCTGTGTTGCTGGGGTATCCCCGCGATCATCAGCCTCTTCACCCAGCCTAATCTCCGGGAAATCGAGGCGAAGGAGATCAAAAATAACGAAGACAAGCGACGCCTGCTGGAACAGCTCCAACAGACCCAACTCAAACTGCAGGTCTTTCAGCGCATCACGAATGAGCGTATCGACCACCACGACGGAGTCCTCGGACTCGACACGAAGGCGGGCGTGGCTCCGCAGAGTCTCCTGCCTGGAGCGACGCCACATCAGCTGATCCCACCTCCCCTGCCCGCCGCCCAGCCGGTCCAACCTGCGCCGGTAATCTGGCATTATGCGGTCGGCGACGTCCAGCACGGGCCGGTCACCGCCTCCCAACTCGTCGACCTGATGTCGGCCCGTACCATCAGCCGAGACACGTTGGTCTGGAATCAGGAGATGCCAAGCTGGCTGCCGATGAAGGACACGCCGGAATTCCGTAATTACCACTGATCATGCAATTCGAGAACACCTATCGACTGGAGGGCTTGATCCAAGGCCCCCTTCCACCCGGGTCCGACGGGCTCAGCGTGATCAAGAAACTGACCGCTGACTTCAATCGTAACGGCTTACGTCTATCGGTCTGCATCGATGATTCTCAGTTCAAGTTGACGGCCGAAAACGTCACCCGTGACACCGAAGAGATCCACCCGCTGGAGGTCGACCTGATGGTACATCATGCCTTGGAGAAGCTGCTCGCGGCCTACCCTCCGGAACTGCGCATGCAGATCTTCTCGACCCTACGTAGTCGGGAATATCGCCCTGGCCTCGAAGTGCAGTCGATCTACCTCATCATCTACCCCGGCCAAGTAAAGGTCGAGCGACGGGAAGTCACCGCGGAGGTGGAGCCCCGCCCCGCCCCTTTAAGTGCGAAGAACCAATTCGGCTATCTCGTGGCGGCGGCTGGTATCCTGGCCTTGCTTGGCTGGGCCTCCACCAGCTTGGTCGAATATCGAGACCTGGGTGAACAGAAACTTTCCACCTTCCGCGGCACTCGCCTCGAAGACCTCAGGGTCGACGATAAATCCCTGGTCGGCTTCGTGCGCATCGTCGAAACCGACATCGCGAAGCAACCGGAATCGTCCATTATCCTGACCTTGCGCAAGGGAACCAAGTGGCCGGATAACGTGACCCCGCTTCCGCCCGACAGTAAGGGCTACACGCCCGCTTACCGTGCGGCCTTCCGCGCCGCCATCGAAGTACGGGAGTTGACGGTCGTCCTGCGAGATGACCAAGGCGTCCAGACTATCAGCAAAGTTTCCATCCAAGAATTCTTCGTGGACGACAAACAGGAGATAACCGTTCGGATACCGTTCGGCACGAAGGTCGTGCGCGACCTGATCCTGCGTCCTTGAGACTCCGCGGAAGAGTTACTTCTGCGCGATGAGCTGGAGCTCCTGGATCGCCCAAGGCTGACCCTTGGTGGCATCAGTCAGGGTGACCTTGACGAACTTGGTCGGCTTGGCTCCGAAGTAGGCTTCGGAGAGAGAATAGAGGCCATGATTGTTGCCGAGCGGGAACCACTTCTGACCGTCGACGGAACCCTCGACCTTGAAGTTCTTGGGGGAGGCGCTGGGGCGACCGGAATTCTCTAGCCGTACGCCGGCGATGGCCTGCGCGGCCGGGAGCTCGACCTGATACCACATACCCTTCTTCTGGTCGGTCTTGGTCTCCCAGCGGGTCTTGCCATCGGCATCGCAACCGTTCTGCGCGGTCTCCGCGGCGTCGCTGGCCGTGACCTTCCAATCCTTGGCGGCCTTGACGATCGGCGGCAACGAAGCCTGCAGGGTCTCCTGCGTCCACGGAGCGGTGATGCCCTTCATCTCTTCACGGATGCGGGCAACGTCCTTGGGGAAGATGAGCGCACCCTTATTGCCGAAGGAATTTCGGACGTAGGACGTGACGGCGGCAATCCACTCATCGTCGTTCATGGCCATGGGCAGCATCTGGGCGTCGTAAGTCTTGCCGCCAATGGGACCAGCCATGCCGGCAAGCAGAACGCGGACGACACCGTCGCGATGGCCCTTGATGGTCACGGCGTTGCCGAGGGGCGGAGCGATGGTCATGCCGGGCTTAGGGCCGTCGACTGCCATACCCTTACCGTCATAACCGTGGCAAGCAAAGCAGAGCTCACGATAGATGGCCTGCCCCTTGACGAGCAGCTTGTTCTCTTCGCCGGTGTAATCACGTCCGCCGACCTGGTCGGTGCCGGTCAGAATAATCGCACCCAGCTCACGCACGCCCTTAGATGTGGAAGCAAGCAAGGTCTTCTGTTGGAACTTGGCGAAGTCGGGCCAGGCCTTGACGTCGTTCGAACCGAGGACCTTGGCGGTCATGATGGCCTGAAGGGCGACGTTGGGATCCTGGTCGGCGCCCAGCTTGGCGAAATCTTCGATGAGGGACTTGTCGCCGGCCCGGACGAGGGATTCGCCGGCGCGGAGGGCTTGACGTCGGAGGTCCGGATGCTTGTCGGCGAGGAAGGCACGGACTACCTTGGCATCGAGGGCGCCGAGTCCTTCGAGCGTCCAGAGAGCGTGGATGCGACCGAGGGACTCCTTGCCGCCGAGGGCGAGCTCGGTGAGCGCGGGAACGACGGACTTGTCGCCCTTGAGTACCAGAAGCTTCTGGGCGGTATCGCGCCACCAACCGTTCGGATGCGAGAGATGCGCGACCAGCTGGGCCGGGGGCTCGTCGAGCATGCGCGGCTGAGGGCCGGGCTTGAAGTCCTTATGCACGAGGCGCCAGATGCGGCCGTAGCCGTAAATCTTATCCAGACCATACTGCTGAACGACCTTGCGGAGGTAGCTGCCTTCCTTGACCCAATTGCCCTCCTGGATGATGCCGCGGTACATGTCCACGAGGTAGAGGCAGCCGTCCGGTCCGTTCACCATGTTCACGATGCGGAAATTCGGATCGCTGGAGCGAATGAACTCGGACTTGGCGTAGGGATTGCTGATTCGAGTGATGCCGTCGTCGTTTGTCACCTTCGCGCGACGGATGAGGCGACCGACGGGCTCCGAGATGAGGACGTCGCCGCGCAGATCGGCGGGCAAGCGATCTCCACGGACGACTTCCTGGCCGCACGCGGCGGTGAAGTGATTCAGGGTCTTGTCGAGGCGGGTGCGTCCGGCGCCGCCCTGGTGGTCGGCGAGGCCGATCTTGGGCCAGACCTGCATGAAGTCCTCGGGGAACTGCGTCTTGATGTCGTAAGCTCCGTAGAGGATCGGGGTCTGGAAATGCCAGAGACCCTTTTCGCCGCCGGCATTGGACCACCAGATTTTGCCTTGGTCGTCCTGTGCAAGTCCCCACTGGCCGCCACCGCTCGGAATGCCTTCCTTGAGGGGCTCCTTGGCGCCGTTCCAGCGCAGGCGGTAGGAGTTATAGGTCTGGTACATCCAGTTATCCATGGTCCAGATAAGGCCGCTCTGCTGGTGCTCGAGGTTGCCGCCCTTGGGGCCGCCCACGAACCACGGTTCCTTGGTGTCAGCGATGCCGTCGCCGTTGGTGTCACGGTAGACGAAGATGTCGAGGGTGTCGGTCTCGTTGATGAGCACGCGGTCATCGAGCGGGAGCACCATGCGTGGCAGAAGCATCTTGTCGCGGAAGAGTACGTGCTTGTCGAACTTGCCATCGCGCTTCGTGCTCTCGTGGCGGGAGACGACGCCGATCGGGTCGTGCTCGTTCTTGCCGTCGATGTCCTGCATGTACGTGCGCAGCTCGGCGATGTACATGCGGCCGTTGCCGTCGAAGGTCAGGTTGGCCGGCTCGCGGAGGCCGTCGCGCTCGCTGAGCACGAGTTCGAGCCGATAGCCTTCCGGCAGCTCGATGGTCTTGAGTTCGTCTTCGGGGGACAGTGCCTTGACGGGAGGCTGCGGGGTGAAGTCGGGCTCATAGGGCTTTTCGTCGGCGGCATAGGCAGCGACGAGGGTGAGCGCAGACAAATAGACGGCGAATCGCATAGGGGTATGACTCTTAAATCCCCTGATTGTTCTGCCCTTTCAAGCCGTATCCCCTGCCCGGCCTTAAAACGCCTTTGCCAAGGGCCAAACGGACGCCTTTGTCATCCTTATGCAACCCCTGCTGCTGGCCCTGCTCATCGCGTTCTCCGTCGGCGCCCAAGCCGCCACTCGCCCGAACATCGTGATCATCCTGGCTGACGACCTCGGGTACGGCGACCTGGGTTGCTATGGACACCCGACGATCAAGACGCCGAATCTGGATCGTATGGCCGCCGAAGGCCTGCGCTTCACGCAGTTCTATTCCGCCGCCGAGGTCTGCACCCCGAGCCGCGCCGCTCTCATGACCGGACGCTACCCCGTCCGCTCCGGCATGGCCCACAATCAATTCCGCGTCCTCCGCGCCGTCTCCACCGGCGGCCTGCCCGCCTCCGAAGTGACCTTGGCCGAGTCTTTGAAGGACGCCGGCTACACCACCGGACTGATCGGCAAATGGCACCTCGGCGTCTGGGCCAATAACCTGCCGCAGCATCACCCGCTCGACCACGGCTTCGATTTCCACTTCGGCCTGATGCACTCGAACGACATGAATCCGACGCCCGGTAACCCGCCCAAGGCAAACTCACTCGTAGCCCAGGATCCGTCCTGGTGGAACGCCGCCCTCTACCGCGGCCGTGAACTCCTTGAGCCGCGCACCGACCAGACCCAGCTGACGAAGCGTTACGCGGAGGAGGCCAAGAAGTTCATCGGGGCGAACAAGGATAAGCCGTTCTTCCTCTACATGCCGCACACTTTCCCGCACACGCCGCTCTTCACGTCGGAACGCTTCAAGGGGAAGAGCTCACGCGGCATCTACGGTGACGTGCTCGCTGAACTCGACTGGAACGTCGGCGAGGTGCTCAAGGCCCTCAAGGACCACGGGGTGGCCGACAACACCTTGGTCTTCTTCACCAGCGACAACGGTCCGTGGACGCTCATGGGCACCGAGACCGGCGGCAGCGCCGGCCTGCTCAAGGACGGAAAGGGCAGTACCTGGGAAGGCGGCATGCGCGTCCCCGGCATCGCCTGGTGGCCCGGCAAGATTAAGCCCGGCGTGACCGATAACGTCGGAACGATGCTGGATCTCTATCCGACTGCGGCGAAGCTCGCCGGCGCCAAAATACCGAATGACCGCAAGATGGATGGTACCGACCTCTCCCCTCTCCTGCTCGAGGAACGCGCCGTGGACCGCGGACTCTTCTGCTACTACCGCGGCGAGAAGCTCTTCGCCGCGCGCCTCGGCGACTGGAAGATACACTTCATCACCCAAGGCTCCTACGGAGACCCCAAGCCGGCCGAGCACGCCAAGCCCTTGCTCTTTAACCTAGCCGTCGACCCCTCCGAGGCGCACGAGATTTCCGCCGCACACCCTGACGTCGTCGCCCGCCTGACCGCGGCCGTCGAGCAGCACCGCGCCACCGTCATCCCGGTCCGCAGCCAGCTGATCGACGTCGTCGCGAAGTAAGGCCTGTCGTCAGCCGCCGAAATCCACGCTGAAGCGCCAGCGCGGGTCGTCCCAGAAGTGCGTCCGGCCTTCCTTCAGCCGCAGCGGCGAAAACGTCCGGACGGAGAGCGTGCGGCCGTCGGGCTCGAACGTGAGCAGACGCAGCCAGCCGTCGCCGCCGTTGCCGCGATGATCCGAGCCACCGCCTAGCCCCTGAGCGTTGAAGAGCATCTGGTGCACGGACTTGCCGACATCGTTGGCGTCCTGCCGATAGCCGACGTGGGCGCCCATCTCATGTCCGTTGAGCACTAACCGGAGGTTAGGGGTCTTGCGGACGAGTGACTGCCAGAGATCTTCGCCGTCATGGGTGTCGCCGGTCAGGCCAGTCTTATACCAATGTGGATTACCGGGGCGCTTGCGGTTACCGTCCTGTCCGTCCCGGAGATTACTGGGTAGCAGGTAATCATGGATCAGCAAGATGCCGAGGTGGTCGCGGAAGCGAGGCCGGGTGAAGAGCTCGCGGGCCCAATCGACGACGAAGCGGCGCGGCGCCCATTCGAGCGCGACGACCAGCAGGTCGCGGCCGCCCGGGACCTTAAGTACATACGCCGCGTTCTCGAGCGTGACCTTTCCGTCGCGGGCAGGCGGGCCTTCCAGGAAGATCCCGCCGCCCTTGCCATCGCACGTGAGCGGATTGTGCGTGAGCGGGAAATAGTCGTTGAACTGCGTCGTGCGGTCTTCGGCACTGCGTTCACCGTAATCATGGTTGCCCGTCGCGAAGACCGTGGGGATCACGCCGTCGAAGACCTGCAAGGCGCGCTTGGCTGATTTCCATTGCGACTCCGAGTTCTGGTCGCCGAAGCCGCGACCGCCGCCGACGGCGATGTTGTTCTGCTCGACGAAATCGCCCTCATGCATGACCATCCGGATGTTCCAAGCCTTCCGATGGTCGAGCACCCAGCGGGTCATGAGCTCGAAGTGTTCCTGGTTCTTGGCATACTTCGCGTAGTTCTGCGTGTCAGGAAAGACCACGATCGTCCAACCGGCCCCCGGTCCGATAGCCGGATCCACGAGCGCCGGCGGCGCCGCCTCCAGTCGGGAACTCAGGCCGGCGAAGAAAGGCGCGGCCAACATGCCTTTGATCAGGCTACGCCGGGAGAACGATGCGGGGGCTCGCATAACCTGACCATAGACCCGTCCGCCTTGGTTTCAATCCAGCGAATCGGCTTTCCCTCGCACCCCCTTTCGGCCAAAGTTCGCTCCACGGGCCTATAGCTCAACGGTTAGAGCACGGAACTCATAATTCCTTGGTTCTGGGTTCAAATCCCGGTGGGCCCACCAACTTTATCGAACCCGGCCGCAAGCCCGCCCCAGGATCAATCATCGGGCCATAGGCAGAGGCTTTAGCGCCAGACTACCTCACCTCGGGAATGTCGTTCAACGGGGCGAGCGATGTCTGAATGCCATCGACCATGGGTCGTGGAATCGGCCTGCCTACGCCGCAGAAAAATATCAGGCCGTCTTCCTGATTGGACCGGATCCTGAACCACCTGGCGGCCTCGGAGAAATCCTTGGTGGTTCCACGACCCAGAAAATACATCACTCCAATGTTAAATCGAGAGGTGGCATGTCCTTGCTCGGCCGCCTTTAGCCACCACTTGAACGCTTCGACCTGATCTTTAGCCACGCCTTCGCCCGAGTGATAGATTTTCCCCATCTCGTATTGGGCGAGTAGATGCCCATTTTCGGCCGCCCTGCGATACCACTTAACCGCTTCACCGGGATTCTTGGGAATACCGATCTTAGACCAGACGAGGTCTGACTGTCCTCGAACCACCTTGCCTATCTCACTTTGCCCCTGGCCGTAATAGCGACCTAGGTTGTATTGAGCCTTGGCGTAACCCTGGGCAGCGGCCTTGCCATACCATCTGACGACTTCGCCATGGTCATACTCGAGCCCATTCCCCCATTGATGAAAGTATCCGAGGACAAACTGGGCGGGCGCATAACCACCTTGGGCCGATTTCCGGAACCACATGATGGCCGCCTGTCGATCGAATGCCACGCCTTCTCCTTTTTCATGACACATCCCAAGCTCATACTGGGCGAGGGTGTCACCAGCCTGGGCAGCCTTGATCCATGAGGAAGCTGGCTGCAACTTAGTCGTTCCCAAAGCACGGAAGCGCTCAGGGTAATCTTCCAGCGGCAAGCGCTGGTCTGATTTCTCCTTCTGCAAGGCGAGGTTAAAAAACCATTTGGCCGCCTCGGAGTAATCCTTCGGTACGCCGTCCCCGGCCTCAAGAATATGTCCGAGGTGATGCTGTGCTTTAACCTCACCCTTCGCCGCAGCCAGACGGAACCACCTGACCGCTGCGGCCGAATCCTTAGCCACACCTTCCCCTTTGTAATAACAGTAGCCGAGATTAGATTGCGCGTAGGCATATCCTTGCTCGGCGGCTCTCCGGAACAATTTGACCGCCTCGGCCTTATCTCCCGCCGACATTTCACCCTTATAAATAAGACAGCCCATGAGATCTAGGGCTTGTGGGTATCCTTGTGCGACCGACTTGCGCATCCAAAGCATGCCTTCGTCTTTACTGACATCCAGACCCTCATCGAAGTCTCCATAGAGCCTCAAGAATCCGAGCTCGAATTGGGCTTGGGCATCACCTTCCTCGGCCTTGGCGCGCAAACTCATGATCTTAGCGTCACCGGACGAAAAACTGCGTCCTAAGCGATGCACTTTTCCAACTTGGGCAAATGTATCCGGAGTAATCACGTCGAAGGCGAGGAACGCGGAAAACGCCAAGAAGACAGGAGCAAGTCGCATAAAGTTATGGACTTATCATGACACCCCGGCGTTCGCACGCAAAGGGAAAGCCACGACATCTTCTCACCCCGCATACTTGATACGCTCCCAGAAGGGGAAATACCCTCGGGTGGCGTGCGGGAAATGCTCGGCATCCCAAGCCCTCCGGCGCCAGATCATGGCGATGCCGGCGGAAGCCAAGGCACCCTCCAGGGAGAGTGCCTCCCCCAGCCAAGGTCCTACAAACGGACGATAAGCTACGACGGCCTGCAGGTTGTTCTGCTTGGCCCATTGGACCAGAGATACGGCCAGGTCCGACGTCTCACCCGACGAGACGGCGGCTCCAAAGTGCTCACCGGCTCGGCTTGCTCCTTCTTGCAGCGCCGCCCGTGTCCAGGCCGAGACTTTCTCAGTCCATCCGGCGCGCGCAGTAACACCGGCAGGCCATAAGGCGTTGATGGCATGGACCCTTAGCCCAGCCAGTTCGCCCTGCTCTACCGCCAGGTCCTCGGGATGCACCCACAGGCCAAGACGCACGTAAGCCTTGAGCGCAGCCACCTGCGCCGCGTCTTCAGTCCACGCTGCCACCTTGGGCAAGGGCTCCTCTTTGATGGTAAATGGCACGGAGGCTAGTCGACCAGCCTCCGGCGCATGCTCCCCATCGGTGTAGAAGGCAATATTATCCGCCTGGGCGACATAGGTCTTACCCGGCGTCTGCAAACCCGCGACCCAACGCCAAGAGAGCGTATTGCTGGCGACATCCCCATCGAGCAGGTGTTCGTAAAAGAAAGCGGCTCCGAGCTCCCACGGCAGACGAAGCGTGAAGATCCAGATCGAGGCGAACCACATGCGAGCGTGGTTATGCAGATACCCCGTGGCCACGAGTTCCTGCGCCCACGCATCGAAGCCCCCGATACCGGTCTTACCAGCGAGCGCGGCTTCCAGCGTCGATTGCTGTTCAGCAGTCAAAGACGCCCGCAACCGTGGTACGGCTTCACACCAGCGAGTCCATGCCGCCGGACGCTGCTCGAGCCAACCCTTCCAATAGGTCCGCCAATAGACCTCCTGTACGAACTTCTCGACGGCGGGGAACGACCATCGTTCTTTGGCAGCCGCGACGATCTCCGACTCCAGCAACAGGCGCTTCTGCACCCAAGGGGACAATCGCGAGATATTCTCATGGCCCGGGCGGACGTAATTCCTTTCGGCCGCATAGCGCCCGGCATCGGGCAGGAATTCCTCGAGACGCACCAAGGCCGCGGCACGGGTCGGCAGGAAGTCCAGCGGCGAAGACATGCCGTGACCTAAGCGAAAGCGACAGACTCCGCAAATGACCCGCCAGATTATCTAAGCCCCCTCAGGACCCCTTGGACTTGTTCGCCTCGATCTGCCGGAGCAACTCGTCGCGACGCAGGCCACCCCGCAGGCGGTTCTGGTCCGAGATCTTCTTTTCTAGGAGTTCGAGATTACGGGCCGCGCCTTCATGCGAGCGGGCGGCGATCGACCAGCAGGCATAGGCTTCGGCTTCATCCTTCGGCACGCCTCTACCCTGGCTGTGGCAATAGCCGAGGTGATTCAAGGCATCCGGAAAGCCCTGCGCGGCGGACTTGCGGAACCAGTCGAGCGCCTGGGCCTGATCCCTCGGGACACCCTCGCCCTTGGCGAACGAAAGCCCTAGGTAGCACTGCGCCCGGGCATAGCCTTGGTCGGCCGATTTACGGATCCAAGCGATGGCCTGAATCTGATCCTTCTCCACTCCGGCGCCCGTAGCGTAACAGACGGCGATATTATTCTGGGCCGGCGCATACCCCTGCTGCGCCGAAAGCAGCAGCCACTTCGCGGCTTCCGTCAGATCCTGCGCGACCCCTTCGCCGCGGGCATGATAACCCGCGACCTTGAATTGAGCCACGGGGTCGCCGGCCGAGGCCTTGGCAACCAAAGCGGCGAACTCCGTCGCCGCCGTTTCAGGAACGTCCTCCGGCTCGACGACCAAGACCAATAAGAATAGGGCCACGAAAAGCCCCACGACCGTGAGGATGATCCATCGCCAGATGCTTGCGGACGGCCGAGCCATGTGCCCAGCCTGCCATGCAGCCTACATGGGGTCAAGCGGGCCAATCGGCTTGGCAGAGTCGAGCGGCCAACGCATCCTGAACTCATGCGCCCCCTGCTCCTCGCCCTACTCTGCCTGACTTCCATGGTCATGGCCGAAGAGAAGCCCGACCTTCCTGTCGTGGATATGTCTGGGCAGAAGGAACGCCAGGTCGTCATCGGCGCCGGCACGGCGTCGGTCTATCAAGGCCACCCGACGACCCTCCTCATGCCGGACGGCCGCACGATTTTCGCGGTGTGGTGCATCAACCATGGCGGCTCGGCCGGGCCGATGGCGCGCAGCGACGACGGCGGCCGGACTTGGACTCGTCTCGACGACCAGCTGCCGAAGGGCTTCGCCACCCACCAGAACTGCCCGAGCATCTATCGCATCGTCGACCCTGCCGGCAAAGCCCGCCTCTGGGTCTTCTCCGCCGCCCTGGGCAAACGCGGAGGGCCGGGCATGCCGAGCATTATGAGCGAGGACGAAGGCAAGATTTGGAAAGAGATGCCGCCGCTCAACCTGCCTTGCGTGATGACCTTCAGCAGCGTGGTCCGTCTCAAGGATGGTCGCACGCTCGGTCTTTATCACCGCGGACCCGGCGGGGCCGACAAGAGCCCGCTGGTGACGTTGCAAATGATCACGGCGGACGGCGGCTTCACATGGTCCGAACCGCGCATCGTCGCCGAAGTCGCCGGCAAGAACCCCTGCGAGCCCTACGTGTTCCGCTCCCCCGACGGCAAGGAGCTCGCCTGCCTGCTGCGTGAGAACACCCACAAAGGCCGCAGCCTGATGATGTTCAGCCAGGACGAAGGCGCGACCTGGTCCAAGCCCGCCGACACGAACTGGGGCCTCACCGGCGACCGTCACAACGGCGTGTTCACGTCCGACGGACGCATGGTGGTCTGTTTCCGTGACCAAGCGCTCAACAGCCCGACCAAAGGCCATTTCGTCGCCTGGGTCGGCACCTACGACGACCTGAAGAACGGCCGACCCGGCCAATATCGCATCAAGCTGCTCCATCATTACGGCAAGCGGCTCGGCGACTGCGGCTACCCCGGCGTCGAACTTCTCCCCGACGGTGCCATCGTGGCCACGACCTACGTTAAATACACCGACGGGCCCGAGCAGAACTCGGTGATCAGCGTGCGCTTCAAGCTCAGCGAGACCGACGCCCTGCTGAAGCGTTAACGCTTCACGGGCTGCTGGCCGGTGAGGCTGCGGCGATCGGGACGGTCGACACCGATCTTCACCCCATAGCTGCCGGCCGCGAAGACCGGGGGAACGAACTCCTTCACGCCGAACAGTCGGCGGACATAGACGGTCTCGCCAGTCTGCTCGTGGATGACCTGCACGACCGCGCGATCGCCTTCGGCGCTGAGGTCGACGGTCGGCAGGTAACCAGCGGGCACGCGTCCGTCATTATCCTGCAGACGAAAAGTCTGCGGCCAGCCCGGGAACTGCTGGCTGTCGCCCTTGCGGGAGTCGCTGAAGCGCGGCCAGCATTCGAAGGTCACGGTCTGCTTGTTTACCTGAAAACGCGCCACGCCATAACCGTCGGCGCGCTGACGTTCATCCTGAATATCTCCGGGATTAGCGTAAGCCAGGACCGACATGCGATTGCCGAGGCCATCGAGGAAATCCCCGGTCCAAGGCAGAGGACTGCCGGTGACGGCGTTAGGTCCGGGCTTCTCATCCCTCGGATGCCACCAGCGTCCGTAGATGGTATTCACCAAGGCCGGGCTGGTCAGCGAGTAAGGGCCGTCGCCGAAGGCCTCGATGCCATGCTTGACCGTCACGGCCAGATGCTGGTCGCCGCAGAGGTGCACGGCCTGCACGCGACGCAGGGCGCGCAAGGCCTCATCACGTCCCTTCTGCGGCCAGCCGTTGCAATCCAAGTCGGCGAGCAGGCGGTCATCCCGCTTACCATGCATATGGACGGCACCGCAGAAAGCCGTCGCGGACAAGACGGCCTTATGGCGGACGCCCACCCAATCCTCGGACCAGGCGGCGAGGAACTTCAGCTGACGATCACCGAGCAGCTGCAGACCCGGAAGGTCGATGGACTTGGGATCGTATTTCTCATCGGTGACGTGATCAGGACGAGGCCCCTGCTGCGGGATCTTGCCGAGGGGGCCGGACTTGAACTTACGGTCCTCAAGGATCGCGAAGTCCATGCCACCGATCTTGAGGCGGGTGTAGAAGACGCTGATTCCCCGCAGGACGGGGGTCGGGTCGAAAGCGTCCGGCAGGTGCCAGGACTGCTGACGTTGGACCATGTTCACATAGGCGACCGGAAACATGTAACCGCCGTCGGCATTGCCGGATGCGGTGGAAAGCTTACCGGCTTCGCCCCAGAGATTAGGATGGCCGACGTCGTGGTCGTCAGGGATGCAGATCGTCGGACGATCTTTCATGACGTCGCGGAACTGCAGGCCGAATTCGATCCAGCCGGCGGTGTGCTCGGTATGCCGATAGGTCTGGTCACCGGCGAAGAACAAGAGGTCTGGATTCTGGCGAATCAGGTTGTCGAGGATCTCGGGACGCGCTCCCGTCGTGCGGCTGGAATTACAAGACATGTTGGCCACGACGATGGTGTCCTTATCGATCGGGTCGCGGCGCACGAGGCCCTCGAAGGCGGCCTTCTCGCCATGACGCACGCGGTAGGCGACGTCCTTGGAGCCGTCCCAGCCTTCGACGCGGAAGTGGGCGCTCCAGCCCGGGAACTGCACCGGCGCCTGGGCGACCTCGACCCACGCGTCGCCGCGCTTCACCTCAAGCCGGGCCATCTTCGCCTCTTCCGGATAGAGCGGGTAGAGCTGAGCCGTCAGTTTCAAGACGCCGGCCTGCTGGGTGTAGAGCGCGAAGGCGATGACCTCATCGCGGGCGACCAGCATCGTCGGCGGCGGAGTGCCGCCGCCCTTCTTGCCCTTGGCCGGCGATTTCTTCTCCCACCATC
>JBIKIO010000053.1:0-9207 GCA_044361555.1 Opitutales bacterium
TTCCCGCGGGTACGCTTCATCCAGACCTTCGGCACGAGTGAGACCGGGATCACCCGCACGGAAAGTCCCGAGGCCGGCTCCACCTTCCTGCGTTTCGAAGATCCGAACCTCGAATGGAAGGTCATCGACGACGAACTCTGGCTGCGAAGTCGCACGCAGATCGCCGGTTATCTTAATGCGAGCAACGAGCGCTTCACCGCTGACGGCTGGTTCCGGACGGGCGATAAAGTGGAGCAGGGGCCTAACGGTACGCTCCGGATTCTCGGCCGCATGGGCGAGATGATCAACGTCGGGGGCGAGAAGCTCATGCCGGCGGAAGTCGAATCCGTCGTCCTCTCCATCCCTGGAGTGGCTGATTGCCGCGTGCGCGGCGAATCACACCCTTTGACCGGCCAAACCGTCGTCGTGGACGTCGTCACCGCCGCTGCCGATCACGAAGCCTTGCGCTCTGCCATCCGCAGCGCCTGTCGCGAACGCCTCGCCCGCCACAAGACCCCGACCCGCGTTACCTTCGTCTCTTCCGTCAGCGGAGAGAGGATGAAGAAGACGCGCTGAAGATAGAGGCCCGGATGCCCAGAGGCTCGGTTGACCAGAGAGAGGCAGAGTTAGTTGACCGGTTGACAAGTTGGCAAGTTGGCCAGAGCGAGACACCGTTAGTTGACCCGTTGAAAAGTTGGCAAGTTGACAAGAAGAGAGACACTTTCGGGTCACAGGTCTCGGCCTTCAGGTCTCAGGTGGCAGGATAACTTTCACTCAAGGGGAGACCGGAAACCGGATAGTATGCTGCGGTCATGTCTTGAGGGTGACAGGTGCCGGCCACCGGGGCATCGGCCTTTCGGGTGCCAGCCGTTCAGCCTTCAGCGGCCGGCTCCAGACTCCCGCAGCTGTATCGTGTTATGCCCCTTGTCCACGCGTCAACTTGTCAACCTGCCAGCTAGTTTGTCTCTCTGGCCAACTGGCCAACCGATCAATTGATCAACTTGGCATCCCTCTGAGCCTCCGAGCCTCTGGTCAACTAAGCCTCTAGTTCTTCCTCCGGCCCTCGAGCCCTCGATACATTGAATTCCCTCATCCCCTATTTCCTCGTCGACGTCTCCGTCGTCCTTGCGGCCGTCTTCCTGATGTTCCGACGGATGACGTTCTGGCATCCGCTGACGATCTATCTGCTGTTTCACCTCTACAGCTTTACCTACCGCCTATTCCAGATTCTCAGCGGGTCGCCGCTGATGTATACCGGCCAGGCCAACGCTGAGGCCATTAGCCCGGAGGAAATCAGCCGGGCGATGCTCTGGGCCGACGCGGCACTCATCCTCTTCGTCGCCGCCTCCTGGTGGGCGCATGCGGTCTTCGAGGCGAAAGCCGAGCAGCCGGTCGAACGCCGGGTACTTAATCTGAATATCGCCAAAGCCGTCGGCCTGCTTTGCCTCCCCCTCGGGGCGTATTTCTTTTATACGGTCAAGACGACCGGCTTCGTCGCCTCCATTGACTCCGCCGCCACCGGCTACATTCAGGTCATGTCCATGTGGCCGATCGGGGTGCTCGGCCTGCTCATCTTCGCTTTTGGTTTCCGTTGGCACCTGCTGGCGATGACGGGCTTCTTTCTCGGGGTGGTTGCCCTGCAGGGTTACCACCGCTTCATGCTCATCCTGCCGCTGCTTTATTTCGCGGCGTTGTATCTGCAGACCCAGCGTCGCCGTTGGCCGAACATCCTGATCATCGTCGGCGCCCTCTTCGTCGGCATCGTCTTCCCCCGGCTTAAGTATATCGGTCAGGCTTTGCAATACGGCGACACCCAGGAAGCAATGGCTCAATTCGGTCAGGCTTTCGTCAAAGACAAGCAAGCCTACGCTGATTCATTCTCGGGGGAAGACTTCCTCGATCAGTTCGCCGGTGGACTCTCCTTGGTCGATACCAACGACCGAAAGTTCTGGGGTTCGACCTACGTGGCGATCATCACCTTGCCTGTCCCCCGTGCCTGGTGGCCGAACAAGCCCGGCCTTGCCGATCACCTTCAGGAAATCTCCACCTCCGGTCGTCGCTATGACGTCGAAGGCCGCATCCTGACCTATCTCGGCGAAGCTTACGCTAACTTCGGCTATGCCGGCCTGATTCTAATTCCTGCGTTGCTGGGTTATCTTCTGACCGCCGCCTGCGTAAGGGCGACGACCGGCCCGATGCTCCGGCTGGGCCGCTATCTGTATCTCGTCTTCTTCATGGCGCTGATCCAGACTTTCCGCGACGGCCTTCTTTCCATCGTCGTCTTCACCGTCGTGCACAATATGCCGATGTTGTTCACCTGGATTCTCCACTCCATTCCCGGCTTCGCCGTCAAATCCATGGATCGTCCGCCTGCAGATCCGATGGCGTTGGAGGAAGAAGCAGACGCCTGAACAAGGCGTCGGTGCAAAAGTGCAAACCGGCCTACGGCCTGTGCAAAGGTGCAAAAGTTAGGTGGTTGCGGTTAGCGGTTGGCGGTTGGGGATGCATCTGAGGCAAGGGATCGTTTCGGGTGGCAGGTGGCAGCCACCGGGGCATCAGCCTTTCGGGAGTCAGCTGTTCAGCCTTCGGCCGCCAGCTCCAGGTTCCTGCGGCTGCAGTGGGTAGGGACGTGATTGCCATCACGTCCGTTCGCTGAGCGACATCAGCGCGTAGTAAATTTAGCTAAGAGCCGATTACTCGTTGGCTTCGGCTTGAAACGGATGCGATGGCAATCGCCTCCCTACCCCTTAGCTTCACCTTTGCACCTTTGCACAGGAGCTCCGCTCCGATTTGCACCTTTGCACGGTCTCTCGCCATGATCCGCCACATCGTCTACGAATGCCTTCCCGGTGCTTATGCCGGAGGTGTGCAGAAGATGGTGTTCGAGCTGGCGTCGGCGCAGAGGAGATTAGGTGCGGATGTGGAGATCTGGACGCCGGATGCGATTCGGGCGGGTTCGACCGAGATCTTCGATGGCCTGCCCATCCGTTATTTTTATCCCGACCCCTTCCTCGGGTTCGCCCGCTCTTTCCGCCTTCGTCGGGAAATCGATAAACTGCCGGTCGACGCGATCCTGCATGCTCATAACACGTATACTCCGCTCAATGCCCAGGTCGGTCGCGCCGCCCACGAGCGCGGGCTGAAAATCTTCTTCAACCCTCACGGCGCCCTCGACCCTGCTTTGTTCTCGGGCTGGGATTTCAAGTCGGTCAAGAAGCGTCTCTACATCCGCTGCTTCACCCGGCCGAAGTTGAATCGGGCCACCGGTGTCTTCGCCCTCACTGCACTCGAGCAGACTCAGCTCACCTCGCTCGGTATCACTTCCCCGATCCACGTCGTCCCGAACGGGATTCTCCCCGTCGTCGTCGCTTCCCCTGAGGTCGGCCTCGCCTTGCGAGGCCGTCACGGACTCAACCCAACCGACCGGGTTTCGCTCTTCGTCGGCCGTATCACCACCAAGAAGCGGATCGAGGATATCATCGGCGCGGTCGCTGGCCTCGGCGCTCACTTGTTCATCGCGGGGAATTTCGATGCTGAGCCAGGCTATACGGCAACGCTGAAGGCGGAGGCTAAGGCCGCGGGTTGCGCCCAGAGAGTGCATTGGCTCGGGTTCATGGACGAAGAAGCGAAAGCCGCTGCGTATGCCGCCGCCGACTGTTTCGTCCACGCCTCCGAGTCAGAAGGCATGGCCCTCGCCATCCTCGAGGCCATGTCGGCCGGCCTGCCCGTGGTGGCCACGCAGGGCTGTTATATGGAGGAAGCCGCCCAAGCTGGAGCTCTGGTGGAATGCGCGGCCGGCCCGAAGGCCCTGACCGAAGCCCTGAGGCCCTTGCTCATGGATCTGGACCTGGCGAAGCAGCAGGGTCAACGCGGCCAAGTGTATGCCTCCACTGTTCACGACTGGGCGAATATCGCCCGACGCTCCTTGCAGATCTACGCCGACGAAGGAGGCCTCGCCTGACCATGTGCGGGATCGCAGGATACGTCGGTCGCTTTGAGCCAGACTTGCTCGGACGGATGAACCGCGCCCAAGGCCATCGCGGACCGGACGGTAGCGGCCAGTGGCATGATGCGGATGCGGGACTGGCGCACGTGCGTCTGGCCATCCTTGATCTTTCGCCGAACGGAGCCCAGCCGATGGCTGATGCGACCGGTAAGGTCATCGTCAGTTTCAATGGCGAGATCTACAACTATCGGGAACTACGGGTCGGACTGGAGCGTGACGGGGTCGTCTTCCGCGGAGAGAGCGACACCGAGGTCCTCGCCAACCTGCTCGCCCGACATGGTCGCGCCTGTATCCCTTGGCTGAACGGCATCTTTGCTTTCGCGGCTTGGTTCCCGGGAGAGCGTAAGCTCCTGCTCGCGCGTGATGCCGCCGGGGTGAAACCGTTGTATTGGACCACGACGCCCGAAGGACGACTCTTCGCCTCCGAGCTAAAAGCCTTCCGCGGCATCACCGGTGTCGACTGGTCGCTCGACCCCGCTGCCGTCTCAGCCTACCTCACCTTACTCTACGCCCCGGGTGAACTCACACCGGCGAAAGGCGTGCGCAAGCTGCTCCCTGGCTCGTATCTGGAATGGACCGCCGACGGTAAGACGCAGGCTGGCTCGTTCGTCGCCCCGCATTACTCGGCGGAGATCCAGCCTTTTACTGATCGTCAGGCCGCCGAAGCCTGCCGTCACTATCTCGGTCAGGCCGTCCGTCGTCAGCTCATCTCCGATGTCCCTTTGGGCGGCTTCCTTTCCGGCGGCGTTGATTCTTCGGCCATCGCGCACTTCGCCTGTGCTGCGCTCGGCGACGCCAAGCGATACCCTTGTTTCACCGTCGGATCCGCCGACTTGGTGGGAACGGAAAACGAAGGATTCACGGAAGACCATCCTTACGCTGAGCTCATGGCCCGTCGACTCGGCGCGCCGTTGCATGATGCCACCTTGCGGGGCTCAGCCCTCGCCGACCTCGATGGCATGGTCTGGACCTTGGATGAACCGACCGCCGATGTCGCGGCCTTCACCGCCTACGCGGTCTGTCGCGAAGCCCGGGAGCGCGGCGTCAAAGTCCTCCTCTCCGGAGCCGGCGGCGACGATCTCTTCACCGGCTATCGCCGGCACGCGGCGCTCCAGGCTGGGCGCTATTGGGACTGGGCGCCGCGACCGGTGCGGGCGCTCATGCGCCGTTCGGTCCAAGGACTCTCGGCCAGCTCGCCCCTTGGCCGACGACTCGGCAAACTATTCCGCTACGCCGACGCCGATCCGGCGGAACGCCTCGCGAGCTATTTCCTCTGGATCAGCCAGGACACCTTAGCCCCGGCGCTGAGTCCGGCCATGCGCGAGAGCATGGGACTGCATCGCCCTGTCGATCTGCTCCTCCGCTCGCTCGAAGGACTCCCGGCGGGCGTGAGCCGGCTCAACCAGATGTTGCACCTCGACCGGTCGCACTTCCTGGCGGACCATAATCTCAATTACACCGATAAGATGGCCATGGCATGCGGCGTCGAAGTCCGTCTGCCGTTCCTTGATCCGGATCTCGTCGCCTTCTCCGAACGCCTGGAAGATGCCCGCAAGATGAGCGGCCCGGCCGGCAAGCACGTGCTGCGCCGTTCGCTCCAAGGCGTCCTCCCGGATGAAATCCTCACGCGCCCTAAAGCCGGCTTCGGCCTCCCCCTGCGACAGCTCCTCCATGGAGTGTATGGCGAGCGCCTTCGCGAACTCGCCCATTCGGGCCGGCTCGACGCCACCGGCCTCTTTTCCGGCGAAGGCGCCATCGCCTTGCTCGAAGCCGATAAGCGAGGCGAAATCGACGCCGCTTATCCTCTCCTCGCGATTCTCTGCCTGGAGTCGTGGGTGAGGCAGTTTGCCGGGCGCTGAGGGCAGGGACAGCACCACGTGCTGTCCTGCGTGCAAAAGTGCAACCCGCCTGCGGCTTGTGCAAAGGTGCAAAAGTGAAGACAAACTCAGCTCACCACCTTTTTCGGCTGGGCACTTCTGGGCGGGTCGCTTCGAGGTGGGTCATCAAGGCCTGAATCTGAGACGAACATTTAATGCAGAGCGGCCTCAGCGATTCGTACTTTTCAAGCGGGATGTGCCCAATCTTAGCGGCTATATAGGACAGGGTGCGAACTTCGCCGCAAGATCCCTTAGCCCGGCGCAGCATGTCATGGAAGGTGCGGTCAGAGCGGCTCTCAAATCCTTCAGAGATGTTGCACATGATAGAAACGGAAGCGCGCTGGACCTGATCTTTTAGCGCCCAGTCCTTGGAGCCAGGGCCTTCTTTCAGCAACCCGTAGGCAAGCACGACGATTGCCTCGGCGCTCTTCCACGCCTCAATCTCCTCAAACTTGGTAAAGGATGCCATGCCGAAGGTTGGTTGCACGCATTGCTGGCATCAAGAAGCCGCCCCACCATTGTTCTCTCATCTTTAACTAGGTATTATCTGAATTCACTTTTGCACTTTTGCACAGGAGCTCTGCTCCGATTTGCACCTTTGCACTGCCTCTTCGATGCCTCCCGTGCCCCCGTGCCAGCTTGTCCCCTTAACCAAAAATGCACTCCTCCCTCTCAAACATCCGCATCGCCGGCCTCGCCGTGACCACGGGATCCGTCGTGCGTGATTATATCGCGGACGGACTGGCCGCGGGGATTGAACGAGCTGTCTTGGAGCGCAATTCCAAGACCTTGGGGCTCAAGCAGCGGCGGGTCGCTGCGCCTGGCGTGACCGCGCTCGATCTCTGCGCCGATGCCGCCGCTCGTCTGCTTAATGAACTCGGTGTCGACGCCACCTCGCTCGATGCGCTCGTCTTCGTCACCCAGACCCCGGATCATTCTCAGCCTAATAACGCCTCGCTGCTGCATGGCCGCCTCGGCCTGAGTAAGTCCGCCGCGGCCTACGATCTTTCCATGGGATGTTCCGGCTGGGTCTACGGCCTGCATCAGGCCGCCTTGCTTTGCGCGCACGGCGGTGCCGCCCGCGTGCTCCTCTGCGCCGGCGATACCCTGAGCCGGCTGACCAATCCCGGCGACCGGGCAACCGATCCGCTCTTCGGGGATGCCGGCGCCGCCGTGCTCGTCGAGAAGACCGGACGCTCCGCGCCGATGCATTTCGTGCTCGGTACGGATGGATCCGGCGCCGAAGCGATCCGTGTCGGGCAGGGCGGGGCGCGTCAGCCCTCCGGCGATTTGGTGGAACAGACGGACGCGGACGGAAATCGCCGCCACGCAGCCAATCTCTGCATGAATGGGGCGGACGTCTTTAGCTTCACCCTACGGGAGGTTCCCCCGGCGGTGACGGCCGTCATGCGTCTGGCAGGTTACGAACCTAAGCAGGTCGACGCCGTACTCCTACATCAGGCCAATACCTTCATGGTTAAGACGCTGGGCAAGAAGATGGGTTTTACCGACGAACAGACTCCCTCGGATATCTTCGCGGATTACGGCAACCAGAGCTCAGCGTCGATACCGGCCACCCTTGTCCAAGCCCTCGGCGGTCGACTTGAAGCCGAAACCCTGAAGCTCGTAGGTTGCGGCTTCGGCGTCGGACTCTCCTGGGGGGCTTTCGCCGGCGAAATCGGCCCCATCACCGTCTGCCCGATCCAATCCTTTCCCCGATGAACCGCGCTGAACGCCTGCAGGCCTTACGTCAGGATGTCGACGCCCTCGTCGATGCCGATGAAGGCACCATCTTGGCCGCCTTGCCCCGCTGGGACTCCTTAGCCATCCTGCTCGTGCTCTCGCATTACGAACACGCGCATAAGCAGGCTGTTACCGGTGCGCAGATCCGCGCCTGCCGGACGGTCGCCGATCTTCTCAACCTTTACGTCGCCTGAACATGAAACAACTCCACATCGTCGGTGCAGGCGGCTTCGGCCGCGAATGTCATGCCTGGGCCAGCCAGCATCCTGACTGCGACAAAGCATGGGTCATCGCCGGCTTCCTCGATGACAACGCTGAGGCCTTGAAAGCTTTCGGTGATTTCGCCCCCGTCAGGCCGCTCGCGGGCCATCGCCCAGCGGACGACTACGTGTACCTCTGTGGCCTCGGTCTGCCTGACGCCAAAGAGAAGCTCATCGCCCCATTGGTTTCGGCTGGCGCGGAATTCATCACCTTCGTCCACCCTCGCGCGATCTTAGGAGCTAGGGTGAAATTGGGCAAAGGTGTGGTCATCTGCCCCGGAGCCGTGCTCTCGACCGATATAGTTCTGGGCGACTTCGCGATGGTGAATCTGAATAGCACTATGGGGCATGACGCGTCGCTAGGTGCGTGGAGTACCCTCAGCGCTCATTGTGACCTAACCGGCCATGTGAAGGTCGCCGACCGAGTCTTCATGGGAAGCCGCGCCACGGTTATCCCTGGAAAGAAGGTCGGCGCTAGATCCATCGTCGGCGCTGGAGCGGTCGTCGTGGCGGATGTCCCGCCCGGAGTCACCGTCGTCGGCAATCCTGCCCGCGTCCTCTGATATGCGTAAAGCCCTGCTGATCTTCGGAGGCGTGATGCTCGCCGGCTTGCTGGCCCTCGTGCTTGCGGCGGAGTTTTCGCCTCCCCGTCCGCGCGGCTTTACCGGCGACCTCAATCAAGCCCTGCCTGAAGTATCGGGCTGGGCACGAAGAGAGATCCCCATCGCGGCCAGCTCGGCGGCCATGGCCAGTGCTCAGGGTATTCTGAATTTCAGCCAGGCCAGGCAAGTACTCTATGTCCGGGGCAGCACGCAGATCCTCGTCTATGTCGCCTACTGGGAGCCCGGCAAAGTCTCGGTCGTCGACGCTGGGTCGCACAATCCGGATTCGTGCTGGGTGAATAACGGGTGTGTGCGCACCGAACGTATTTATTCCGTGCCGGGTAAGATCGGGGAGCGGGAACTGCTCCCTTACGAATCCGGCCAATATATCGTCCCGAACGGCGGCAAGCAGAACGTCGCCTTCTGGCATCTCGTGAACGGCGAACCCAATCGATATGAAGAACAGGAAGCCGGCTGGCGCGATGGACTGCTCGGTCGACTCGAACGCCTCCCGCTCGTCTGGAAAGATATCACTACTTACGGATTGAATCAGAAGAATGAGCAGATGTTTGTCCGCATCTCTTCGGGGAGTAGGATAGAGGATATGATGGCGGATCCTGCGAATGGCGCGCTTTTCAACGCCTTGGCCAAGCTTGGGATTTATAAGGATAGTCCTTGGAAGTAATTCCCAGGATACATTTTCAGGTCCCAGGTCTCGGCCGTCGGGTATCAGGTTCGGG
>JBIKIO010000214.1:0-2773 GCA_044361555.1 Opitutales bacterium
ATCCGCCCCCCATGACCCGTTACCTCGCATTCCTCGCCGTCGCGGTCGTCGCCACGATCAGCTTCCTCGGCTTCCAGGGCAAGGTGTCCAAGGACACCCCGGTCTATGTCTTCGACGACATGGACTACCAGAACAAGTACAAGGCCCAGGGGGAGAACGCCTTCTTCGCCGACGGCCGTGACTCGCGTCCGCCCGTCGCCGGCACCGTCGCCCGCGGCAACGGCCTCGAGCCCCTCAAGGTCTTCTCTGCCGACTATCGTCGCGCCGAATCCCTCAACCCGTCGTTCGTCTCCGGCAAGGACGCCAAGGGCGCCTTCCTCGCCGGCTTCCCCGCCCAGTCGCTCAAGCTGACCAAGGGCCAGCCGCAGCCTTACGCGGTCGACGCCTCCGTCCTGGCCCTCGGCCAGAACAAGTATCAGGTCTACTGCGCGGTCTGCCACGGCGACGCCGCCGACGGCAATGGCATCATGAAGGTGCGCTCCGCCCTCGAAGGCGACATCGCCATCGTCACGATCGCCAGCCTCCAGACGCCGATCATCCGCGCCTACCCTAACGGGCAGATCTACGACGTCATCACCAACGGCAAGAACACCATGATGGGTTACGGCGACAAGCTCTCCCCTGAGGAGCGCTGGGCCGTCGTGGCCTACCTGCGCGCCCTGCAGCTCTCCCAGAACTGCCCGCCCGAACTCGCCCCCGCCGCCGTGAAGGCCCAAATCAAGTAATCCGTCCATGAGCACTTCCTCGCCTCACGCCTTCACCGCCCACTGGAAGAAATTCCTGGCCGTCGGCGTCGTCGCCCTCGCCGTCGTCTGGTATTTCGCCTTCGCCGGCGTCGCCCATCACGACAACCGTCAGGCCCTCTCGGTCCTGGTCGGCTCGCTCTTCTGGGTCTCCGTCCTCATCGGCATGCTGATGCTGACGATGATCACCCGCGTCTTCGACGCCGGTTGGGCCCCGCTCATCCGTCGCAATTGGGAGCTCCTGATCGCCGGCCTGCCGGTCGTCATCGTGCTCGGCATCGTCCCGCTGGCCTTCGTCGAATCCTTCCGCCACGCGCTGTGGGATTGGACCGATGCCGCCCACGTGCTGCCCAGCGGCCACACCGTCGGCCATGACCCGATCCTCCAGGCCAAGAGCTGGTTCCTGAACGAGAAGTTCTTCCTGGTCCGCATCGCCCTGTACGCGCTGGTCTTCGGCGTGCTCGCCGCGCTCCTGCGCCGCTGGTCCTTCGCGCAGGATACCGACCGCACCGCCGGCCACACGCACCGCCTCCACGCCGTCTCGGCCGTGGGTATCCCGCTCGGCGCCGTGACGCTCACGATGCTCGCCTTCGACTGCCTGATGGCCCTCTCGTACCACTGGTTCTCCACCATGTATGGCGTCTGGTTCTTCGCTCTCTCGATCCGCCTCGCCCTCGCGGTGACGGTCATCCTCACCTACAAGCTCTCCAACGGCGGCTGGCTCGACGGCCTGCTCAACCAGGCCCACCGCCACGTGCTCGGCTGCCTGATGCTCGCCTTCACCGTCTTCTGGGCTTACATCAGCTTCTCGCAGTACTTCCTGATCTACACCGCGAACATCCCGGAAGAGACCTTCTGGTATAACATCCGCGAGTTCGACGCCGTCACCGGCCTCAAGAATGAATGGTGGGGCGTGTCGATGTACCTTATCTTCGGCTTCTTCCTGCTGCCGTTCCTCTCCCTGCTGTTCTACCGCACGAAGATCGTCGCCGGACGCCTCCTGACCGTCGCCTGGATCATCCTCATCGGCGGCATCATGGACCTCTGGTTCAACGCCTTGCCTCGTCAGGTCTACGATAAGACGACCCCCGAGGGCTTCGTCGTGACCCCGTTCCTGACCTCTTCGCTCTTCCTCGACCTTCTCGCGATCGTCGGCTTCGGCGGCATCGTGTTCGCGCTCTTCCTGCGCGGTGCGGCCCGTCAGGAGACGATCCCGGTCCACGACCCCCGCATCCTCGAGTCCATCAACTACCATGAGTGACCAATCTTCTTCCGGGAAGCGCCCGCTGATCCCCGGCCAGATCGCCGTCTGGCTCGGCGTCGTCTCCTTCGTCGCCGCCGGCTTGATCGTGACCGGCTATTCCTACCTCGCGCTCCGTCAGGGTTCGACCGAAGACGCCTCTCGCCGCCAGGCTCAGAAAGACCTGCGCGCCGAGAACGCCAAGAAGGCGCAGACTCTCCTCACGGAGCCGGCCCGCAACGCCGACGGCACTTTCCGCATCCCGCTCAAGGAGGCCATGAGCCTCGTCGCCAAGGACCCCAAGGTCGTGGCCAAGCTCCAGACCGCCGCCGGCCCCGCGCCGGCTCCGGCCGCCGCTCCGGCCGCCCCCGCCGCCAAGGCCGGCGCCTTCGTGAAAGCTTCCGATGAACAGATGAAGCGCGGCGCCGCCGTCTACGCGCGCACCTGCATCGCCTGCCACCAGCCGACCGGCCTGGGACTCCCGCCCGTGTTCCCGCCGTTGGTCAAGGCGCCGATCGTCGTGGGTAATCCGGAACTGCCGGTGAAGTTCATCCTCCAGGGCCTGATGGGTCCGATCACCGTCAACGGCATGACTTATAACAGCATGATGCCGCCGGTCGCCGGCGTCTCCGACGCCGACATCGCCGACGTCCTCACCTACGTCCGCCAGAGCTTCGGTAACCAGGGCAACCCGGTCACCGCCGACGAGGTCAAGGCCATCCGTGCCGCCAACGCTGCTCGTACGACGATGTGGACCACCGCCGAACTCGGCCTCAAATAATCCCGCACC
>JBIKIO010000215.1:0-2757 GCA_044361555.1 Opitutales bacterium
AAGGGCGTGGACCCCGAGGCCTTGTTCAACGCCGGTTGCCTCCTCCTGTTGGCGTTGGGGATGGCTCCTTTCGCCATGCGGCTCGTCCTGCGCTGGCGTAAGCAGATTCCGTCCACCTGAGGAAACGGCGGGTTTTCGTCGGTCATTCTGGGTTTTCTGGGAACTGGGCTTGTCCTCAGGCGTCTCACTCCTTCTGATTAACCCTCCCCCAGGGCTATGGACGACTCCCTTGACCTCGAATTCGCGGTAACCTACCGCCACCGTATCTTCTTCACCGAAGGGGCGTTCGCTGCGGGTAACCGGGTCCTCGCCGACCTCTTCGCCGGGGCCAAGGTAATCCCGATCGTCGACGCCGGCCTGGCTTCTGCCCGTCCGGGCTTCGCCGCCGAAGTCGCCGCCTACGGCCAGGCCATGGGCGTGGCCTTCACCCGCCCGCCGCTCGTGCTCACCGGCGGAGAGGCCGCCAAGAAAGATTCCGCCGTGGTCAAGGCCGCCCTCGCCGCGATCGAAGCCGACAAGATCTGCCGCCACTCCTACGTCCTCGCCATCGGCGGTGGCGCCTTCCTCGACGCCGTCGGCTTCGCCGCCGCCACCGCCCATCGTGGTGTCCGTCTCGTCCGCATGCCCACCACGACCCTCGGTCAAGGCGACGCTGGCGTCGGCGTGAAGAACGGCATCAACACTTTTGGTAAGAAGAATTTCACCGGCGCCTTCGCCGTGCCCGCCGCCGTGGTCAACGACCTCGCGCTGCTCGCCTCGCTCGACGCCCGTGGCCTGCGCGACGGACTCGTCGAGGCGGTGAAGGTCTCGCTCCTCAAGGACCCGGTCTTCTTCGCCAACCTCGAGAAGGAAGCCGCGCTGCTCGCCGCCGGCAATATCCCTGCGATCGGCCGCGCCGTCCGTCGCTCGGCCGAACTGCACGCCAAGCATATCGCCGGCAATGGCGACCCCTTCGAGCTCGGCAGCGCCCGTCCCCTCGATCTCGGCCACTGGGCGGCGCACAAGCTCGAATCGATGACGAACCATCGCCTGACGCACGGCGAGGCCGTGGCCGTGGGTCTGGCGCTCGATCTCATCTGCGCCCGCGAACTCGGACTCTTTGGTAAGGAAGAGACCGAACGCTCGCTTAACCTGCTCGTCGCCCTCGGCTTCAAGATCTACGCTCCCGAGATGCATCTCGACGGCGGTGCGCCCATGCTCGCCGGCCTCGAAGAATTCCGCGAACACCTCGGTGGCCAGCTCACGCTCGTCCTGCCGACCGCCATCGGTAAGTCCACGCAGGTCCACGAGATGGCTTCCGCCGTCGTGCGCAAAGCCGCCGACGAACTGCGCGCACGGGATCAGCAGCCATGCGTCGCGCGGTCCTGAACGTCGTCGGTCTCTCTGCCCGGGACCTGAGTTCCGGCGTGATGCCGCGTCTCGCTGCGCGCGCCGGCAAGGGTAGTGTCGCTCAGGTGCGCCCGGCATTCCCGGCCGTCACCTGCACCGCGCAGTCTGATTACCTCACCGGCCAGCAGCCGAGCAAGCATGGCATCGTCGGTAATGGCTGGTATGACCGCACGCTCAGTGAGGTGCAGTTCTGGAAGCAGTCGAACCGCGTCGTGCTCGCCCCGAAGGTCTGGGACGAACTCCACGCCAAGAACCCGAAGCTCAAGGTCGCGAACCTTTTCTGGTGGTATAACATGGGTACCGCGGCGGACATCTCCGTCACGCCGCGTCCGGTCTACAAGGCTGACGGTGGCAAGATCTTCGACATCGCGAGCTATCCGCAGCGTTACAAAGAGCTGCTCAAGCGCGACCTCGGCGACTTCCCATTCCATTCCTTCTGGGGCCCCCGCGCCGGCCTGCCGTCGTCGCAATGGATCGCGGACAGCGCGCGCTGGATCGAAGAGCACGAGCAGCCCGACCTCAGCTTGGTCTACCTCCCGCACCTCGATTACGACCTCCAGCGCTTCGGTCCCGCCGATGCGCGCAGCGACGCCGCTCGTCGGGACGTCGATAAGCTCGTTGGTGACCTCGCCGAATTCCTCGAAGCCCGCGGGGTCGAGGTCCTCATCGTCTCTGAATACGCCATCACCGCCGTCGACCGCGCCGTCCCGCTGAACAAGGTCCTCCGTCAGCACGACTGGCTCGAACTCAAGCCTGAGGACGGCAGCCTCACGCTCGACACTTTCAACTCCAAGGCCTTCGCCGTCGTCGACCACCAGGTCGCCCATGTTGTCGTCCTCGATTCCTCTATTCGCGAGGAAGTCCGCAAGGTCCTGCTCGCCACGCCCGGTGTCGCCCAGGTGCTCGATGCCGATGGTCAGGCCGCCGCCGGCATCCGGCATGTGCGCAGCGGCGACTTCGTCGTCATCGCCGACGGCCACAGCTGGTTCTCCTATTACTGGTGGGAAGAAGGCCAGGGTGAGCCGGACTTCGCGCGCTGCGTGGACATCCACCGCAAGCCTGGCTACGACCCCGTGGAGCTGTTCATCGACCCGAAGATCCGTTTCCCGCTGCTCAGCATCGCTTGGTTCCTGTTGAAGAAGAAGCTCGGCTTCAAGGCGCTCATGAAGGTCATCTCGCAGGACGCCTCGCTCGTGAAAGGTTCGCATGGCCGCCTCCCCGAGGATCCGCTCGACTGGCCCGTGCTCATCGCGCCCGCCGGAGCCGCGTTGCCCGCGCAGATCGCCTCGACCGACGTCTACGGCCGCATCGCGCAGGGCTTCTGAGTCGGTCTGGGGTTGAAGCGGAACCTGGCCCGGGCAGGCTAGT
>JBIKIO010000008.1:0-30561 GCA_044361555.1 Opitutales bacterium
GTTCCCTTCGCGATCGACGTTCAACCCGCGCACCTTGTCGGCCTTGACGCCGCCGCCGGATGCCGCCCAGTCGAAGACCGGCGCAGCCGTGAGGCTCATGGTCAGATACAAGAGCAGGAAGACGGGGGAACGCATAAGTGGCCGGGGTCGGGCCTGCCTCTAGCTAAACGCACGGACCACCATCTGCAACCTGAACCCTCGGCCTATCTTGTTTGCCTCCGGAGCCGGGCTCCCCTAACCCTACCCCTCTCTCCATGTCATCCCTCCTCGGCCACTCTTTCATCGGTTTCGCACGCGGTCAGTCCACCGCCGCCCCTTACCGCTCCGTCAACCCCGCTACTGCCGTCGCCCTCGAGCCGGACTTCTTCCCCGCCACCGCGATGGAAGCTGACCAGGCCTGCGCCCTGGCCGCCCAGGCTACCCCGATCTTGGCCGCCCTCTCCGGCCAGAAGAAGGCCGCCTTCCTCCGTGACATCGCCACCCGGATCGAAGCCGCCACGCCCGCCCTCGTCGCCCGTGCGACGCAGGAGACCGGCCTCCCGGAAGCCCGCTGCCAAGGCGAGATCGGCCGCACCATGGGCCAGCTGCGCCTCTTCGCCGACCTCGTCGAGAAAGGCGACTGGATCGATGCGCGCATCGAAACCGCGAATCCGGACCGCAAGCCGCTGCCCAAGCCCGATCACCGCTCGCTGCTCCGTCCCGTCGGCCCCGTTGCCGTCTTCTGCGCGAGCAACTTCCCCTTCGCCTACTCCGTCGCCGGTGGCGACACCGCTTCTGCTTTCGCCGCGGGTTGCCCGGTTATCGTGATGGCGCATCACGCGCACGTCGGCACCGCTGAGATCATGGGCGGACTCATCGTCGAGGCCGTGAAGGCCGCCGGACTTCCGGAAGGTACGTTCTCCCTGCTCATGGGCGAAGGACGCGTCATCGGCCAGCAGGTCGCCAGGCATCCGGCCCTCCGCGCCATCGGCTTCACCGGCTCCCGCGTCGGCGGACGAGCCCTGATGGACACCGCTGCCGCCCGTCCTACGCCTATCCCGGTCTACGCTGAGATGAGCAGCGTCAATCCCGTCGTCCTGCTCGAAGGCGCCCTCGCCGCCCGCGGCGAAGCCATCGCCACCGGCCTCGTCGGTTCTTGCACGCTCGGCGTCGGCCAGTTCTGCACCCAGCCCGGCGTGATTATCCTGACGCGCTCCGCCGCCGCCGAAGCCTTCGTCAGCAAGCTCTCCGCACTCTTCACCGACTGCGCCGACGGCGTCATGCTCACCGCCGGCATCCATCAGGCCTACCAGAAAGGCATCGCGGCCCGCACCGCCCAGGCTGGCGTCAAGGTGATCGCCCAAGGTAAGTCGAGCGGCCAGCCCAACCGCGCCGTCGCCACGCTCTTCGCGACCGAAGCCAAGACCTTCGTCGCCGACGCCTCCCTCCAGGAAGAAATCTTCGGCCCGAGCTCGCTCGTCATCTGGTGCGCTGATGCGCGTGAGGTCGACGCCGTCCTCGGCGCCCTGCATGGTAACCTCACCGCGACCGTCCACGGCACCGACGCCGAACTCGGCCAGCACGCGGCGCTCATCGCCCGCCTCGAAGCCGTCGCCGGCCGCGTCGTCATCAACGGCTTCCCCACCGGCGTCGAAGTCTCGCACGCCATCGTGCACGGCGGGCCTTACCCGTCGCTCTCGGACGGACGCACCACCTCGGTCGGCTCCAACGCCATCTACCGCTTCACGCGCCTCGTCTGCTTCCAGAACTACCCGGACGCCGCCCTGCCCGCCGAACTGCGCAACGCCAATCCCCTCGGCCTCTCCCGGCTCGTCAACGGCACCCGCTCGAACGCCGCGCTCTAAACCTGCCCCTAGCCCTGTCCCTAGCCCTATCCCTCTTTAGTCCCATGAACCCCCTCGAACTCCAGAAGGTCCTCTCCTCCGGACTGCTCTCCTTCCCGATCACCGACTTCCAGGCCAACGGCGACTTCGACGCCGCCGGCTACGCCAAGCGCCTGCAGTGGCTCGCGCCCTACGGCGCCACCGCGCTCTTCGCCGCGGGCGGCACGGGTGAGTTCTTCTCTCTCGAACCCAAGGAATACTCCGCCGTCATCAAGACCGCGGTCGATACCTGCGACGGACTCGTCCCGATCCTCGCCGGCGCCGGCGGTCCCACCCGCGTGGCCATCCAATACGCCCAGGAAGCCGAGCGTCTCGGCGCCAAGGGCATCCTGCTCCTGCCGCATTACCTCACCGAGACCAACCAGGAAGGCGTCGCCGCGCACGTCGACCAGGTCTGCAAGTCCGTCAAGATCGGCGTCGTGGTCTACAACCGTAACGTCTGCCGCCTCCAGCCGCACCACCTAGAGAAGCTCGCCGCGAACAACCCGAACCTCATCGGCTACAAGGACGGTTTCGGCGACATCGAGCTCATGGTCTCGATCCGCCGCCGCATGGGCGACCGCTTCAGCTACCTCGGCGGCCTGCCGACCGCCGAAGTCTACGCCGCGGCCTACAAGGCCATGGGCGTGCCGGTCTACTCCTCCGCCGTGTTTAACTTCATCCCGCAGGCCGCGATGGACTTCTACCACGCCGTCGCGAAGGACGACCACGCGACGCAGAACCGCCTGCTCGACACCTTCTTCCTGCCGTACCTCGAGCTCCGCAATAAGAGCGCCGGCTACGCCGTCAGCATCATCAAGGCCGGTGCCACGATCGTCGGCCACGGCGCGGGCCCCGTCCGCGCCCCGCTGACGGACCTCAAGCCCGCGGAGGTCGAGCAGCTCGCCGCCCTCATCGCCAAGGCCGGCGTCAAGTAAGCCGGCATGCGCGAGTTCGCCGGAGCATCGGAAGATCACCTCGGCGCCGCCGTCGCCAAGGTGAAGCAGCGCGTCCTGCCGCTGTTCATCCTGATGTTCATCGTGAACTACCTGGACCGAGTGAACGTCGGCTTCATCCAGCAGCACCTGAAGACGGACCTCGGACTCGACAGCGCGGCCTACGGCCTAGGCGCCGGCCTGTTCTTCATCGGCTACGCGATCTTCGAAGTCCCCTCGAACCTGCTGCTGCAGAAGTTCGGCGCACGTCTCTGGCTGACGCGCATCACCATCACCTGGGGCGTCGTGGCTTCCCTGATGGCGTTCGCCCGCACCGAGAACGAATTCTACGCCCTCCGTTTCGCGCTCGGGGCCGCGGAGGCCGGCTTCTTCCCTGGCGTCATCTATTATTTCACCCGCTGGTTGCCTTCCGCCGAACGTGGCAAAGCCATCGCGCTCTTCCTCAGCGGTTCGGCCATCGCTTCGATCCTGTCCGGCCCGCTCTCCGGCGCGCTCATGCAGACCTCGCTCTTCGGCCTCAAGGGCTGGCAGAGCATGCTGTTCGTCGAAGGCCTTTTCTCGGTCGTGATCGGCATCGGTGCCTGGTTCTGGCTCGACTCCCTGCCCCGGGACGCCCGCTGGCTTTCGACCGAACAGAAAGCGGCCTTGGAGAACACCATCGATGCCGAGCAACGCGAACGAGAAGCCGGTCAGACCCAGCGACCCGGCGTCCTCAGCCTGCTGCGTGACCCGCAGATCATCCTCTTCTGCGTCGTTTACTTCGCGATCCAGCTGACGATCTACGCCGCGACATTCTGGCTGCCGAGCATCATCCGGAAGATGGGCGACCTCACCGATCTGCAGGTAGGCTTCCTCAATTCCGTCCCGTGGACGATCTCGATCGTCGGCATGTATCTCGCCGCCGCCGGCGCCGCCCGCTGGAAACGACCGCAGCTCTGGGTCGCCGGCGCGCTGATCATCGCCGCGACGGGCATGTTCCTGTCGACGACCGGCGGGCCGATCTTCGCCTTCGTGGCCATCTGCTTCGCCGCCTTAGGCTTCAAGTCAGCGTCGTCGCTCTTCTGGCCGATCCCGCAGGGCTACCTCGACGCGCGCATCGCCGCGGCGGTCATCGCGCTGATCAATTCTCTCGGCAACCTCGGCGGCTTCGTGGCGCCCACGGTCTTCGGCCAGCTCGAAAAAGCCACCGGCTCGGTCCAATACGGCCTCTATGGACTCGCCGCCGCCTCCGTCCTCGCCGCCGGCCTCGTCTTCCTCGCCCGCACCAAGCCCAAAGCCTGATTTTCTTCGTATCCTCCTGCCCTCTTGTCCTCCCGCCCTCGCCTCTGATGTCCTCTCCCCTCATCCAGTCCGTGCGTGTCGTGCCCGTCGCCGGCCATGACAGCATGCTGCTCAACCTCAGCGGCGCGCACGGTCCGCTCTTCACGCGCAATATCATCCTGATCACCGACAACTCCGGACGTACCGGCCTGGGCGAAGTCCCCGGCGGCGAGAAGATCCGTCAGACCGTCGAGGACGCCGCGCCCTTGCTCATCGGCAAGGAGATCGCCGCTTATGAGCGGCTCCTCGCGGAGGTCAGCGCGGCCTTCTCAGACCGCGACGCCGGTGGCCGCGGCCTGCAGACTTTCGACCTGCGCGTGACCATCCACGCCGTCACGGTGATCGAATCCGCCCTGCTCGACCTCCTCGGCCAGTTCCAAGGCAAGCCCGTCGCGGCGCTTCTCGGCAAGGGCCAGCAGCGCACCGAGGTCGAGATGCTCGGCTACCTGTTCTTCATCGGCGACCGTCGTAAGACGACCCTCGGCTATCGCGACGAAGCCGGCTCGGCGCACACCTGGCATCGCCTCCGCAATGAGGAAGCCCTCACCCCGGAAAGCATCGTCCGTCAGGCCGAGGCCGCGCAGGAACGCTTCGGCTTCCAGGACTTCAAACTCAAGGGCGGCGTGCTCAGCCCCGCCCGCGAGATCGAAGCCGTCCGTGCCCTCGCCGCCCGCTTCCCCCAGGCCCGTATCACCCTCGACCCCAACGGCGCGTGGCTGCTGAAGGAAGCCGTCGAAGTCTGCCAGAATCTGAAGGGCGTGCTCGCCTACGCCGAAGACCCCTGCGGCGCCGAAGCCGGCTTCTCCGGCCGCGAGATCATGGCCGAATTCAAGAAGGCCACCGGCCTGCGCACCGCGACCAACATGGTCGCCACCGACTGGCGTCAGCTCGACCACGCGCTGAAGCTGCAGGCGGTCGACATCCCGCTCGCCGATCCGCACTTCTGGACGATGCAGGGCTCGGTGCAGGTCGCGCAAGTCTGTCAGGAACGCGGCCTCACCTGGGGTTCGCATTCGAACAACCACTTCGACATCTCGCTTGCGATGTTCACGCATGTCGGCGCCGCCGCGCCCGGCGACGTCACCGCGATGGACACCCATTGGATCTGGCAGGAAGGCCAGCGCCTCACGAAGGAGCCCCTGCAGATCAAGGGCGGCAAGATCGCCGTCCCGCAGAAGCCCGGCCTCGGCGTCGAGATCGACCCCGCCCAGCTCGAGGCCGCCCATCAGCTTTACCTGAAGTTGCCCTCTGGCTCCCGCGACGACGCGGTCGCGATGCAGTTCCTCATCCCAGGCTGGAAATTCGACCCAAAGAAGCCCTGCCTCGTCCGCTGAAGCGGATTTAGCGATTTCCAACCTCCGGCCCGGGGGTAAAGTCGGCCCATGAACAAGACGTCCGTCGCCATCACCGCCGCCTTCTGTGTGGCGATCGGTTTCCTCATCGCCCGCTTCATCGGTCCGACCGAAGCTCCGGCGCCCGCCAAGGTGGAAAAGGCCGTCGGCGCCGCCCCGACGCCGGCTCCGCAGCCGCCCAAGGTCGCCGCGCCTAAACCCGTGACTGCGACGCCGGCTAAGCGCCCGCCGATGGACGAGGCCACGAAGGCCCGCTACAAGGCCTTCGGTGATGAGACCCGGAAGATGGCGCTCGATCTCGCCGGCGGCGACGAGAAGAAGCTCGGTCAGGCCTTCCGCAACGGGATGGCCAACCCAGCCACGCAAGACCTCTTCAAGCGCGGACGAGAAATCGGCGAAGCGATGCGCGCCGCCGAGACCGACGCCGAGCGCGCCGCGCTGGAAGGCCAAGTGACCGCGCTCCGTGACGAAGGTCTAGGCATGCTCAAAGCGGAGCTCGAGAAGATCGACGCCGCACCGGCCGCCGGCCAGCCTGCGGCAACGCCGCCCGCCCCGGTCGTCCCGGCGCAGGGACTGATGTAAGCGGGGTCAACGGCTGATGGGCTGGGAGATCCGCAGGTAAGCGAAGAGATCCCTCAGCTGCTGGTCGCTCATGCCGTCGAGCAGGCCCTCTGGCATCAGGCTTCGGCCCATCGGCGTGAGCAGGCGGACGTCGGCCTGGCGCACGGTGATGTCCTCCCCTTCGAGGCCGCGCAGGACGAGGATCTGGGCGTCGCGCTCGACGAGGAAGCCGCTCAGCGAGCGACCGTCGTTCGTGGTGACGGAGAAATACTGGAAGCCTTCGCGGATCTCGGCGTTCGGATGCACGATGCTGATGAGCATCGTGCCGAGGTTATCGCGCTGGTAAGCGGTGAGTTCCGGACCAATCTTCCCGCCCTTAAAGAAGAGCTTATGGCAAGGGGCGCACCTTTCCATATAGATGGGCTCGCCTGCATAGGGATTGCCCGTGCCAGCCTTGAGCTTGGCTTCGACGTCGGCGATCTTGGCGATGAAATCCGTCACGCCGGAGGCCGGCTTGATCGGATAGAATTCGTCCAGCAGCGATTGCAACTGCTTCGGTTCGTGCTGTCGCATGCGCTCGACCATGTCGCGCGGGACGGTGTTGGCGCCGATCCGGCCAGACTTGACGGCCTCCAGGAGCTGCTGCGACCACTCGGCGCGGCTGGCGAGCAGGGCCAGCGCGGCGAGACGGATATCCCCGGCGCTCGTCTCGACGATGGCGACGGTCCGGGCGCCGACCTCAGGCTGCCCGTAGGTCATCAGCGAGATGAGCGCGGCCTTGCGCAGCGGCGCGGCTTCGGCGGAAGCGGCGACTGCGAGCAAGGCGGCCTGCGCCTCGGGGTGGCGCACTTCGCCGAAGACCCGGACCTGATTGAGCCGCTCGGTCGCGTCGGCCTTCTTGTTCGCGATGAGCGCCAGCGATTCCTTGATGGCGGCGACGTCGCCTTGGCGGATGCGTAGGATCAGCGGCGCCTTGCCCGAGGCGGCCAGGGCTTGGAGAAGTTCGTCGGGCAGGCCGGCGAGTTCCCGTCCGCGGTAGGCATCCTCGAAACCCTTCATCAGATGCACGCTGTGCGCGGGCGACGGCGCGAGCCGGAGCAGCCGGGCGCAGACCAGCAGGTCGGCGCGGCGACCTTCCGTGGCGAAACGGCGCATCAGGCGCGGCAGGAGGTGCTGCTGGACGAGCGGGCGGTCCCAGACGGCGGGCGCCGCGGCGAAGCCTAAGACCGCATCGCGATCGAGCGTGACGTGGGATTCCAGCGCGAACCAGAGCAGCAGCGGGATATAGGCGTCGGCGGCGTCCTCATCGCGGGAGGCGAGGGCCGTGACGAGCCGGAGCATCTGGGGGGTCGGCAGACGACGGGCCGAAGAAGCGATCTGCGAACGCACCTCGGCATCGGGTTCGGCCAGCGCGCGCGCGAGCACCGCGGCGAAGACATCGGCGGGCAGGTCGCGAGCCCCCTTGGCACCGACACCGGGGACGCCAAGACCACGATTCACGCCATACTTGTCGCCCAAGAAACGCGTGGCCCAGAAACGGACCGGAGCGTAGGCATGGGTCAGGGCGGCGACGGCACGCGCATCGGTGAGCGCCTCGGCCTGATAGAGGGACCAGAGCGCGCCGAGGGCTCCCCGACCCTTGTCAGCCGCGAGCAAGGCGTCGAGCAGCGGGAGCGCCGCCGGATCGCGACGTTCGGCCAACAGCTGCAACGAGGCCGTGCGGTGGAACTTGTTCGGATGGCCGAGCAAGGCCACCAATTGAGCAGTCGTCTTACCTTCGAGGTTCGTGTCGGTCTCGAGCTTGGCATCCTTGTCGCGGAGGCGATAAAGCCGGCCGGTCGTGGGATCGATCTGGTTCTGGTAGTGCTGACCGTGCGCGATGTAATATTCATACATGTCGGACACGAAGAGCGAGCCGTCGGGAGCGTTGGCGCTGTAGAGCGGACGGAACCCGACGTCCTCGGACCACATGGCGATGCCCTTGTCAGTCGTCACATACGTCGCGCCCTGCGGGATGCGCTCGGAGTCGGTGACGGTGTTATGAAGCGGATCCAGGGAGAACAGGTGGCCCTGATATTTCGAGGGCATGGCCGTTCCTTCGATGAAGGAGCCGAAGTGGGCGAAGCGGGGGACCTTGGTGAGCGTGCCGAGGATCGGGAGCTGTCCGAAGGTGTAGGGCGTCCGCGCGGGGCCGAACTTGCCGGGGTCGACACCTTGCTTGAGGTAGATGCCTCCCTGGACGTAGTGCCAGCCACGCGTGTTGCCGCCGTTGTGGCCGGAATACATCCGGCCGTCGCCGTCGAACTCGAGGCCGAAGGGGTTGCCCGAGCCCTCGCTGAAGATGTCATACTCGCGGGTCTTCGGGTGGTAGCGCCAGACCATGCAGCCTTCGAAATGGACCGGAGCGGCGTCGGCGGAATCGAAGCCCGGACGCACGACGCGTGAGGAGGATGTGCTGCCGTGCACGCCGTAGAGCCAACCATCCGGGCCCAGGATGATGCCGTTGCCCACCGAGTGCGTGTCCTCGAGTCCGAACCCCGAGAGATGCACCACCGGCGGGCCGTCGGGGACGTCGTCACCGTTGGCATCGGGATAGAACAGCAGGTAAGGCGGATTCATCACCCAGACGCCGCCGTTGGCGCGCACGGCGGAGTTGGCCATGTTAAGGCCGTCCTGGAAGACCGTATGCTTGTCGTAGACGCCGTCGTGCTTCGTCGATTCATGGATCGAGACGATGTCGGCCCCCTTATCGTGATGGGGCGGAGCCGGGGGGACGCGGTCGTAGTGCGAGCGATAATACTTGTCGCGGCTGATCATGTTCACGCCGGCCGGGTAAGGATACTGCCGATACTGCGTGACCCAAAGGCGGCCGCGGGTGTCGAAGCTGAAGTGCGTCGGCTGGGCGATCTGTGGCTCGGACAGCAGGAAGTCGACCGCTAGGTCGGGGGTCGCGCGCATCTTCGCATACGCGTCGGCCGGCGAGAGCGTGGGGCCATGGAACTGCTCGGCTCGGCCGAGGACACGGTTCGATTCGCGGAACTTCGCGAAAGAGGAGGAGGCCGGCTGGACCTTGAGCGCCGGGCCAGGGACCAACGGCGTCGCGGAATATTCCCACGCGCCCTCGAGCACGCACTCCATGAAGTAGTTCATGATGAACGGCGCCTCGCCGAAGAAGCCGCCCTTCCCCTCGGGCTGCCGGACGCGGAACACGACCTCGTTCCACTCGCCCTTCTTGAGCGTGCCCACCGGAACCTTATGGCGGAAGACCTCGCGACCTGACCCGGCGCCGACCTTCACGCCGTTGACGAACGCCTCATGCGTCCCGACGAGGTCGCGGAAATGCAGGCCGACCGATTCCTCGAACAGATTGCGCTCGTGCTTGGTGAAGAACGAATCATCCACGCGCACCCAGGTGCGATACCAGGCGTCCGTCGCGATGGCCGGACGGGCCGCCGGCGAAGGGATCGGCGCGGTCACCTGCGCCTCGGCAAAGGCGGTGCTAAGCAACGCTGCGACCAGCGGCATGAGTCGATGGAGGGGCATGGGGTAAGAAGGAGACAAGCAAACCAGACGAAAGTCGCAATCCTCGGCGCAAAAAGGTCCATGAAACCGAAGAAACATCCCGATATGAGCGGTGTCCCGCATGACCGGGGCCGTCGGCCTATGACGCAGGGCCATAGACTTTGAGTTGGAAGCCCGGCAGCCCATCGACACCTTCGCAGGATGCTCGGAGCCATCGCCGGCGACATCATCGGATCAGTGCACGAATTCAGTCGTAACGAAGACCAGGGTTTCCCTCTCTTCGCCGAACGCTCCTGCCCCACCGACGACTCCCTGCTCACCTGGGCGGTCGCCGAGACGATCCTCCGCGGCGAACGTGACTACAAACCGCGGCTCGTCGGCATGCTTGGCTATTACGAGAAGAACTGTCAGCACGCCACCCTGCCCGCGGCCTTCGGCGGCGGTTTCAGCGCCTGGGTCGACGACGGAGCCAAAGGCGAGCGTAACTCCTTCGGCAACGGCTCCGCGATGCGCGTCTCGCCCGTGGCCTGGGCGTTCGACGACTTGGAAACCGTGCTCGAACACGCGACGCTCAGCGCCCGCCCCTCGCACGCTCACCCTGAAGGCATCAAGGGGGCTCAAGCCGTCGCCGCGGCGATCTGGACCGCCCGCAGGTATCGGAACCCCGCCGCCGTCCGGGCGGTCGCCGAAAGCTTCTACGGCCCCTTGCCCGACCTCGAGGTCATCCGAAAGACCCATACCTACAACGAGACCTGCCAAGGGTGCGTGCCCGAGTGCCTGGCTATCGCCGTCGGCACGGCCGACTACGAGTCCGCCGTCCGCTTCGCCTCCTCCATCCGCGGGGACGCCGACACCCTGGCCGCCATCACCGGCTCGGTCAGCCAGGCCCTCTGGGGGCTGCCCAAGGCCATCCGGGAGCAGTCCATGGCCATCGCCGCCCGTTCCTACCCCGGGATGGAGCGTACCGTGGCCGAATTCGAGGCCAAGTTCGGCGGATTTTGACGATTATATGGCCTTTTGGCCTGTCGGCTTGACAGTGAACAAGTTTTCATCGAACATGCGTTCACTATGGAAGAACTGACCAAGAAGCAGCGGGCCATCCTCGACTACATGAAAGCCCACGTGGCCGAGCACTCTTACTGGCCGAGCATCCGCGACATCCAGGCCAAGTTCCGCTTCGCGTCCACCAACGGCGTCTATGGTCACCTCCAGGCCCTCGAGCGCAAGGGCGTCCTCCAACGCATCCCCGGCGCCGCCCGTGCCTACAAGATCGTCCCCGAAGTCATCAGCGACACCTCTGAGACCGTCATCCGCTACGAAGGCCCCGGCGACGACGCCATCGCCTTCGAGAACGTCAAGTTCGCCGGCTCCATCGCCGCGGGCTTCCCCGACTACACCGAGTCCTCCGGCGTCCTGGATTCGATGCAGGTCCCCCTCTCCCCCAGCTCCCGTCGTCGCGCCCCCGAAGCTTTCGCTCTCCGCGTCCGCGGTGACTCCATGATCGACGCCGATATCAACGATGGCGACACGGTCATCGTCGAACCCGGCACGCCCAAGCACGGTGATATCGTCGCCGCGCTCATCGACGGCGAGACGACCCTCAAGCGCCTCATCAAGCAGGGCTCGAAGGTCTACCTCAAGGCCGAGAACCAGAATTACCCTGACCTCATCCCCACCAGCTCTCTCACGATCCAGGGGATCGCGAAGTCGGTGATGAAGCGGATCTGAAGCGTTCAGTCCTGCGTTTGCCTCAGGCTTTACGCAGCACCAACAGGACGTCGGAGTAGGCCATATCGATCTTGCGGGTCGAGGAGAGGTCGTAATGAAAATCGTGGCAGGCGACGAGACGCAGGGACGGCACCTTGGCGAGCAGGGCCTTCAGCTCCGCCGGCGAGTAGGTCCGGAAGTCCCAGAGGGTCTCCTCGATGCGAGTCTTCCCTTTCTCGGTGATACGCATGCGGGTACGCATGGCCTCGGTGCGTGACTTCCGATCGGCCGGGGCGGACCAAGTATCGCTCACCACGCGGATGCCCGGCTTACGACCGATCCAGCGCTCATGGTCGGGCGGGCTATTCTTATAATCAGTCAGATGCAGACCGAGCAGCAGCAGTCCGCCCGGACGCAGGGACGCGGCCATACGGCGGAGCGAGCTGACCGCCCCGGCTTCGCTGTCGATATACTTAAACGTGCTGACGAAGCAGTGGGCGACGTCATAGCGGGCGCCTTTGGGGACCTTGAAATCCTGCAGGCGATCGCGCCACACCCTTCCCTTTAGCCCCTTGGCCTTGAGACGATTCTTGGCGAAGGCGACCTGATGCTTGTTCAGGTCGAAGCCATGGACGACATGGCCGCGGGCAGCGAGCGACTCGAGCAGACGCCCGGAACCGCAGGCTGGCTCGAACACGCGCATCGGCCCCTCCAGCTTCGGGCCATGCTTCTGCATGATCCCCTCGATGAAGCGGGTCTCCTTCAGCGTATAGTCCGCATACACCATGTCGTAATACAACGGGGAGTCGTACCAGGCGGTGGAGGATTGTTTCGAGGAAGACAAAGCGGTCAGCGGTTAGCGGTTGGCGGATGGAAAAAAGACTGCCGAGGCGGGTTCGAACATAGGGCCAGGAGACAGCATCACGGCTAGACGGCTTGGTTTGGGTTCTACCCTAACCGCCAACCGCTTACCGCCAACCGCAGACACCTATTAGCGGCTACTGATAAATCTCCCCGCCCTTTTCGCGGAATTCCTTGGACTTCTCTTCCATGCCCTTGGCGAGAGCCTCGGCTTCGGAGACGCCCTGGGCGTCGGCGAACTTACGGATGTCGTCCGAGATGCGCATCGAGCAGAAGTTCGGTCCGCACATGGAGCAGAAGTGCGCGGTCTTGGCGGACTCCTGCGGGAGGGTTTCGTCGTGGTATTCCTGGGCGCGCTCTGGGTCGAGGGCCAGGGCGAACTGGTCAGGCCAGCGGAACTCGAAGCGGGCCTTGGAGAGCGCGTTGTCGCGGATCTGCGCGGCGGGGTGTCCCTTCGCGAGGTCGGCGGCGTGGGCGGCGATCTTGTAGGCAATGACGCCCTCACGGACGTCGTTCTTGTTCGGCAGGCCAAGGTGTTCCTTGGGCGTGACGTAGCAGAGCATCGCGGTGCCATACCAGCCGATCATCGCGGCGCCGATGGCGGACGTGATGTGGTCATAGCCCGGAGCGATGTCGGTCGTGAGCGGTCCGAGCGTGTAGAACGGGGCCTCGTGGCACCACTCCAGCTGCTTGTCCATGTTCTCCTTGATCATGTGCATCGGCACGTGACCGGGGCCTTCATTCATCACCTGGACGCCGCGATCCCAGGCGCGCGTGGTGAGCTCACCCTGCGTCTTCAGTTCGGCGAACTGGGCATCGTCATTGGCGTCGGCGATCGAGCCGGGACGGAGGCCGTCGCCGATCGAGAAGCTGACGTCATAGGCAGCCATGATGTCGCAGATGTCATCCCAGTGGGTGTAGAGGAAATTCTCCTTATGGTGCGAGAGGCACCACTTGGCCATGATCGAGCCGCCACGGGAGACGATGCCGGTGACGCGACGCGCGGTCATCGGGATGTAAGCGAGGCGAACGCCGGCGTGGATCGTGAAATAGTCGACGCCCTGCTCGGCCTGTTCGATGAGCGTGTCGCGGAAGATCTCCCAGGTGAGGTCTTCGGCGCGGCCGTTGACCTTCTCGAGGGCCTGATAGATCGGCACGGTGCCGACCGGGACAGGGCAATTACGCAGGATCCACTCGCGGGTCTGGTGGATGTTCTTGCCGGTGGAGAGATCCATCAGGGTGTCGCCTCCCCACTTGATGGACCAGCGCATCTTCTCGACCTCTTCCTCGATGGAGGAAGCCACGGCCGAGTTACCGATGTTGGTATTGATCTTCACCAGGAAGTTGCGGCCGATGATCATCGGCTCGAGCTCGGGGTGATTGATGTTGGCCGGGATGATGGCACGACCGCGGGCGACCTCGGAACGGACGAACTCGGGGGTGATCACCTTAGGGATCGCGGCGCCGAAGGATTCTCCCTTGTGCTGGAAGGTCAGGTCATGGCGGCGGGTCGACTCCGGCTGATCGGTGGCGAGGCGCATGTTCTCACGGATGGCGATGTACTCCATCTCCGGGGTGATGATGCCCTGCTTGGCGTAGGCCAACTGGGTCGGACGCTGCCCCGGCTTACCCTTATAGATCTTGCGGTCGGCGCGATCGAACTGGACGAGGCGGTTGCGGGAGGTCGCGCGCTGGGCGGTCTCGGCGTGCTTCCAGGAAAGGTAACCGTCGTCTTCCGGCTTCAGCTCACGGCCGGGGACGGCTTCGACGTCGCCGCGCTCGAGGATCCAAGCGGCGCGGATGGCCGGCAGGCCCTTCTCGACGTCGCCATGGAAAGCGGGGTCACCCCAAGGACCGGACGTATCATAGATGCGGACCGGCTCGTTAGCCGACTTCGCACCGTCGGGGCGGGAAGTGTCGGCCAGCTTCACCTCGCGCATCGGCACGAGGAGGTCAGGGCGCGAACCCGGCACGGTGACGCGCGTCGAGTTCGGGAAAGTGGTAGGCTTGTTATCGGAGACCATGGGAAATAGAGAATAGGTGGGAAAGGTGGGCCGGAGGGCCGGAGGTAAGACTGTCCGCGCGGACCTGGAAGGTTCGCGGAAACGGGGATGTTTTGGGCTGCACAATCCGCTTCCTACGGCGCCGAGGCGCATCAGGTACGAGGGTTCGAGGCCAAGCCTCATCTCAGTCCGGTGGCGGACTCCCCTGGGAAAGACTAGGAAGGAACGTTTGGATGAAGGTGGAAAGACCCCAAGTAGCAAGACCTTGCTCGGGAAAGGCTCGCCCAAGGTGTCCGGCTAGCCGAGAAACCCTGCATGGAACCCCCTAGCCTGCCTGCCGCCCCCATCCCGACCCAAGACGAGAAGAACCTCGGCCTGATCATGCATGTGCTGAGCCTGGTGGGCTTCAGCCTCATCGGCCCCCTCATCGTCTGGCTCGTGAAGAAGGACGAGAGCGCCTTCATCAACGCCCAAGGCAGGGAACTGCTGAACTTCCAGCTCAGTTTCCTGATCTACGCCATCGTCTGCATCCCGCTGTGCTTCGTGCTCATCGGGATTCCGCTCCTCATCATCGTCGGGCTCGCCTCATTCATCCTGACCATCATCGGACTGGTGAAGGCCACCGAGGGGAAGATCTACCGCTTTCCGGTGACGATCAAGATGCTCTGAGCATTCGCTAGCATTCCCAAAGAGAAGGGCCCGACACACGTCGGGCCCTGGTTGGCATCACTGACAACCGGAAATCAGCGGTTCATCGACAGCTGGGCGCGGAGATACTCGACCGTGCGGCGCACGTTGGCATCCACTTCCATCTGATTCACGACCGTCTTGCGGGCGTGGATGACCGTACCGTGGTCGCGTCCGCCGAAAGCCTGGCCGATCGACACAAGGGACATGCCGGTGAGCTGGGTGGCGAGGTACATGGCGACCTGACGGGGGAAAGCGATATTCTGCATGCGACGCTTGGACGTCATGTCCGACATCTGGATGCGGTAGTGCTCGGCGACCTTACGCTGGATGACTTCGGCCGTGAGGGTGTGGCTGGCTTCTTCGACGAGGATGTCGTGGAGGAGCTTCTCGACCTGCGTCAGTTCGAGGGGCTTGCGGGTCATGCCCACGAGGCCGACGATACGGGTCACGGCGCCTTCGAGGTTACGGACGTTACGGGCGATGCGGGAGGCGATGAACTCGGCGATCTCCGGCTGCAGGTCGAGGCCGCGGGCGGCGGCCTTCTTGCGCAGGATGGCGATGCGGGTCTCGAGGCCGGGGGCCTGGATGGAGCAGACCATGCCCCACTGGAAGCGGGAGACGAGGCGCTCCTGGAGCTTGGCGATCTCGGAAGCCGGGCGGTCGCTGGTCAGCACCACCTGCTTGTGGTTGTTATGCAGCTCGTTGAAGGTGTGGAAGAACTCGTCCTGCGTGGACTCCTTGCCGGCGAGGAAATGGATGTCGTCGATCAGGAGCAGGTCGAGCTCGCGGTAACGACGACGGAACGAAGCGACGCTGCCGGTCTGGAGCGCCTGGATGAAATCGTTGGTGAAGGTCTCGGACGAGATGTAGGCGATGCGGGCCTGCGGATTGGCGGCGTAGACCGAATGCGCGATGGCGTGCATCAGGTGGGTCTTACCCAGGCCGGTCGGTCCATGGATGAAGAGCGGGTTGTAGTAGTGACCAGGCTCCTTGGCGACGGCGAGCGAAGCGCCATGGGCCATCTCGTTCTCCGGTCCGACGATGAAGTTATCGAAAGTGTTGGTCGCCTTGATCGCCGGAGCCGGCGAAGCAGTGGCCTGACGAGAAGCGCGGGCGACCGGCGCCGGCGCCGGGGTGACTTCGCGGGCCGCATCGACGGACGCCGTCAGACGGTAGTCCATGTTACGACCGGCGACCAGGGTGAGCTGGCGACGGAGCATCTCGGCGTAGTTGCTGTTGACCCAAGCTTCGGTAAGAACGGACGGAGCTTCCAGAACGAGGATCTTACCTTCGAGGATGCTGAGCGGCTGCAGAGAAGAGATCCAGGTTTCGTAGTCGGCGCGGGGAAGCGTGTTACGGAGTTCGCTTTTGGCGGTTTCCCAAAGGGAGAGGTGGCTGACGGAAGAAGACATGAGAAAGGGGGAGGGTTGAGAAAGGTTGTTCACAGGCTCTTTGGAAGCCCGAAAGTGAGGTATTTTTGTAAAACAATCGTCAAGGTGACGGACTCGACTCTCTGGCTGCTTCTGTGCCGATTTAGGGACAGAAAGGAATCACGCCGTAAGTCGTTGATTAAAGGTGGGTTGGAAGGGTTAAAAAGGGATTCCTTCGTTTAGTGTCCGGAGAAGGGGCCGGTATCGATCCGAGGGGTGCGAATCGAGACGCAGTTGTGGAGGCGCGGAGGCGAGGGACAAGAGCAAGCCCTGCACAGGTTATTAACACCCCCCCTGTAGATAAGAAAATGAGGTTTCTGTTGCACGTCTGTCACACGCGCATCGTTCCCCAATGAATAGGGGATTTAATTCACTTCACGCTTTCGGCGAGATGCTCGTCCCTCAGCCGACGCAAGTCATCTAAGCTCAGGCAATGGCGGAGTCGGTCGCGCAGTTTACGCGAACCGGGCAGCCCATGGGTGAGCGGATGCAGGCGATCGAGCATCCAACGGACGTCGCGATGGCCGAGCCGCGAGGCATGCACCTCGATCGTGAGTTCGGCCAAGCGAATCATGCAATCCCAGCGCGCTTGGACGCCCGTTTCGAGGGCCGCCTCTACCCTGCCCTCCAGCGCAGCCTTGATCTGGGCGAAAATCCAAGGATTACCCAGCGCCGCGCGGCCGATCATCAGGCCGGAGACCCCGGATTCCCTCTGGCGAAGCAACGCCGAGGGCCCGTCCTTCACGTCGCCGTTGCCGATGACCGGGATCGAGACCGCCGCCGCGACCTGCGCGATCCAGCCCCAATGGGCCTCGCCCGAGTAACCCTGCTCCTTGGTCCGGCCGTGGACCGCGATGGCCTCGACGCCGAGTTCTTGCAGGCGCCCGGCGACCTCGACGGCCACGATGGTCGCGTGGTCCCATCCTAGACGCATCTTGGCGGTCAGGGGAACGTCGGGGATGGCGTCCTTCACCGCCTTGACGAGATCGTAAAGCAGAGGCGTGCAACGCAAGAGACCCGATCCCGCGTTCTGCTCGATGACCTTGTGGGCGGGGCAGCCAAAATTGAGGTCGAGGAAATCCGGCTTCATGCGGTCGCACACCAGCCGCGCCGCCTTGGCCATCGAAGCCGGCGTGGCGCCGAAGATCTGGACGCCCATCGGACGCTGGCCTTCGGTGAAGTCGACCATCTCCCAGGCCTTGGCGTTATCGCGAATCAGGGCTTCGGACTGGACGAACTCGGTGACCATCACGTCGGCCCCCTGCTCTTTGCAGAGCTGACGGAAGGCGACATCGGTATGGCGCGCCATCGGCGCCAGGTAGAGCGGGAACTTGCCGGGACCGAACCACGGTAGGCGCGGCGCGACCTTGCTCACGGGCGTCCGTCCTTCTTCTTGATCGCCGCCTTGAGCTCACGCCAACGAGCGAGGCGCTCCGCGATCTGCGGCTCGGCGCCCGCGTCGCCGGGATGATAAAGCGACAACGGGCGGGAAAGATAATCCTGGCCGCTGATGGCCTCAGGGTAGTCGTGGCTGTAGCGGTAGGCGCCGCCGTTACCCAGGCTCTTGTTCACGCTGTTATGGGCGTCCTTGAGATGGAGCGGCACCTCCTGGCGCGGCATGTTCCGCACGGCGTCCTTGGCCGCGGAAATCGCCGAGGTGGTGCTGTTGCTCTTGGGCGAGAGCGCGAGGAACAGCACCGCGTGGGCGAGGGCGTATTCGCACTCAGGCATCCCGACCATCTCGCAGGCTTGGAACGCCGCGGTGGCCACGCCCAAGGCGCGGGAGTCGGCGAGGCCCACATCTTCGGAAGCGCAGATGACGAGGCGACGCGCGATGAAACGGGGCTCCTCCCCTCCTTCGAGCATCAGGAAGAGCCAGTAGAGCGCGGCGTCCGGATCGCCTCCGCGGACGGATTTGATGAAAGCGGAGGCGGTGTCGTAATGGTCGTCGCCACCGTCGTCGTAACGGATGCGACGTTCGCGGGCGAAGGACGCCACGGCTTCGTCGGTGACGCTGCCGAGGGCGGGCGCCGAAAGCACCAGGGTCTCGAGGCAATTAAGCGCGCGACGGAGATCGCCCGAGGCCATCTCGGCGACCTGCTGAAATACTTTCTCCGAGGCTTTGATGCCCAAAGCACCGAGGCCGCGTTCCTTATCGGCGAGCGCGGTGCCCAGGAAGGCCGCGATCTCCGCCGGCGACAACGGATCGAGGCGGAAGAGATGGCTGCGGCTCAGCAGCGCCGGGACGACATAGAGCCCGGGATTATGCGTCGTGCAGCCGATGAGACGGACCACGCCCGCTTCGACATCCGGCAGCAGTAGGTCCTGCTGGGCCTTGTTGAAGCGATGGATCTCGTCGACGACCAGCACGGTCTTGCGCGAAGGCTGGCGGCGGGCGGCGGCGAGAATCTCGCGAAGTTCGGGCGTACCGGAGAGCACGGCGTTGACGCGGACGACGAAGGACTGCGTCTCGGCCGCGATGACCTCGGCCAAGGTGGTCTTACCGCAGCCGGGCGGCCCGTAGAAAAGGAGCGAACCAAAGGTGTCGGCCTTGATGAGCCGCGGCAGCAAGGCCTCCGGACCGAGCAAGGCGGCGTGACCGACGACTTCGGCGAGATTCCGCGGACGCATCCGCGAGGCCAACGGACGTCGCCGCTCCGGAATGGCGTCAGGCACCCCCTGACCGAGGCCAGGCAGCGCGTCGTCAGACCCGTTGCGGCGTTCGGCCACGGTTTACTTCTCTTCCGCGAAGGGCACCAGGTGGCAGTAAGGCTTCTTGTTACGCAGCTGGTAATACTTCTGGTGGTATTCCTCCGCGCGCCAGAACTTCGGAGCCTTGTCGATCTGCGTGGCGATCGGCCGGCTGAACGCCTTGGCGAGGGTCAGGCCGATCTTCACGTCTTCGGCGACCTTCTGCTGTTCCGGCGAATGGGTGAAGATGACCGAGCGGTATTGGTCTCCGATGTCGGGCCCCTGGCGATTGACCTGCGTCGGGTCGTGCATCTTGAAGAAATACTCCACGAGCGTACGGTAGGTGACCTTGGCCGGGTCGAAGGTCACCTCGATGACCTCGGCATGGCCGGTGCCCTTGGCGCAGATATCCTCGTAGGTCGGATTCAAGGTCTTACCGCCGGCGTAACCACTCTCGGCGGAGATCACGCCCGGGATTTTGGCGTATTGATATTCGACGCCCCAGAAACAACCGGCGCCGAAGGTGGCTTTCTCAAGTTTAGGAGGAGTCATGGCGGAAGGCTTGATATCGGCCGCGCGCACGGAGACGACGGCGGCGAGGACGATGAGGGCGGATTTCAGGAGCGAAAACAGCGAGTTCATGGAGGACCACCGAGGTTGGCGGGTTTCCCCGCCAAGGCAAGGGGGGACGCCGTTCAGCTGACCAGGCCGCGGAGGGCGTCCGCCAGGCCCTCGGGCGGCTGCGGGTCGCGGGTCAGGCCGCGCTCAGGCATGACGTAGAAGGTATCGATCGCGAAGCCCTGCTCCGTTGCGATGTTGGCGAAGGTGATGGCGTAGCCGCCCTCCTGGATGGCCCGGCCGATGCGGAACAAGAGACCGAGGCGGTCGTTGCACTGGACCTCGATCACCGTCCGCGCGAGTTCGACCTCATAATAGACCTCCACCTTGGCGGCGAGCGGCACGAAGGCCTTGCGACGGGGCGCGGTCAGCAGCGCATGCTGCTCCTCCGCGGCGACCTCGGTGAGGAGGTCGGTACCCTCGAGCAACGACTTCTCCAAGGCGGCGGTGAAACGTTCCTTCGAGGCAAGCTCCTTGCCGAGAGGGAGCACCACCTTGAAGAAGTCGATCGAGACGTCATCCTCGCGCGAGAAGGCCCGACAGGAGGCAATGTTGATGCCCGCCACCGCGAAGGCGCCCGCCATGCGGCTGAAAAGGCCGGCGCGGTCCCACGTCACGACGGTCACGAGGGACTGGCCCGAGCCGGCGTCGTCATGCCACTCGACGATCGGGCGCAGCGACTCATCCGGCTCGGCCGCGGAGACCGAGGCGATCAGGCGGTGGATCATGCGGAGATGATGCGCGGCGTCCTCCGGGGCGGCGTGAAGGTAATACCCCGGGGGCATCGTGGTGAAGTGCGCCTCGACCTCGTCCTCCGGGACGTCGGCGCCGAGCAGGCCCGTCGTCGCGGTGCGCAGCTTCGCGACGGCGTCGGCATGGTCGTCGTCAGCGGCGTCGGCCAGACGGGCCAAGGTGCGGCGGTAGAGCGACCAGTGCTGGCCGTCCTTGAAGTCGGTCCAGAGATCGGGCGACGTGGCGCGAGCGTCGCAACGCGTGTGCGTGAAGAGACTGCGTAGCACCTGTTCGTCGCCTAATAGCCGAGCGAAACGCTCGATGTTCGCGGGATCGTCGATGTCGTGGCGCTGCCAGTAAAGCCCCATCACGAGGTGATGGCGGATGACGCCGGCCGAGATCTCGCGCTCCCGTGCGTCGAAGCCGAGCCTTTCGAGGATGCGGTCCGCAATCGGCACGCCGCGTTCGGCGTGGCCTTCGATGCCGCCGGACTTGGCGATATCATGCAGGAAGAGGATAGCGTAGAGCAGCGATGGCGCCTCGGAACCCAGCACGACCTCGCGGTATTTCTGTTCCACCAGCGACTCGCCGGCGTAGATGCGATCGAGCTCACGCAAGCAGCGCAAAGTATGCACGTCGGCCGTCCAGCGATGGTAGAACTCGAACTGCACCAGGCAGTGCAGGCCGGCGAACTCCGGGACAAGCCGGTAAAGCAGTCCGTGCTCGCGCAGGGCGTTGAGCGTGGCATACACGCGCCCGCCTTCGGTCAGCATCGCGCGCAGGGCGCTGCAGGACTCCTCCGACAGGGCGACTTCGGGCGTGAGCAGGTGCGCGCGTTCGCGGACGAGCAGAGAGAGCGCTCGATCCGGGCGGGCCTCATGGATCTGACAGATGCGGAACAACCGCACGAGCCGGCCGGGATCTTCTTCGAACAACAACCGGTGCTCGGCCGTGACGGTGCCGCCGGGGACGACGCGTAGTCCGTCCATGATGAACGGGGCGCCCCACCCTTCCGGCTCCGGCTCGCCCATGACGGCCCCTTCGACGATCTCGGCGCAACGGCGGACATGGTCGGCGGCGTCGAAATACAGACGCATCATCCCCCCGATGCGTTCGGTCAGGGTGCCGGCGAAGCCCAGCGCGGCGGACATGGTGTCCTGTCGTTCCAGCGAGAGCTGCTCGGTCGGACGCGTCACCTGGAAGTGGAGTTCGCAACGCAGGCGGAGCAGCACCTGCTTAGCCTCTTCGAATTTCTGGAGATCGACCGCCGGCAGGAACCCGGAAGCGGCCAGCCCCGCGGGGCCGACGCCATTACGGGCCGTGCGGGCGATCCAGACGCAGCCTTGGACGTCACGGAGGGCGCCCACGCCGTTCTTGAGGTCAGGCTCCTGCAGGTACGCGCTGCCGCCGGCCTTCTCACGACGCTTACGTTGGGACTCGACGATTTCCCGGGCGAAGGGTCTCCACGCCTGTCCGGAGAGGAGGGCTGCGGTCTTATTCTCCAACTGATCGTAGAGCTCTGCCGAGCCGCAGAGATGACGGGTCTCGAGTAAGGCGACGTGCAGATGGAGGTCGTCCTTGGCATAGTTGGTGCACTCGGTGACGGTCCGGACCGACTGGCCGACCTTGAGGCCGAGATCCCAGAGCGGATAAAGGATCGCCTCGACGAGGGCCTTGGTGGCCGCGGAGTGACGCGGCACCAGAACAAGGAGGTCGACGTCGCTGAGCGGGCAGAGCTCGGCCCGGCCATAGCCGCCCGTGGCGACGAGGCTGATCGCAGCCGCGGCAGGGCCTACTTTCAAGAAGAGCGCGTCAAAAAGGATATCGATCGCGTCGGACCGCAGTCGGGCGACCTCCCCGCCCTGCACGCCGTTGCGATGCGCCGCCAACTGAAGCTCGCGGGCTTCGGCCAGGAATACCTTGGCTCGTGGCACGAACTCGCCCTCTAAGGCGGCCTGCCCGGCCAGCCCGTGCTGGAGCGCGGCACGGCGGAGCAGGATGGCGGAGGCTTCGTAATCGGACGACATGCGACGCGGCAAAAGTGAGGGTAAACCCCGCCTGCTTCAAGGCGATTGCCAACCCGTGACTTTCGTCCTACTCCACGGCATGGAATCATGGCTGAGCACCTTCTGGTCGCACCTGCATACCGCCGAAGGACTCCGGCAGACCGTCCAAGTCGGCGGCATCAGCCTGATGTGCCTGATCATCTTCGCCGAGACCGGCCTGCTCGCCGGATTCTTCCTCCCCGGAGACTCCCTGCTCGTCACTGCCGGCGTGCTCTCGGTCGCCAACGGTGACCGTCCGGCCTATTTCAGCCCTTGGGAACTCACCGCCGCGCTGACCGTCGCCTCCATCATCGGCGACCAGACCGGCTATCTGCTGGGACGGAAATACGGCCAGACCATGGAGACCAAGCCTGACTGCTGGTGGTATAAACGCCGGCACCTCCAAGCGGCCCGCGACTATTTCGCCGAGAAAGGACCGCTCGCCATCGTCCTCGCCCGTTTCGTCCCGCTGATGCGCACCTTCGTGCCCTTCGCCGCCGGCATGGGCGAGATGGCGCCGACGCGCTTCCTGCGCTGGAATATCCTCGGCGGGATCCTTTGGATCAATTCATTGGTCTGGCTCGGCCACTACTTGGGCGGCACGCCGCTGGCGGACCAGCTGCATAAGGTGATCCTGATCGTGATCGTCGTCTCCTTCGTCCCCGTCGTCTGGACGGCGGCGAAACGTCTGCTCACTTCACCGCCGGCACCCAGAACTTGAAGGTGGTGCCGCCCGGGGCGGTCGACTCGACGATGATGTCCCCGCGATGATCGCGGAGGATGCGCTTCACGATGGCTAGGCCCAAGCCGGTGCCGTCTTCGCGGCTGGTGAAGAATGAATCAAAGATCTTGGGGAGGATCTTGGGCGGGATGCCCGAGCCGGTGTCCGCGATCCGCACGGCGACGACATCACCCTGCTGACCCGGCTCGACACCCAGCCGCAAGGTGAGCGTGCCGCCACCGGCCATCGCCTGCACGCCATTCATCATGAGATTGAGGAAGATCTGCTGGATCTGGCCCGGATTACCTTCGACGAGCGGCAGGGCCTCCGTGCACTCGATGTCGACCTTCACGCCGAGCTGCTGGAGCTTAAGGCGGAGCAGCAAGGAAGCGTGCTCGGCCGCCTGCCGTAGGTCGAGGGTGCGGAACGCGCCAGACTGGGCCTTGCTCATGCCGAGCACACGGGAGACCACGCCTTCCATGTGGGCGATCTTCTCGCGCATGACCCCGAGGTCCTCCATCTTGGGGTCATCGGCCGCCATCCCCTGGGCCAGCGTGTCCGACAGCAGTTTCATCACCGTGAGCGGGTTCCGGATCTCGTGGGCGACCTCGGCCGAGAGCAGGCCGAGGGCGGTCAGGCGCTCGCTGCGACGCAGGCCTTCCTCGACGGTGAAGACCTTGGCGTAGAGCCGGGCGTTCTGGATCGAGGAGGCGCCGAAGGACGAGAGGGCCGCGACCAGGTGCTTGTCGTCGTCAGAGAAACGATAGGCCCCCATGGCCACGCAAAGCAGTACGCCGAAGGTGTCGTCTTCGTAGCGTACCGGCATGGCCAGCAACGAAGACGCGGCCACCGGCGCGGACAGGCGGCTGAAAAGATTTTCCTCGGTCTTACCGGCGAGCGGCACGACGACCGAGCGGCCGCGGGTGACCACCGTACCAAGGGAAGTCCGGTTGAGCGCGATGCTCGGCGCGAGCACCGAGGCGCCGAGATCGCCATCGAGACTCCGGAGGTGCAGTTCATCTTCGACTAGGTTGTAATACGCGCAGGCGCGGGCACCGAGGAGGGCACGCGTATGGCGGGCCAGGTCGAGGGAGATACCCGGCTCGTCGCGTTCTCGCGCCAGACCCTGGGCGGCGCGCACGAGGGCTTCCAGCTGCGCGGCCTTGGAGCGCAGCTGACGAAGGAGCCAGATACGACCGACGGCCTTCGAAGCCTCGTTGGTCAGCAACGACAAGAACGCGACATCCTGTTCCGAGAAAGCGTCGAGGCGGTCAGAGTCGCAGTTCACCACGCCGATCACGTTCCCCATGAGCTCCATGGGCACGGCGAGTTCCGAGCGGATGCCCTTCCGGATCTCGACGTAGCGCTGATCCTTGGAGACGTCGGGGATGCGCTGCGGCTTGGCATACAAGGCGACCCAGCCGGTGATGCCCTGCCCTTGGTCGATCACCCGGTCGGTCGTGCCGGGCTCGAGGCCAGTACTGACCTCGATGCGCAGGGAACCCGTGGCGGGTTCGACGAGCGCGATCGAGGCGCTGGAGGCGTTCAGCGTCCGGACGATCTCCTCGAGGATGAAGTCGAGCGCCTCGCGCGGATCTTCGGTCGCGTTGACGAACGCGCCGACGCGGTAGAGGCAATCCAGGACGCGGGCGTCGCCGGGACGTTCCTGCGCTGGACGCGAATGAGGCATGGCCTAGAGCGAGTGGTCCATGTCGAGCGCCGGGGCGTCGACGGTGGTCTGGCCGATCACGATCGCGGGCACGCCGGCCACGCTGGTGTGGGGAGCGACGTCCTTGAGCACGACGGAACCGGCGCCGATCTTGGCGCCCTCGCCGATGGTGATATTACCCAGGATCTTGGCGCCGGCGCCGACGAGCACGCCCGAACGGATCTTCGGATGACGGTCACCGCGGGCCTTGCCCGTGCCGCCGAGGGTGACCTCGTGCAGGAAGGAGACATTGTCGGCCACGACGCTGGTCTCACCGGCGACGAAGCCAGTGGCGTGGTCGAGCAGGATACCGACGCCGAAGCGGGCGGCCGGATGGATGTCGACGGCGAGGTGCTCGGAGACGAGCGACTGGAGATGGGTGGCCAGCTCCTTACGACCCGCCTTCCAGAGCGCATGCGCCAGACGGTGGGTCGAGATGGCGTGGAAACCTTTATACCAGAGATACGGGATGAGCGCGTGCTCCGTCGCGGGATCACGCTCCAGGGTGGCGCGGATGTCGGCGCGCATCTGCGACAGCACCTCACGGTCGGACGCGACGGCCTCGCCGAGGACGCGGAGGATGACCGGCAGATCCTGCCCAGTCGGCGTAATGCGTTCAGCCAGACGTTGAATGATACCCTCGCCGAAGCCGGTCCGGTCCAGGACGTAGCGCTGGAGCATCGGCGCCAAGGCCGGCTCAGCCTGGGCGACGACGGACGCGCGGGCCTGCAACTCCGCCCAGAGGGAAGCTTCGTTGGCGCAGACCAAGGCGATGGAACGGGCGTCAGCCATACGGAGGATTAATTCGGGGTTTTCAGTCAATTTGGCAACCCATGAGTCAAAACCATGTAAAAACGCGAGGTTTGCGCAGATTTAAAGAACATCTCCCCTGCGAAGGGGTTGAAAAGTGTGAACCAGCCCCTACACATACCCACCTACCCTCCACACCATGCGTATCCTCCCCACCCTCCTCGCCTGCCTCATGGCCGTCGCTTCCTTCGCGGCCCCGGAAGTCGGCCAGCCTGCTCCTGACTTCACCGGCAAGACCCTCGACGGCAAGACCGTCAGCCTCGCCGACTTCAAGGGCAAGACCGTCGTCCTCGAATGGTACAACCCTGGCTGCCCGTTCGTGAAGAAGTTCTACGAAGGCGGCAAGATGCAGGAATTCCAGAAGGAAGTCGTCGCCTCTGGCGCCATCTGGCTCGTCATCAACACCGGCGCCCACAAGCTCGAATCCGCCACCTACTACCCGGGCACCGTCGTCCAGGACGCCAACCAGAGCATCGGTCGCGCCTACGACGCCAAGGTGACCCCGCACTGCTTCGTCATCGATGGTAAGGGTGTGCTCGCCTACAAGGGCGCGATCGACAGCATCTCCTCCGCCAAGTCGTCCGACATCGAGAAGGCCAACAACTACGTCCTCGCCGCCGTCAAGGCCGTGAAGGAAGGCAAGGCCCCCGAAATCACCAGCACCAAGCCCTACGGCTGCGGTGTGAAGTACAACAAGCTCTAAGCCGAAAGGCCGAGCACGACAAAGGGCGTCCGCAAGGACGCCCTTTTTATTGGCCGAGCCTGCCGACCTCAGGCCACGCCGGTCGCCTGCAGGATCTTCGCGTGCACCTGGTCGTTGCGCAGGTGCGGAGTGAAGAGCTGCGAGCCCGGGCCAATGGAGCAGAACTCCACCATCTCGCCGGTATGGTTGTTACTGGTCCAGCCGATGGAGGTATACTTCATGAGCGCAGCCGAGAGCGTCTTGACCGACGTGATCTTGGCCCGGTCATCGGCCTTGAACTTCAGGCTAGTCACCTGCTCGGCGGCGGCAACGAACTCCTTGGCGGCGAAGCCCTTGGTCTTGGAGGCAAGCACCTCCAGCGAAGACGTAAAGGCGGTCATACGGTCGAACGCCGGAGTGGATTCGGCATACGACGGCGCGGTGGTGTCGAAGTCCTCGCTGCCGAGGCCATTGACGTTGAAACCGCCGGTGCCGTGGTCGGTCGTGACGATGAGCAAGGTGTCCGGGTTCTTGTCGACGAAAGCGAGCACGGTCGCAATGGCCTCGTCGAAGGCGACCTGCTCACGGATGGCGGCAGCGCCGTCGTTGCCGTGGGCGGCGTGGTCGATGCGACCACCCTCGACCAGCAGGAAGAATCCTTCCGGGGCGGAGCCTAGGCGCTGCAGGGCGACCTTGGTCATCTCGGCGAGGGTCGGGGTCGAGGCCTTGAGTTCGGAGGAATTCAGTCGGTCGATCTCGAAGGGGATGTGGCTCTTGCTGAACAGGCCGAGCAAAGGAGCCTTGCCGGCGTCGGCCAGAAGCTGATCGCGATCGAGGGCCACGCCATAGCCGGCTTGGCGGTAGGCACTGAGAAGGGCTTCGTTGAAATACTGGGTGCCGCCGCCGAGGACGACGTCGACGCCGCGCTCCAGATACTGGGCGGCGACGGCCTTCTGGTCGGAACGCTTGGCGACGGTGACCGCGAAACCGGCCGGGGTGGCGTGCGTGGCGGTGGCGGTGGTGACGAGGCCGCAACGCTTCTTGGCCGCGTTCATCTTCTGCACGAGGGTGACGGGCCGGCGGCCATCCTGGGTGATGTTGAGCACGCCGTTGTCGATGCGCTCGCCGATGCCCCAGCAGCTGGCGGCGGCGGCGGAGTCGGTCACGATACCGCTGGCGGAGTCGGTCTCGCAGAGCGAACGGACCACCGGGCGTTCGGCGTACATCTTCATCCAATGCGAGGAACGCTTCTCGGTACGGGTGAGATACGTCTGCGCGGCGGTGAGCACCGAGAAGCACATGCCGTCGGACACCATGAAGATCACGTTCTTGGCTTGGCGCTTGGCGGAGTTGGCGGCGGCTTCTCGGCCGTCGGCGCCGAGGGCGCGGGCCGAACCGGCCCCGAAGACAAGGCTGCCGAGACCGGCGAACTTCAGGAAGTCACGGCGCGAGGAAGAACGGGGTTGGCTCATGGTTCGGGTATAGGCTCAAAAGACCCCTCCGGGCAACCTCAGTTCCCCGGGGAGTCCGTGAAAACCTCGTGACGGTCAGGCTTGGGGGGCGGCCGGAGCGGCCGGAGCCGTCGGGACGTGCGCCTTGAGGCGACGTTCGGCGACTTCGGCCGACACCAGGGCGACGAATTCGGCCAAGGTTCGGTTGCCTTCGAAGGACTTGTCGGCGCGGGAGCGGACGTTGACCACGCCGGCTTCCTTCTCCTTGGCGCCCACGACGAGCATGTGCGGCACCTTGGACATCTCGGCGCGGCGGATCTTGGCGCCGAGCTTGTCGGAGGAACCGTCGACGCTACAGCGGATCTTGGCGACCTTAAGGACCTCGGCCATGGCTTCGCAATCGGCGTTGAGGTCGTCGTTCAGCGGGATGAGGCGCACCTGCTCGGGCGAGAGCCAGGTCGGGAAGTCGCCGGCGAAGTGCTCGATCAGGATGCCGACGAAGCGCTCCATGGAACCGAAGGGCGCGCGGTGGATCATCACCGGACGGTGCGGCTTGTTGTCGGCGCCGTTGTAGGTGAGGTCGAAACGCTCAGGCAGGTTGAAGTCGACCTGCACGGTGCCGAGCTGCCATTCGCGGCCGATGACGTCGCGGACGACGAAGTCGATCTTAGGTCCGTAGAACGCGGCTTCGCCAGGCTCTTCGGAGAAGGCGACGCCAAGGGTGGCGGCGGCGGCGCGGCAGGCGGCCTCGGCCTTGTCCCAGTTCTCGGCGGTACCGGTGTACTTGGCGGAGTCGGGATTACGGAGGCCGACGCGTACGCGATAATCGTTCAGGCCAAGCGTCTTGAGGACGATCTTGACGAGCTCGAGGCAGCCGAGGACTTCCGGCAGGACCTGGTCTTCGGTGCAGAAGAGGTGGGCGTCGTCCTGGGTGAAGCCACGGACACGGGTCATGCCGCTCAGTTCACCGGACTGCTCCCAGCGGTAGACGGTGCCGAATTCGGCGAGGCGCACCGGGAGGTCGCGATAGGAGTGCGGCTGGGAGGCGTAGATGCGGATGTGGTGCGGGCAGTTCATCGGCTTCAGCAGGAAGCCCTGCACGGTGCCGTCGGCCAGGCGGTTGGTCAGTTCGCCGCAACCGCAGCCTTCGTTGGCCAGCATCTCCATGGCCTCGCGTTCGACGAGGGGCGGGAACTGCGCGTCCTTGTAATAAGGGAAGTGACCCGAGGTGCGGTAGAGGTCGAGGTTACCGATATGCGGTGTGAAGACCTGCTTGTAGCCGGTCTGGAAGAGGCGCTCGGAGATGAAGTTCTGGAGCTCCTGACGGACGACGGCGCCGTTAGGCGTCCAGAGGATGAGGCCCTGGCCGACCTTTTCGTCGATATGGAAGAGCTTCAGCTCCTTGCCCAGCTTGCGGTGGTCGCGCTTCTTGGCTTCCTCGGCGCGGGCCATCGCCTGCTCGAGTTCGTCCTTGGTCGCGTAAGCGGTGCCGTAGATACGTTGGAGCTGCTTGTTCTTCTCGTCGCCGCGATGGTAGGCGCCGGCGATGTGGAGGAGTTTGAAAGCCTTCACCTGGGAGGTGTAGCGGACGTGGGTGCCGGCGCAGAGGTCGACGAACTCGCCGTTCTTGTAAAAGGAGATGGTCTCGCCGGCGGGGATGTCGCCGAGGCGGCCGACCTTGTAGGCGTTCTGGCCGCGCTCGAGGATCAGCTTCTCGGCTTCCTCGCGGGTGCACTCGAAGCGCTCGAACTTCTGGTTCTCTTTGGAGATACGGCGCATCTCCTCCTCGATCTTCACCAGGTCCTCGGCCGTGAAGGTATGGTCGAGGTCGAAGTCGTAGTAGAAGCCGTTGTCGGTGGGCGGTCCGATGTCCAGCTGGGCCTGGGGAAACAGGCGGAGCACGGCGGCGCCCAGCATGTGAGCGGCGGAGTGACGGATCTCCTCGAGGGGAGTCATCTGCGGGCGGGAGGACATGGCGGAAGACCCCACTCGCTAGGGGTTCCCGAGGCGGAGGGCAAGGACGGAGCAAGCCGCCCCGCCCTTCAGGCCTTCTTCAGATCGTAGCCGTCCTTGCGGTCGAGCATCGTCCAGCCGAGAGCGGACAGGTCCTTGCGGAGCTGGTCGGCGGCGGCAAAGTCCTTCGACTGCTTGGCGGCCCAGCGGCGGGCGCCGAGTTCGGCGACGTCCGCCGGCACGGCGACCTCGGCCTTGACGACGAAGAGCTGCAGACCGAGGGCGAAGAGGATCTTGGCGAGACCGGAGATGTCCTGACGGGCCTGATCGGTCGTCGGCTCGTCCTTCTCGGCGAGGACGGTGAAGACCTGACCGAGGCAGCCCGGGATGTTGAGATCGTCCTGCAGGACTTCCCAAGCCTTGGCGAAGCGGCCCCAAGAAGTCTGGACCTCCTGTGCGACCGGCGCGGCGAATTCGGCGCGGGTGAAACCGGCGACGGCAAGCAGACGGTCGGCGCCACGCTCGAGCTTGGCGAGGGCCGAACGGGAATCATCGACACCCTTCATGGTGAAGTTGAGCGAGCTGCGGTAGTGGCCGGAGATGAGCGTATAGCGGACCTCCATGGGCGTGAAGCCCTTGGCGACGAGTTCGTCGAGCGTGAAGAGGTTGCCCTTGCTCTTGGACATCTTCTCGCCCTCGACCATCAGGTGCGCGCTATGGAACCAGTGGGCGGCGAAGCCTTTCACGCCGGTGGCGCACTCGGACTGGGCGATCTCGTTCTCGTGGTGCGGAAAGCAGAGGTCGATGCCGCCGCCATGCAGATCGAAGGTGGCGCCGAGGTGCGCGAGCGACATGGCCGAGCACTCGATATGCCAGCCGGGTCGGC
>JBIKIO010000216.1:0-2754 GCA_044361555.1 Opitutales bacterium
GCCTGGATGAATTCGTTGGCGAGGTGCGGGTGAGAGCCGCCGTGGCCGCCGCCCTGCGTGAACGACAGGTGGTCTTCGCCTTCGCCGTAGACGCCCTTGGTCGTGAAGTGCTGAATCTCTTTCGGGAGGCGGTGGGCGAAGTCGGGCACCTTGACCTTCTGCGGGATCTCGGGCTCGGCCTTCTTCGCCGTGTGGAGGACGGGCTCTTCGCCTTCGATGAGCGGCCACTCGAAGGACTTCTTGGAGCCATAGACGTCGATGGACTCGCGATACTGGCGGGCCGTGTCGAAGAGCGAGCGGATGATGCGCGCCGAGACGTCGGACTTATGGAACTTGATGTGGGCCGTCTCGACCGCGAAGGGCGAGTTGTAGATCGGGATCATGTCCTCGGCGATACGGCCGGAGCCGAAGCATGAGACGTATTCCGCATCGGCGCGGGTGAGGGCGAGCATCGGGCCAACGCAGTGTGTGGCGTAGTACATGGGCGGCAGGCCGGGCCAGTAGCCGGGCCAGCCTTCCATGTCCTGCTGGTGCGAGGCCTGGAGGAATTGCAGGCGGCCCAGCTCGCCGTTGTCGTAGAGCTCCTTCACGTAGAGGAACTCGCGGGCGTAGACCACCGTCTCCATCATCATGTAGCTCAGGCCCGTGGCCTTCACCAGCTTCACGATCTCCTCGCACTCGGCGATGGAGGTCGCCATCGGGACCGTGCAGGCCACGTGCTTGCCGGCCTTGAGGGCGGCGATGGACTGGCGGCCGTGGTCGGGGATGGGTGTGTTGATGTGGATCGCGTCGACCTCGGGGTCCTTGAGCAGCGCGTCGAAGTCCGTGTAGCGCTTCGCGATCTTATAGCGGTCGCCGATGGCCTTGAGCTTCTCCGGGTTGCGCTGGCAGATCGCGACGATCTCCGCGTTCGGGTGGGCCTGGTAGATCGGGATGAATTCGGCGCCGAAGCCGAGTCCGGCCAGCGCGATGCGAATCTTGGGCGTGCTCATAGGGGTGGCTTCATTCAGCCCAATCGGGCCAAGGACGGAAGCCGATTTGCTGGGACGAATCCGACGGGGGCGGTTCGCAAACCTACCAAACAAGAAGGCCGCCCGGGTGGGCGGCCTTCGGAGGGGAAGGGCGGGTCGCTTAGACCTGCTCTTCGATCTTCAGGGCGCGGTAGCCGCCGAGGCTCTTGAAGTAGAAGAGCAGCAGCAGGTAGATCGCGGCCATGGCCAGCGGGATGAAGGAGTCGGCCTTCAGCGTGGCGCGGTCGCCGGCCTGGTTGGCGGCGACGATGGCCTTCTGGTCGGCGGAACCCTTCTCGCCGGCCTTCTTGGCGGCTTCGAGCTTGTCACCCGCGACGGCGGTCACCGGAGCGAGGAAGAGGAACTTCGATTCCGACGAAGCCTTCGCGGAAGCGTAGGCGGCCGGGGCTTCCTTCTGCAGGGATTCGGCGGTGAAACGGTCCTTGGCATAGCCGAGGCCGGGGCCACCGATAAGGCCGGCGGAGAGCATGCCGATGCCGCCCATGATGGACATGGCCACGGCGCCGGAGCGCGGGAAGCGGTCGCCGACGACGGCGAGCATCGTGGGCCAGAAGAACGTCTTGCCGAGGGCGTAGATCCCGAGGGCGATGAGCGCGATGGGGAAGCTGTCCATGCCGGAGGCGAGCTGCAAGCCGGCGAAAGCGAGCAGGGCCGACGTCACCAGGATGCCAATCGGGGAGAGGCCAAGCTTGGTCTCGATCCAGTGGGCGCAGAAGCGCAGGCCGAACATGATGGCCGAGGTCCAGATGAAGAGCATCTTGCCCTGCTCGGCGGTGAAGAGGTTGCCGGTGATGGCTTCGATCCAGCCGTCGGTGCCGAGTTCGACCGCGCCGACGAGGGCGTGGGTGAGGAAGAGCACGAAGAGGAGGAGGGAACCGATCGAGAAGCGCGTGATGACGCCGACGGTGATCAGGAGGGCGCCAGCGAGGTAGAGGCCGAGGTTGTCGATGTTGAACACCGGACCGAGGACGTTACCGAGGAAGATCGAGAGCAAGTAGCAGGCGACGAGCGAGCCCAGGATGCCGACGTCCTTGAACATCTCGGAGAAGGAGGCGCCCTTCTCGGCGGCTTCCGACTTCGGGAAGGCCTGACCCATGAACATCACCGCGTAGGCGATGGTCGGGACGAGGTAGAAGGCGAGCTGGCCCTTCCAGCCGAGGCCCATCACGGAACCGAGGAGGTAGGAGGCGACGGCGCCGACGACCATGCCGAGCGGCCAGGAGGCGTGCAGGATATTAAGGTAGTGCGTGCGCTGCTTGGGGAAGATCGTGGCAACGAGCGGGTTGGCCACGGCTTCGAGGGTGCCGTTCGCGAAGGCGAAGATGAACATGCCCCAGTAGAGGAAGTCGTACGCGTTCTGCGGGGTCGAGGCGCCGAAGGTGACGAACGCCGAGAGGATGTGGCCAAGGAGGGCGACCGCGACGAGCTTGCCGTAGCCGATCTTGTCGACGATCACGCCGCCGATGATGATGCCGAAGCAGAAGCCCGAGAAACCGGCGCCGCCGATGGCGCCGAGCTGGGAGGCGGTGAAGCCGTATTCGGACGCCCAAGCGCCGAAGATGCCGCCGCGGAGGGCGAAGCCGACGCCGGCCGCGAGGATAGCCATGAAGCCAGCCCAGAGGAGCCGCTTCGCATTAGGTACGGTAGTTTCTTGCATAGTTGTAGGGGGTACGGGTGTGAATAAAACCCATCAGACCCCCTCTGTCGAGAAGGCATCTAGGGG
>JBIKIO010000087.1:0-5890 GCA_044361555.1 Opitutales bacterium
AAAGTGGCGGAGAGGATGGGATTCGAACCCACGATACCCTTTTGGGGTATACCCATTTAGCAAACGGGCGCTTTCGGCCACTCAGCCACCTCTCCAGGTCCTTCGTTAATTCGAAGGAAGGTCAGTAATGGGGGGCTACGCGCTGTGGTCAAGCCCAGGCCATCCACAGAAACGTTAAGCCTCCCGCGGCAAAGCGGGGCCACGCTTTACGCCCACCTTTACACTCCACTTCCCCGCCCCGTGACTCCTAGATATCCGGATGCCTGCCCCGGCTACCTCCCACCCTGCCCGCACCCTCGGGCGGATAGCTTACTTGATCGGAACGATCCTACTGCTCGGGACCGTCGCGCGCGCCAATGAAGTCTTGGTACCTGGTATCACGGGTGCTCAACTCGACGGGGCCCTTAAGGGGCAGCTCCTGCTCGAAGAACTCAACTGCGTAGCCTGCCACGAATCGTCGCCGGCACTCGCGGCCACTTCGAAGAAAGCGCCGAGACTCAGCGGCATCGGAGCACGGATTCATCCCGACTTCCTCGCGGCTTACCTCCGCACTCCGCACGCCATCAAGCCGGGATCGACGATGCCCGATATGCTCGGGAAACTACCGGAGTCCGAGCGGGCCACCGCCGCCACGCAGCTGACGCACTTCCTACTGTCCCTCAAGCCGCCCACGTTCGCACCCCAACAGCCGGATGCAGTCGCGGCCGCCCAAGGAGAGAAACTTTTCCATAGCCGTGGTTGTGCGGCCTGCCATTCGCCGCGCGACGCCCAAGGGCACGAGACGATGGCCGAAACTTCGACGCCCCTCGGTAAGCTGGAGCAAAAATATAGTTTCAAGAGCCTGACGGATTTCCTGCGGCAACCGCACCTGAGTCGCCCCTCTGGTCGCATGCCGGACTTACGATTGCCGCCGCGCGAAATCGAGAGCATCGCCCATTATCTACTTCGGGATACACGCCTTCCGGGGCACTTGGCCTACACCATGTACCGCGGTCAGGTCTGGGAAGGACTTAAACATGAATCCATCGAACCCGAGCGGGCTGGCACGATTGACGATTTCGCGCTGACCCACCTCGAGCGGATACATCATCACATGGCGATCCGCTTCGAAGGCTGGATCAACCTCCCCGCAACCGGCCAGTATACGTTCTTCCTCAAAGCGAACGGCGGCGCCCTGCAGATTGACGGTAAAGATGTCCTCAGCCAAGTACCCCGCGATCGACGCGGGGTCGTCCAAGTCCAGGGCATGGCGTCGCTTGCGGCGGGCTGGCGTAAACTCCGGCTAGATTATTACCATACGGGCCGTGAACCCTCGCTGAACTTCGAGATGCAAGGCCCGCAATTCCCGCGCCAGACGATTCCGTCGGCGATGTTGTCGGTCTCGGATCAACCTATCGCCGCTTTCCAAAGACCCGTCGTCGACCGCGCCCTCGCCGACGCTGGCCGCCAGAAATTCGCCAGCATGGGTTGTGCGCGTTGCCATGATGACGTCGGCGTGACCGCGGCGCCCGCGATGCCCTTGGCCAAATTGAATCTCGAGCAAGGGTGCCTCAGCGGACAGCCCGGGGCCTGGGCCCACTTCGACCTCTCGGCCGATCAACGCGCGATGATTCGCGCCGCGTTGACTCGCCCCAGCGGCTTCACCGCCACACCCGAACAGTCCCTCCAACTGGAACTCACCCGTTTCAATTGCCTCGCCTGCCACGACCGCCGTGGGCTCGGCGGCATCGCTCCAGCTCGCAACGCACTCTTCACCGGCACCGCACCCGCCTTGGGTGATCAAGGCCGATTACCGCCGACGCTTTCCGACGTGGGTGCGAAGCTCACCACCACGGGACTCGAAGGGGCGCTCCTCCAAGGAGCACGGCCACGTCCTTACCTTGCGACGGCCATGCCGCAGTTCGGGGAAGCCCATATGCGCCCGCTGGTCGGACTCTTTAGTCAGGTCGACCACCTCGAGAAAGCCGTCCTGCCCGAAGTGCCCAACTTACAGGAATCGAAAAATGCCGGCTATGAGATGATGGGAGCCAAAGGCTTTAGTTGCATCGCGTGCCATGATTTCAACGGTCAGAAATCCGCCGGGGCCGGGGCCCTGGACTTGGTCGGGATGACCCAGCGCATTCAGAAGAACTGGTTCCACCTCTACATGCGCTCACCGCAGCGCTTCCACCCCGGCATCATCATGCCGAGTTATTGGCCGGGCGGCCAAACCCTGCGCCCCGATGTGCTCGGAGGAGATACCTCCCAACAGATTGAAGCCCTCTGGCGCTACCTCGAAGCCGGCACGCAGGCCAAGAATCCCCTCGGGCTTTCCCGTCAGTCCAAGGAACTGCGCGTGACGGACGTGGCCGAGCTTTGCCGCGGACGCAGCAATATCGGCTACCGCGGCATCGCCGTAGGCTACCCTGGCCGCATCAGCCTCGGCTTCGATTCAGAGGAGATGACCCTGCGACAACTCTGGAAGGGTGAGTTCGCCAATGTCGACTTAGGTTCCTTCCAGCCGCGAGCCCAGGATACGATGGTCCCCTTCCCGGCGGGCGTGCCGTTTCATCGGCTCAAATCCCTCGAGGACAATTGGCCCGCCAAGGGCAAGACCACCTTCGGCTTCCCGCAAAACCTCGGCTACCAATTCCGGGGCTATGACCTGGATGCGCTCCAACGTCCGACCTTTCACTACGAATACGGCGAAGTGAAAGTGGCGGACTTCTTCGAGGACGTGCGCGGGAGCGACGGCAAGGCGTATTTCAAACGCACCCTCACCTTCACGGCTCCCAGCGGGACGGCCCCCTTCTACTTCCGCGCCATCAGTGGCGCCAAGGTCACCGCGACGGACGCCCAAACGTTCGTCGCTGCGAAATTAAAAGTCCGCCTCACGGGTGCGTACCAAGGTATCGTGCGTGAAGATGAACTCCTCATCCCGCTCAGGCTACCAGCGGGCACCTCCACTCTCACCCTCGACTACCAATGGTAACGCTCCGCTCCGGCCTCGTCTGGGCGATGCTCGCCTGCGCACCCGGCCTCGCGGCCGAGGACTTAGGTGCCACGTGGGGCACCGCCGCCGCGGAGGCGAAGTATTACCCCATCGTCAACATCCCGATCCCCTCGACGATTCCGATGCGGCCAGGCGGCCTGGAAATATTGCCCGATGGACGACTCGCAGTGGGGACGCGCCGCGGCGACATCTACTTCATCCAAGGCGCTTTCTCCACGCCGCCGAAGCCGGAGTTCCACCTTTTTGCGACCGGTCAGGATGAGATCTTCTCACTCGCGTGGAAAGATGGCGCGATGACCGCAACTTCCTTCAGCGAAGTCCTGCGCATCCGGGACACCAAGGGCGACGGCGTCGCAGATCGCTACGAAACCCTCTCCAATAATTGGGGTTACGCCGAGGGCCATGAGTTTGCCTTCGCTTCCAAGCATGATCCGCAGGGCAATATCTGGGTGGCGTTGGGCCTCAGCGGATCGTACGAATCGCATAACCTTTTCCGCGGTTGGGCCGTGAAAATTACGCCTCAGGGTCAGATGATCCCTGTGTGCAGCGGCCTCCGCAGCCCCGGCGGTATCGCGGCCAATACCCAGGGCGAGATGTTCGTCATCGAGAGCCAAGGACCGTGGAACGGCTCTTGCTCGCTCAAGCATCTAAAACCGGGAGGCTTCCTCGGTCACCCGGCGAGTTACAATTGGTATGCGTTCACCAAGGACCTCAAAGAGCCCGTGAAGCCCAACAGCAACTCGCGGCTGCACCTTGAACGTAAACGCGTGAAAGAGCTCGTGCCTCCGGCGGTGCGCTTCCCGTATATCAAGATGGGGCGTTCGATATCGGGCTTCCGGCTTGATCAGACCGGCGGCAAGTTCGGGCCCTTTGCCGGTCAGTTCTTCCTCGGCGACTACACCTTGAGCATCCTCCTGCGCGCCACCACCGAACAGGTCAACGGAGTCTGGCAAGGCGCCTGCTACCCCTTCCGCGAAGGACTCGCCACTGGTACCATGAACGTGGAGTTCTCGCCGCAAGGCCAACTCGTCGCCGGTGGCTTCACGACCAATGCGCAATGGCCGGTGCGCGGCACCGAACCCTTTGCGCTCCAGCGCATCGACTGGAGCGGCGTCACCCCCTTTGAGGTAAAAGAGATCAACATCAAGCCCGACGGCTTCCTGCTTACGTTCACCCTACCCGTCGACCCCGAGACCGCGGCCAACCCGGAAAGCTACGACATCTCGACCTACACGCATATTTTCCAGGCGGGTTATGGCAGCCCGGAAGTCGATCAGACCAAGCCCAAAGTACTCAAAGCCGTGCCCGCGGCGGACGGGCTGTCGGTCCGGCTCACCCTGGAGCGAATCGAAGAGGGCCATATCCATGAATTCGGTTTCGCGAAGATCCGCGCCCAGACTGGCACGCCCCTGCTCCACACCAAGGCGTATTACACCGTCAATGAAATCCCCACGAAGTAAGCGGCGACAGCACCTCTCATGAAATTACTCCGACTCGCCGCCCTGTTCTGCAGCCTGCATGGCCTAGCCCATCCGGTACCCGAGAACCCACAATGGCTGACTTATGACGGCGGTGAAGGCCCGGGCAAAGGTAAGCACATCGTCCTCATCGCGGCTGACCAAGAATACCGGAGCGAGCAATCCATGCCCATGTTAGCGAAGATCCTCAGCACCCGTCATGGCTTCGATTGCACGGTACTCTTCGCCTTGAGCGACCAAGGTCACGTCGACCCGACCATGCCGGTCTATCCCGAGAAAGGCAAAGAGAAGGAGTTCAAGACGCACCATATCGCTGGCCTTGAGCATCTCGCCTCGGCGGATCAGGTCATCTTCTTCTGCCGCTTACTCACGCTGCCCATGTCGGAGCGAGAGCTCATCGTGAAGTATGTGGATTCCGGCAAACCCTTCATTGCCTTGCGCACGGCCAATCACGGGTTCCACGCGCAGTTGCCTTATAAGATCGACGGCAAGCAGGTTAAATGGGGGGAAGACATCCTCGGTGGCAGTTTCCGCGGGCATCATGGACGCTACCACGCTGACTCTACCCGTGGCCTCATCGTCGAGAGTCAGAAAGATCACCCCATTCTCCGCGGGGTAGAAGATATCTGGGGCAACTCCGATGTGTACCGCACCTACAAAGAAGGCGGCAGCCTGCCGAGTGGCTGCACGGCGCTCGTCTGGGGCCAGCCGCTCATGGGACGGAAGCACGATGATCCGCCCAACCCGAAGCTCGAAGCCCTGCCTGTGGCGTGGTTCAAGACTTGGCGGACCAGCGGCGGCCAAGATGCCCGCGTCTTCCAATCCACCATGGGCAGCGGGGATGATTTCCGGAGCGACGGCCTGAGGCGACTCGTCATCAACGCCGCCTACTGGGGCATGGGCATGGAAGCCGCCATCACACGTGATCGTTCGGTTGAACTCGTCGGCACCTACGAGCCCCTCGGCACGGGCTTCGATTATAAACGCCTCGGCATCGTCCCCAAGCCCGTCTCGGCGTATAAGTGAGCGGCGGGAGGGGGGAAAAACCTCACCAAAGAAGCCAGATTCCCTGCTTTGATAAGCTGACGCGGGTTCGGTCAATCGGGCTCATGCATCTGCTCTACGTCGACGAAAGCGGCGACACCGGCCGCCACAACCCACAGAACCACACCTTCGTGCCGTGCGGACTGATGATTCATCACGCCGACTGGCATGAGGCAAGGTCCGACCTGCTGGAGATGAGAAGCCGGATGGAGCAGATATTCGGATTACCGAAGGCAGCGGAGATCCATGCGAGCGAACTATTGGGACGCAGCCCTTCCCGCTTCGGACTAGACCGCACCGCACGCATTAAAGCGGCACTCCATCAGGTAGAGATGATCCGACGGCAAGGCTCACTGTTCGCCGTCCGCGTCATCGT
>JBIKIO010000197.1:0-3107 GCA_044361555.1 Opitutales bacterium
GGATCAGCCTTTTGGACGAGACTCAAGGGCCAGCGATTTTCTCCAAGCCTGCGACATGCTGGCCTATCTGACGAAGCAAACGGTCGAACCTGCCGGCTTCTTCAGTAGGAATAATTCCAGATGGCTCGTAGAAAGATGCGAGAGAATGTTCGGCGAAAGAGGGCTAAGCTTTCATCCAGAATGGAAAGGGGGCGCCTAAGCGCCCCCTGGTAGGAATCTCGGCGGGTCTTAGCCGCCTACACACCTGAAAGTAAGAATGAGAATAGCCGAGTGTGCCGCAAGAATGAAGTCGTAGGGGGAAACAAGGATACGGCTGGAAGGGCCAACCAAGTCGGGGGTACGATTCATCGTGCACTACCAAGCAGGTTCTGGCGACCGCGAACACAGATCCACAGGAGGGCGCAGCGGAGCTACGCCCCTACCCTCGGCCGCGCTGCGGACACATACTAACCTAACCGCCAACCGCTATCCGCCGAAACCTCTGTCAGCTTTTCCTTATCTGGCGATATCGTTCCGGCTGAGCACGGTGATGCCGTGGCTGGACAGGACGGAGGACGCGAGTTCCTGGGCTTCGGTGCGGACCACGAGGCCATAACGGCCGTTGGGGCGGAAGAGGAACGGATAGACGTAATGGATGTTGATCTCGGCCCTCAACAGGACACCGGTGACGTCCTTAAGCTGGGCCTCAGACTGCAACTCGATCGCCACGACCGGGACGTCGTCATGCGCGAAACGGTGCTCATCCAGGATCTGCTCGGCGCGCTCAGGGTAATCGACCACGATACGGATGATCGTCGAATCGGTCGTGTCTACCAGACACAGGGCCATGATGTGGACGTCGGCTCCGGACAAAGATTCGACCAGCTCATTGAGACGGCCGACCTTGTTCTCGACGAAGATGGAGAACTGGCGGACAGGTCCGAGGTCGGGTTGCTGGGAGAGTTCGGCGGCCATCTACTCCTACTATGCCATAATCAGAACCATTCTCCAGCCCCATTTCCCCGCCCAGCAAAGGCAGGCCTTGACTTACATACACATATCTAGATACGAAGATACATTATGTTGACGTTCGCCGCCCTCCTCCTTGCCCAGGCTCCGACCCGCCTGCCCGAGACCGTGGTGATCGAAACCCGACAGGCGAAACCTTTGGCCGAAGCTTCGCCCTCCGTCAGCCGCCTCGACGTCGCCGCCGCGACTGACGCCGGGCAGACGACTCTGACGAGCCTGCTCGGCGGCGCCCCCGGTGTCTTCGCCACGGAGCAGTCCGGCGAAGGTTCGGTCGGCTCGATCTTCCTCCGCGGTACTAATTCCACCCAGACAGCCGTCCTTCTCGATGGGCGACGTCTTCCGCAAGGTTTCTCCAACTCCTACGAGATCGGCCGCTACCGCATCTTCGGACTGGCCTCCGTCGAAGTCCTGCGTGGCCCCTCCTCCACTCTCTACGGCGCCAACGCGCTCGGCGGCGTCATCGACCTTCGTCAACAGTCCCCACTGACAGCGCGCGCTGGCTCGACGCTCGTCGCCGAAGGCGGCTCGTTCGGACGGGGAACAATCAACTATGCGTTGCTCGCGAACAACGCGGAAGCTGGCAAGGCCGCCACGCACGGCACGGCGCTGTCGCTGACGGCGACGCATGACGACGGTTTCCGCCCCAACGCCGATCGCGAAGCCGTCAGCGCTTTCCTGAAGCACGAACAGCGCCTGACCCCGAACCTTATCTTCGATCTGGTCGGTTCGGCCGACCACGGTAAGGCCGGCCTGCCCGGACAGGATCTGGGCGGCCCGCCCAACCTCACCGACTGGCAGCGCGACGGTGGCTGGCTGCTTTCCCCGGGGCTACGTTTCCAGGACGAGACCACCGAAGCTTCGATCTTCTGGTCGCGCGCTGGCTCGTCGATCCAGAGCGTCACCCTGCCCTTCGCTAACCGCTACCTCCTCGACCGCGATGAGATCACCGCGACCATCGACCGTCGCATCCGCTCCGACCTGACTCTCGGCCTTGGCCTGAGCTACGAACGGACCTCGTTCGATCAATTCAACGTCGCCGCGAACAGCCTCACGTGGACCGAGACGCAGGAAAGCCTCGGCATCTGGACCCGCGCCGAATGGCAGGCCACCGCCAAGGACCGTATCCGCGCCGCGATCCGCACGGATCGTTTCACCGACTTCGCGGGCAAGACGACCGGCGACATCACCTACTCCCGTCGTCTGTCCAAAGAGTTGCTGGCCCACGCCAAGATCGGCACGGCTTACCGAGCGCCAGCGGCCAACGATCTCGCCTACGGCACGCACCTCGGCCTCCCGCTGCGACCCGAGAGCAATACAGGCTTCGAAATCGGCCTGCGCCACGAGAACAGCGTCCCCGGAGCCTTGTCCTGGACGCTCGTGGCCTTCCGCAACGAGCTGAGCGAACTCATCGATTTCAACCCGATCAGTTACCAGACCTATAACATCGCGGAAGCGCGTACCCAAGGCCTGGAAGCGGGCGTCGAAACGAGACCGGCCAAAGGACTGCGTCTCTTCGGCGCCGCCACGTGGCTGGACAGCCAGATTCTCTCTTCGGATTACTTCTTCGGAACCGGCCTGACCGGCGACAAACTCCTGCGCCGGCCTTCCCTGACGCTCTCGCTCGGCGCGGAAGTTATGCCGAACGACGATTGGACCTTCGGCGTCTCCGCCGCCCACCTCCGCGGACGTGAAGACTTCGACTGGAACGCCTTCGCCCGTACCGAGCTGCCGAACGCCACCTTCGTGCGTCTCTGGATCCGGCGAGTCTTGTCGGACCGCACCGAAATCTCCCTGCGCATCGAAAACCTCTTTGGCGAGGACGCCCCGCCGGCCGCCTTCGGCTTCCCCGCGCAGCCCCGCTCGGCTTATCTCAGCCTCACGCGTCGCTTCTAAGCCGCCCGCCGGAGGGCCCGGATATTCACACCGGTCCCAATCCGTTTGCATCCCGGAGGGAGATGGGCAAAGTCCGTTGCCCTTCCCATGAGCCGGTTCTACTTCGCCTACGCCTCCAATCTGGACTCCACCCAGATGGAGCGACGTTGCCCCGGTTCAAGTTACCGCAGCAAGGCCTTCCTGCCGAAGCATCGCCTGGCCTTCAC
>JBIKIO010000171.1:0-3573 GCA_044361555.1 Opitutales bacterium
GGCACCGACAAGGTGCCCGCCGGTCGTCCGATCGCGCCCCTTCCGGGCGACGAAGACGCGCTGACGTCCGTCTTCACCCGCGAAGTCTCCGCCCGCCTCGTCGGCGCCGGTTTCACGGAGTGCTGCCACTACTCGCTCCGCGACGCCGCGGAACTCGAACGCACGCTCGGCGCCGACAAGGCTGCCTTGGTCGCGATGGACAATCCGCTGACCGCCGAACAGACGCACCTCCGCGCGTCGCTCGTCCCGGGCCTCGCGGGCGCGCTCGCGCTCAATCTCTCGGTGCACGCCGACCCGCACGGTCTCTTCGAAGTCGGCACGGTCTTCCGTCCGCAGGCCGACGGCACGGTCCGCGAGTTCATCTCGGTGGCCTTCGCGATCGTCGCCGAGCCGGTGACGCGTTCCTGGAAGTCCCGCGAGGCCTTCGACGCCCTCCGCGCCAAGCGCCTGCTCCAGGACGCCGCTGCCCTCGCCGGCGTTGCTACCGTCCGTCTTTCGTTCGCCGCCGCCACCGGTGGTCTCTGGCAGGCCGATCACGCCGCCGCTCTTGTCGACCGTGGCCGTGCCGCCGAAGGCGCCTGCGGCGTTCTCGACCTCCGCTGGACGCGTTCCCTCGGCCTGAAGAGCTCCGTCATCGCCGGTGAGGTCTGCTTCCCACGCTCGGCCTTCGCCGAAGCCCGTAAGATCCCGCGCTTCGAAGCGTTCTCGTCCTTCCCGCCCGTCACGAAGGACGTCGCGGTCATCGTTCCGGTCGATGTCACCGCCGCCGAAGTCGAAAGCCGCGTCCGCCAAGGCGCCTCCAAGGCCGCCGGCAAGGAGTTCGCGCTGGAGTCGGTCAACTGCTTCGACGTCTTCACCGGCCCGGGCCTGCCCGAAGGCCACCGCAGCCTCGCCTTCGAGATCCGCTGGCGCCACGCCGCCCGTACGCTCACCGACGAAGAAACCAACCAAGCCCTCGGCGTGGTCATCGCGACGCTCGAGAAGGGCGCCGGCTGGACCGTCCGCCGCTGATCGTCATGGCCGAAGGTTTCGACATCGACCACCTCGCGAAGCTCGCCCGCCTCAGCCTCACGGCCGAGGAGAAGGCGCTCTACTCGTCGCAGCTCAATCAGATCCTGGGTCACTTCCAGGCGCTGGCTGACGCCGACCTGCCCGCGACGATCGACGACGCCCGCGTCGTCGACGAAACCGCGCTCCGCTCCGACGAACCGGGACCCGTCCTCGGCGCCGAAGCCGTCACCCGCATCGCCCCCGCCTCGCGCGACGGGCAGATCTCCGTCCCGCGCGTCGTGGACGACGAATCCTAAGCCATGGCCGACGCGCTCCATACGCTTTCCGCCGCCGAGCTCGGCCGCCGCCTCGCGGCCGGTACGCTCTCGTCCCGCGCCCTTTGCGAGGCGCTCATCGCCCGCTATCTGGCGGTGAACGATAAGGTCGGTGCTTTCACGCATCTCGACCAGGCCGACGTGCTTGCGCAGGCCGATGCTTCCGACGCCCGCCGCAAGGCCGGACAGGGCAGGGGCCCGCTCGAAGGCATCCCGGTCGCGATCAAGGACAACATCGCGGTCAAGGGCCAGCCGCTCACGTGCTCGAGCAAGATGCTCGCGCCGCTGGTCTCGCCTTACGACTCCCACGTCGCCGAACGCCTCCGCGCGGCCGGCGCGATCCTCTACGGTCGCCTGAACATGGACGAGTTCGCGATGGGTTCCTCCACGGAGAACTCGGCGATCCGCAAGACGTTCAATCCTTGGGACCTCGCCCGCATCCCGGGGGGGTCTTCCGGCGGCAGCGCCGCGGCCCTCGCGGCCGGCCTGGTGCCGCTCTCGCTGGGTTCCGACACCGGTGGCTCCATCCGCCAGCCTGCCTCGCATTGCGGTGTGGTCGGACTGAAGCCGACTTACGGACTCATCTCCCGCTTCGGTCTCGTGGCCTTCGCTTCCTCGCTCGACCAGATTGGTCCGATGGCCCGCAGCATCGAAGACTGCGAACTCCTGCTCAACGCGCTGGCTTCGGCCGACGCGCGTGACATGACCTGCTTCGGCCCGTCCGACCGCGCGCTCACGGCCGCCGGTGATGCGAAGAAGCTCCGCATCGGCATCCCGAAGGGTTTTCTCGGCAAGGGCGTCGCCTCCGAGGTCGCCGCCGCGGTCAATGCCGCCGTCGAATTTTACCGCGCCCAGGGCTGCGCGATCTCCGAGGTCGAACTGCCCTCGGCTGACCTTGCGGTGCCGACTTACTACGTCGTCGCGACCGCCGAAGCTTCTTCGAACCTCGGCCGCTATGACGGCGTCCGCTACGGCCATCGCTCCGCTTCCGCCGGCACGCCGGTCGAGATGATGACGGCCAGTCGCTCCGAAGGCTTCGGCCCCGAAGTGAAGCGCCGCATCCTGCTCGGTACGTTCGTGCTCAGCGCCGGTTACGCCGACGCGTATTACGTCCGCGCCCTCCGCGCCCGCGCGAAGATCCGCGCCGAATACCTCGCCGCCCTCGCCGGCGTCGACGTGCTGCTCACCCCGACCGTCCCGACGCCTGCCTTCAAGGTCGGCGAGAAGGCTTCGGATCCGCTGCAGCTCTACCTCGAGGACATCTTCACGATTCCTGCGAACCTCGCCGGCCTCCCGGCGATCTCGGTGCCCTGCGGTAAGTCCGGCCATCTCCCGGTCGGTTTCCATCTCGTCGGAGCGCCGCTCTCCGAAGCCAAACTCCTCGCCGCGGGCCGACTCTTCGAGGCCGCCCACGGTTTCGCCCACCAGCAAGCCGCCCTATGAGCAACGTTCCTTCTGATTGGGAAGTCGTCATCGGCCTCGAGGTCCACGTGCAGCTGCACACCCGCGCCAAGGTCTTCGCGTCGTCCCCCTGGGGCTTCGGCAAGGAACCCAATGAGCAGGTCGACCCGGTCGTCCTCGGTCTCCCCGGCACGCTGCCGGTGGTGAACCGTGAGGCGGTCGAGAAATCCATCCTCTTCGGCCTCGTCGTGGGCGCGGAGATCCCGGAGCGCTGCGCCTGGGACCGTAAGAACTATTTCTATCCGGATAATCCGAAGAACTACCAGCTCACCCAGAAGGATTTCCCGGTCGTCGTCGGCGGCCAGGTCGAAATCGAGCTCCCGGGCGCCTCGCGCAATGTGATGGGCGAGCACAAGTTCATCCGCATCCACCACGCCCACCTCGAAGAAGACGTGGGGAAGCTCAGCCATGCGGGCAGCGGCTCGCTGGTCGACTACAACCGCGCCGGCGTGCCGCTCCTCGAGATCGTCACCGAGCCGGACCTCCGTTCCTCGGCCGAGGCCGAAGCTTTCCTCCGCTCCCTCGTCGCGATGCTCACCCAGGCCGGGGTCGCCGATTGCGACATGGAGAAGGGTCAGCTGCGCTGCGACTGCAACGTATCCGTCCGCCGCCGGGGCGCCGAGAAACTCGGCACCCGCACCGAGACCAAGAACCTCAACTCGATCTCGAGCGTCCGTGATACGGTCATCTACGAGACCGCCCGCCAGATCCGCGAACTCGAAGCCGGTCGTTCGATCACGCAGGAGACCCGCGGCTGGAACGCCGAACTCGCCCGTGGTTACGTCCT
>JBIKIO010000099.1:0-5414 GCA_044361555.1 Opitutales bacterium
TCATCGCCGACCCGGCCGTGGCGAAATCCATCGCCGAATACCGCGCCGGCAACGAGAAGGCCATCAACGCGCTCAAGGGTCCGATCATGAAGCGCACGCAGGGCAAGGCCAACCCGGTCCTCATCGACCAGCTGCTCCGCAAGTTCCTCGCATGAGCGAATCTGCCGCTTCGCCGCTGACCGCCGGCATCAAGGCCCTCCGCGACATCGCCCTCCCGCTGGTGGTCATCATGTCCGCCGCGGCCGGCCTGGTCGTCGCCTATTACAACGTGCCGGAGGTCGCCGTCGCGCTCAACCGGATCGGAGCCGTCAATGCCGCCAATCCGATGGCCTTTGCCGCGATCTGCACGGCCATCACCTCTGGCCTGATTCCGTGGTGTTTCCGCATGGTCTTCCCTGGGTTGCGGCCGGCGCACCCGCTCGGCGATCTGATCCATAGTATGGTCTGGTGGGCGCTCATGGGCATGCTGGTCAGTTACTTCTATTCGCTCCAGGCCGTGTGGTTCGGCGCGGAGGCAAATCTTCAGACCGTCCTGCTGAAGGTGTTGGCTGACATGGCCGGCTTCACGATCTTCATCGGCGCGCCGTTCAACGCCATCTCGCACCTCTGGAAGGATTGCGGCTGGGACACCGCCCGACTGCGCGCGGCGATGGGTCCGGGCTGGTATCGCCGCCTAGTGCTCCCGAACCTGCTGACGAACTACTTCGTCTGGTTCCCCGGTACGCTGATCTTCTACAGCATGCCCACCGACCTCCAACTGGTCGTGGCCAACTGCATCGGCTGCTTCTGGGCCCTCATGTGCGCCCGGATCGCGGCCCATTCGGGCGTCCCAACCACCGATATCCACGCCTGACGCTGATTAGGGCGGTGTCGGCAACCCTCGCTTGAATCCCTGCTTCGCTTCGGCGACCCTCCCCCTGTGCCCGATCTCTTCGGAGAAATCGAACCCGGCGTCGCCGAGGTGGTCCCGTTCGACGGCGGGGCTAGGGCCTACTCGTATTCGGTGCCAGCGGCCCTGAAGGACGTCCTGCAGGTCGGCCAGCTGGTCCGCGTGCCGCTTGGAGGACGTACGAGTATCGGTGTCGTCTGGAAGTATCCGGCCGAGCCGCCGCCTTCCGCCAAGCTCCGCAGTGTGATGTCGCTGGAGCACGAGCAGCCGGTGATGACGCCCGACTGCTGTAAACTCGCCGAGTGGATGGCGAGCTACTACGGGTGCGGCCTCAACTCCGTGCTCGAGACCGTCCTGCCCGCCGCGGTGCGCAAAGGCGTCCGCCCCGTGCTGCGTCGCCTGCTCACGCTCATCGCCCCGCCCGAAGCCGAGGCGCTCGCCAAGCTCCGCAAGAAGGCCCCGCGCCAGGCGCAGGTGATCGATTATCTTTCCGCCCAGAAGGAGCCCGCCGATCGCTCGAAGATGGTCGAAGGCCTCGGCATCGCCCAGCAGGCGGTCGACGCCCTCATCAAGGCCGGTACGGTCAAGGAAGACACCAGCGTGCTCTGGCGCGTGGCTTACAACGACCCTTACGCCGAAGGGGAGACCATCGCCTCGGCCGGGCACACGTTGAATCCCGAGCAAGTCGCCGCGGTGACGTCGGTCACGCAGACGCTCGACTCGAAAGCCTTCCGCGCGCACCTGCTCCACGGTGTCACGGGCTCCGGCAAGACCGAGGTCTACGTCGCGTTGATCCGCAAGGTCGTGGCCGAAGGCGGCTCAGCCATCTTCCTCGTCCCCGAGGTCGCGCTCACGCCCCAGACGGTCGGACGACTTCGCTCCCGCCTTGCCGACCTCGGTGCCAAGGTGGTCGTCTGGCATAGCCATCTTTCCGCCGGCGAGCGTTTCGACGCGTGGATGGCGATGTCGCTCGGGCAGGCGAGGGTGGTGGTGGGCGCGCGTTCGGCCGTCTTCGCTCCGCTCCCGAATCTCCGCCTCATCGTGGTCGACGAGGAGCATGAGCCTTCCTTCAAGCAGGGCGAGACGCCGATGTATCATGGCCGCGACGTCGCGGTGATGCGCGCCTCGCTCCTCGGCGCGGCCTGCGTGCTGGGTTCGGCCACGCCGTCCCTCGAGACCTGGAAGAACGCGACGGCCGGCCGCTACGCCCTCGATGTGATGGCGAAGCGCGTCGATGACCGCCCGATGCCGGCCTTCCGCATCGTGGACATGCGTCGCGAGGTGCTGCACTCCAAAGGTCAGCACATCCTGTCACGTGAGCTGACCGACGGTATCCGCGCCCGTCTCGAGCGACGCGAGCAGACGATCCTCTTCCTCAATCGTCGCGGACATTCTCGCTCGCTGGTCTGTCCGGATTGCGGTGAGGCCGTGCAGTGCAAACGTTGTAGCGTCTCGCTGACGCTCCACCGCACTGACGACACCGCCCGCTGCCACCTCTGCAACCACCAGGAGCGCGCCCCGGTGCTCTGCCCGAGCTGCCGCTCCCCGAAGGTCCGCTGGAAGGGTTACGGCACGCAGAAGGTCGAAGAGACCATCGCCCAGCTCTTTCCGCGCGCCCGCGTGGCCCGCATCGACGCCGATACCATGGGCAAGAAGGACCTCTTCCGGAAGGTCCTCTCCGATTTCCGCGCCGGTAAGTATGATATGCTCCTCGGCACGCAGATGATCGCCAAGGGTCTCGACTTCCCGCGCGTCACGCTGGTGGGCATCATCGATGCCGACCTCTCCCTCCAGCTGCCGGACTTCCGCGCCGCGGAGCGCACCTTCCAGCTACTCACCCAGGTGGCGGGTCGTGCCGGTCGCGGCGACCTTGAGGGGGTGGTCGTCGTGCAGAGTTTCCAGCCCGCCTCCGACCCCATCCAGTTCGCCAAGCGGCTGGACTTCCACGGCTTCGCCGCCGCCGAGCTCGAGAAGCGCGCCGAGTTCGGTTACCCGCCGGACCGGCATCTCATCCGCCACGTCTTCCGCGGGCGCAACGCCGAGAAGGTCAACTTCGTTGCCGACGCGTGGGTCAAGGAACTCGAGCGGCTGCATCCGGGGCTCTGCGAGATCCGCGGACCGGCCCCGTGTCCGTTCGAGAAGGTCCAGGACCAGCACCGCGTGCACATCTGGTATCTCGTCACCGGCGTGAAGTCGCTCCTCGCGGCGATCATACCCCTGCGCACCAAGATCCTCGGGGACGAGGACGTCATCGACGTCATCGACGTCGACGCCCAGGATTGTGCGTGAGGGGAGATGACTGAATCGAGGGCAGCATCGATGACTGCGTCGATGGCAGATAAGGCAGGGTGTCTTGAACCCTTAGGCTGGCTGCCGTCGGTTTTGGCTGACGTGTCTCATCTGTGATCGATTCAGTCATCGATCCAGCCATCGACGCAGCCCTCTATTCTTCGATCAGAACCACCGCTTACGCTTCATCCAGAGGATGATGCCCGTCGCGAGGGCGCCCATGGAGCCGAGCGCCAGGAAGTAGCCATATTTCTCGCCCCATTCCGTGTGGATCTCCGGCATGAAGTGGAAGTTCATACCCCAGAGGCCTACCAAGAAAGTCAGCGGGATGAACACCGAGCTCATCACCGTCAGCACGCGGATGACTTCGTTGGTCTTACGCTCCTGCTGGGTGTGGTGGTATTCCTGCAGGTCTTGGAGGATCATGCGGGCGTGTTCGATGCGGTCGGCCGCGCGGATGGCGTGGTCGTAGAGGTCGCGCAGGAACATGTCCAGGGACGTCGGTAGGAGCGCGTGCTCGTAGTGCTCGAGGACGCTGACCATGTCCTTGAGCGGTTGGGCGAGGCGGCTGAGGCGCACGACGATACGCTTGAGGCGGTAGACCTCGTTGAGGTCCCAGTCATCGGTGCCCTTCAGGATGGAATCTTCGAGTTCGGTGGTGGCGTCCTCGATCTCCTCGGTCTGGTAGAGGAGACGGTCGACCAGCGTGTCCAGGAGCGAGTAGATGAGGTAGCCGGCGTGCCACTTGCGGATGTTGCCTTTGTTATCGGCGATACGCTTTTCGACGGCCTCGAAGACTTTCTCGTCGTTCTCGTGGAAGGAGATGACCCAGTTCTGGGCGGCGACGATGGAGATCTGCTGGCCGCGCGGGGTGTCTTCCTCGACGCCGATACGGACCGCGCGGGCGATGGCGAGGAGCTTGTCGCCGTGTTCTTCGAACTTCGGGCGGGAGGTGGCCGTGAGGATGTCTTCCTGGGCCAGCATCGGGATGTCGAAGAAGGCGCCGACGATATGGACGATCTGGGGGTCGGTGATGCCGAGGACCTGGATCCAGACCATGCCCTGCTTGCCGGCGTAGCGGCCGACGGAATCCAGGTCAGAGAACTCCTCCACCTTGCAGTTGGACTCGTCGTAGGAGATGACCCGGAACTTGGTCGGAACGGTCGATTCGAAGGGGGAAGCGGCCGGCAGTTGCCCTGGGGCGCGGCCGATCTCGGTGTCCTCGTAGGCGGCCTCCCCGGGCAGGGGGGCGGCATCGGGCTTCAGGCCGAGCCGCGAGCGGAGGTCGTTCATGCGCCGTTCCAGGAAGGAACGCGCCCGAGCGACCTCTTGTTGGCGCCTCTGCTGATGCCGGCTCATCCCTCTATCATCCGCAGGCCCGGGGCCTTGTCAACGGGTTCGGCGGGGTGTCGGCGGCTGGGGTCAGCCCTTGCGCTGGCCCTTGGCGTTGCGCCGGCCGTTCTTGCCGATGCCGAGGGTGACCAGTTTCCCTTGGTTCACCTTCTGGAACAGATTATTCGAGTTGGTCACCCCGAGGCAGTAGAGCACCGCGGCCACGTCCGCCGCCTTGTCCTTGTGGACCAGTCCGGCGTTGGCCAGCCAGGTCGCTAGGGCGTGGTGGAAGTTCGGCGGGCTGATGTCCATCTGCTCGCCGCCGAAGCGCAGCCAGAGTTCGGCGCGATCCTTCATCGTGCAGTTGCCGCGCTTCTCCTGCCGTTCATGCAGGAAGGCGATCAGCTCGTTGAGTTGGGTAGGGAGTTTCGACGAGGAAGGCTCGGACATCGGAAGGGGGTCAGTAAAGGGTGCGTAAGGCGCGGTGGAGGAACGAGGCCGGTAGGCGAAGCTCGTCATCGAAAGCGTATGAGATAATTAAGCGACAGTTCGCTGGGAACACCTAATTACAATCTGACCCATAATATTATAAAGTAATAGAAGCCGCCGCCGATCATCCATGCATGACCGGGCGCAGGGCGGAAAGATCCCGGGTGGTGGTCGCGACAGGACTTGAACCTGTGACTTCAGCAATGTGAATGCTGCGCTCTAACCAACTGAGCTACGCGACCGTGACCCGGACCAGCATCATATCCCTCCGGGGAGGGCGGCGGGCAAGCCTGTTTTGGGGCCGCCGGGCGGGAAGCCCGCCAAAGGGGCTGGCGGCTTGTCTTTCACGGGGGGCGGCCTCATCTTGGCTGGAGATGGATACTTCCGTAACAGCCGCCGGTCCGCGCGTCGCCGA
>JBIKIO010000217.1:0-2750 GCA_044361555.1 Opitutales bacterium
ACGGAAGCCGTCGTTTCCTGCATACCTTATGGCGGGCTTTCGCGTTGGTCGCCTTGGGTGTTTTCCTGTCCACCAGCGCCGGTGGACGGCCCAACTTCATCTTCACGAACGTCCTCGCCCAGATCGGTCTTGGTTACGTTTTCCTCACCCTGCTCGTTGGGCGTGGCTGGAAAGTGCAGCTCGGCGCTATCGGCGTTATCGCCGCCGCCACCTGGGGTGCGTTCGTGCTCACGCCTATCGCCGGCCCGGCCACGGATTACAAAGCCCTCGGCGTGAATGACCCGTCGCAGATCCTCAGCGGCTTCTGGGCGCACTGGAACATGAGCGCTAACTTCGCGGCCTCGTTCGATCAGTGGTTCCTGAACCTCTTCCCGCGCGAGAAGCCCTTCGTCTTCAATAGCGGCGGCTACCAGACCCTCAACTTCGTCCCTGCGCTCATCACCATGATCCTCGGGCTCGCGGCGGGCGAGAACCTGCGCTCCGAGAAGACCGCCGGCGAGAAGCTCAAGTGGCTACTCAAGGCCGGGGCTATCTGCCTCGTCCTCGCGCTCGTGACTGGCACCACGATTTGCCCCGTCATCAAGAAGCTCTGGACGCCCTCGTGGGCTTTTTACAGCGGCGCCGTGGTCCTCTGGGCCTTCGCGCTCTTCTACTGGTTCATCGATATCAGAGGACACAAAGCGTGGACCTTCCCGCTTGTGGTCGTCGGCATGAATTCCATCGCCATCTACGTCGCCTATCAGCTCACCGGCGGCTGGATTCGCAGCATCGGCAAGACCTGGCTCGGCAGCGGCCTCTTCGAAGGCACTTACGGCGCCCTCGCCTCAAGCCTCGTCGTCCTCGCCGTGCTTTGGACCTTCTGCTACTGGCTCTACCGACGGAAAGTATTCATCCGTATCTGAGGGGTTCATTCGATGGGGTACGTCCTGACCCCGTCATTCGGCCCCAAAAAACTAGAGGCAGTGTGCCATCGCACACTGCCTCTAAGGTATTAAATCGCTGCCACGGCAGCGAATACTGTCCGGCTTAAGCGCTGTCGCGGGTATTCTTTTGAACGGCGACTGCGCCGAAAAGGGCAAACATGAAGGAGAAGGCGTAATACCCCTTTTCGCTCGGGAGGATACTTGCATTAAATAAGCCGACCACGAGCAAGAGAATGGACATAATCAGCGCACCCCAACAGATGCCGAAATAAATGTCGCTGACGGGAATGTTATCCAAGCGGTCTCTGACGCTTTTCTGCAGGGAGACAGCTGAAAATAAGCCGAACATGAGAACGACGAAGTAAAACCCTTTTTCGTTGAGCATCATGTCCTTGGATTCTGCTCTCCAAAGGCCGATCAAGTAGCCAAGCGAACCGACGAGTAGCGCCATCCAAGAAGCTCCGACGAAGGCGGGTGAGGGTTTTTGGGTCATGTTTTTTGTTTGGGGTATGTATGGGGGGTGAAGCAAATTGCGTATGAATCTTCCGCTGCGGATTGTCAGCCGGCGCGGCCAGCAAGATCCCTGGTGCACGTCGCGAAGTTAATTTCACAAAGTTTACCACAACGCCGGAAGGTGCGTGCGTCGATAAACCCGATACACCCTATTGGTCTAATCGATAGCCCACCGATTCTGGGGCCCGAGTGACCTTCTGCTGGTGGCTGTGGAAGCGGAAAGTGTTCATCCGTATCTGAGGGTAGGGTCGGGACCGCGTCACGACATAGCTGTATCGCAGGTAGGGGCAGCACCGCGTGCTGCCCTAATGAATTCGATTCAGGTGGCGGGAACACATTCTCGGGTCCCAGGTCTCGGCCATCGGGTATCGGGTACGGGTGTTCGGGTTCAGGTGCAGGAGCCGGGCAGACCCGCCACCTGCCACCTGCCACCCGAGGCTGCCACCAGCCACCTGAAACGGACACCGCATCCTCCTATCCGGTTTCCGGTCTCCCGTTGAGCCCTCCCCTCCCACCCTGCCAGATTGACGAGAATGAGAGTCAGGCTGTATAAGAACCCTATGCCCCTCACCGCCCGTCCTTGGTTGATCGCCGTCTTGCTGGTGGGTTTGTTGGCTTCTTCCAGGCTCATTTCAGCCGCGAGCAGCCCGACGTCGGCGGACAAGGTCGAGGAGCGCGCACAGGCCGCTTATCCCAAGCCGTTTTCTCGGCCGAATTCGATGGGGGAAGATTACGACACCTGGCGTGGTGCGACCGGCCCAGATGTCGGCCAGACGGTCGTGGATATCAGGCGCTTGCCTTCGCGCGTCGATAACTCCACCCGCCCGCAGTTCCCGCCTATCTACAAACAGAAAGGCGGAGCCTGTGGTCAATTCACGGCGGTCGCCTCGATCTTCACCTACGAGATGAACCTCCTGAACGGTACCGTTGCCAGCACGGATGCCACGAGGTTCCCCGCGGATTTCTCATGGAACATGTGCAACGCGGCCAATAGCGCCCAAGGCTCGGAAGCGTATCATGGTTGGGAAACGGCCAAGCATGTCGGTATCCCCACCGTCAAGACCTACGGCCGCGTGGAAGCGGACAAAGACCTGATCGGAAAGTGGGCGAATGGTTACCCCATCTGGCGCGAGGCCATGGAGTATCGTGTCGCGGGCTATCGCTACACCCCCACCGCCACCGTCGCCCAGATCGACGAGGCCCGCGGCTGGCTCTTTGACCGCAACCAACCCAAAGCCGGCAAAGCATCCATCGGCGGCTTGCTGGCGCTGGACGGACGCATGGGAGAGCTCAAAAAGGTCACGCGGACGATTC
>JBIKIO010000218.1:0-2744 GCA_044361555.1 Opitutales bacterium
ATCGTGGGTTCGAATCCCATCCTCTCCGCCACTTTAGACGCAAACAGCCCGATGCAGGGCTTTGCGTGCGTTTAGCCTCGGTAACGGGTTTTTTTCACCGCCAAGGGCTCGGACTGATTCGCCCGATGCTACCTAAAACTCTACCAAAAGCGGGTTAGGCTTTCTGGGTATGACCAGAAACTATGACCATCGTTAACCTCTGGGAATGCCGCCAGTCCGCAGGCGTGTCCGCCATTGGGTAGGCTGATGTCCCCTGCTTGCCGTAATCTTGGTTCGAGCCCTTATCCGCCCGTCGCTGGCATGCACCTGAGACTCCATTGATGCCAGATAGAAGCAATCCTGCTGGGGCTTGCTTGCGGCTGCCTTCCGCGAAGACTCCAAACCGTATCAACATGAAACAGAAATTTCTCTTCCTCCTCCTGGGCCTTGCGACTTGTGCTCAGGCGTCCGAATACACCGGTCGTCTGGAGGTCGAGGCCGGAGTCATTGCTACCCGGGACATGAAGATCAGCGGCTATGGGCAAGGTGATGCCACCCGCGGCTGGGGGCAGACGGCCGCGACGTTAAGGCTGGAATACTGGCTCGTGAAGGAAGGCGACTGGAACTACGGCGTCGTGCTCCAGCCGCTCTCGGTGAGCTATGCGGATACGCTCAAGGCGGACTTCTCCGCCAAGGGAAAGACGTTCAACGCCGGGGACGCCGCCACGATGGATTATCAGTTCCACACCCTTCGTTTCAGCGCCAACAAGCCTTTCTTCGGCGATAGCAAGGACGGCACCCTGAGGTTGGGTGGTTCATTGTTGGCCAGGTATGCCGAAGTGACTTTCACCGGTAGCGGACAGAGTTTCACGGATAACGGTTTCCTGGTCATCCCGGTGTTCAACATCGAGGCAACCAGGAAGCTGGGACAAGGTTACGAGTTCGTGACCCGCTCCGATTTCTTTCCCGGCTACCGCGGCAACGTCTTCATGGACGGGTTGTTCGATATCTACTTAGGCCTCCGCCGGGAGACCGGCGAGACCTCGCGGATCGACGCCGGGATCAGGTTGTTCTTCGGTGGCTACGATCCGCGGAGGCCCGGGGACTTCGCCAACCGGATTTTCTTCAATTCCCTCGTGCTGAGGTATGTCTACTGATCGGAATCATCCACGGGGTCAGGCCGTACCCATACGTAGGCGTAACTAGATTCGAGTATTTTAGGCGTTTTTAGTTACACCCTAAACCAGGGTACGGCCTGACCCCTTATTCGGCCCCGATATGGCAAGAGGATTGGTCCGACCGACGTCGGTCCGTCGACGATATGCGCCGGTGGCTGGTCTTCGCCGAAGGCTCAGCAGCAGGACCGTCCTGGACGACGCCCGGGCGGGGCCGCGAGGTCGACCAGGCGTGCGAGAGCCGGGGGCAATCGCGTGCGGCGGTAGTGGCTCCAGCGGCCTTCTTTGCGCGCCTCGACCAGACCGCACTTCCGGAGCATCGCGAGATGTCGTGAGACGGTCGGCTGGTCGCGCTGCACGAAAGCCTGCAGGTCGCAGACGCAGACTTCTTCGCCGCCGATGCGACTCAGGAGTTTGAGTCGCGTCGGATCGGACAGGCCGAGACAGACGGTTTCGACCGCGGGAAAGGAAGTTGTCTGCTTGACTCCGGGCATGCGGTAACCAATACATATGCTTAAGCATATGCAATTACTAAAACCCGCTCCGATGTCCCTCGGAGATTTTCGTCAGGCGTTGGCCGCGAGCCCCCAGCTCGGCCTGCGTTTCCGCCTGCCGACGGGCGGCCTGACCCCGATTCACCTGCACCTCACGGAAGTCGCCCGCGTCGAGAAGCGTTACATCGACTGCGGGGGTACGATCCGGACCGACGTCTCCGCCCGTCTCCAGCTGTGGGCGGCTGATGATACCGACCATCGCGTCGGCTGCGCCAAGGCCTTGCAAGTGCTCGACCGTGGTGCCGACCTCGTGGCCGCGACCGATGTGCCGCTCGAAGTCGAACACGACTTCCCCTTCCTGACGGTTTTCCCCGTGGTGGGCTCCGTGGTCGAAGGCGCCGAACGGATCTTCCTCCTCGCGGCCAAGCAGGCCGACTGCCTCGCGCCCGATGTCTGCATCCCGAAGGCGTGCACGCCGGGCGGCGGTTGCTGCTGAACTTTCATCCTACCTATGAGCAAACCCCTCATCCTCGTCCTCTGCACCGGTAATTCCTGCCGGAGTCATCTCGCGGAGGCCATCCTCCGTCGCGCCGTCGGCGGCCTCGTCGACGTCGCCAGCGCCGGCTCGAAGCCTGCCGGCTACGTGCACCCGATGGCCCTCGAAGTCCTGAAGGAGATCGGCATCGACGCCTCTGCGCATCACTCCAAGCACCTCTCTGAGTTCCTGAACGTCGCCGTGACGTCCGTCGTGACCGTCTGCGGCAACGCCGACCAGGTCTGCCCGGTCTTCCCCGGCCAGCTGAACCGCTACCACTGGGGCTTCAAGGATCCCGCGCACGCCACCGGCACGCCGGAAGAGATCCGCGATGAATTCCGACGCGTGCGGGACGAGATCAAACTCGTCTTCGAAGCCTATGCCGCGGGCCTGAAGGAAGCCGCCGGCCAGGCCAAGTGAGCATGAAGCGCCAGATCGCCGCGGAGTTCTTCGGGACGGGCTTACTGTTGCTCGCTGTCGCCGGCTCCGGCGTCATGGGTGAGTCGCTGGCCGGCGGCAACGTCGCCGTCGCCTTGCTCGCCAACAGCCTCGCCACCGGTG
>JBIKIO010000220.1:0-2743 GCA_044361555.1 Opitutales bacterium
CTTGAGTTCGGCGACGAGCTTGAGCTTGTCCGCCGAGGTCTCCCGCGTCTCACCCCAGACCTTCGTCAGGAGCGCGTTGAGCTTGGCGTCATTAAAAGCCCGCACCTGTCGGGCCGCGGCCGGACCGAAGTCGGCCTTGGGAATCTTGCCGGCTTCGACGGCCTTCAGAAGGTCCGCCGCGAACCGAGGACGGGAGACGAGCGCCATGATGATCTGCGGTCGTTCATGCGGATAGAACTGGGTGTAGCGGTCGATGATGCGCTGGGCGACGCCGTCCTGGTCAAACTGCGTGAGTCCCTGGATGGCCTCCATGTTCACGCCCTTCACATAAATGAGCTTCTCGCACACCTGCTTGAGCTGCGCATCCTTGGCTTCGATGAGCGAAAGAAGCGCGGCCCGACGCTGCTCCATGAGCGCTTTCTCATCGAGGGCGATGCGCCGGATCTCGTCGAGGGCCTGGCCGTCGCCGAAGATGACATTGAGCTGGCGAGCCTGATCCTGCGCCGCGGTTTCCGTCTTGGGAATGCTGGCGACGAACGCTTCCCACGCGGCCGGCTTAGGCGCCTTGCGCCAGCCTTTGAGCGCCTCGGCGATGCCAGCGATGAGCTCAGCCTGGCCATCCGGCATCCGGGCCGCATTCGCGAGGAGTTCGTTCAGGGCGTCCGGCTGCTTGTCGGCGCCTTCCGCGATGCGGCGGGCGATGAGTTTGGTGACCTTCGGGACGCGGCTGACATGCGCGCAGGCGATGAGGTCGGCAGCCGGAAGTTCGCGAATGCCGGTCCACACGAGAAGCGGCAGGTTATGGTCCGTGCTGTCCTGCTCGTAGCGGAGGAGGTGCTGGGCGACGAGCGAGCGCACTTCGACGGAGAGATGCGGGAGCGCGGAGGCGATGGCCAGACGCACGCGCTGTCCGCGCCGCTCACCGGCCAGCTTCAAGATAGCGGCTTCGCAGGCTTCCTCGGCGGCGATGAATCCGGTGTGGTTACCGAACTTGGCCAAAGCATTGTTACGACGGACGAGCGGGGTCGTGAGTTCGCGTTCGATGAGCCGAGCCAGGACGTCCGGGCGGAGCTCCGCGGCGACCGCGACCGGGGCGTAATGCTTGGCATGCTGGGCGGCGAAGGGCTGGTCGCCCGATTTGACGGTGCGGAGGGCCAGTAAGGTCGAATGCGCGTTGAGCGCGAGGACGCTGTCCGTCTCGGCGGCGAGCTTCTCCCAGGCGGCGGTCGCGGACGAGAGGTCGACGCCCTTCCAGGCGCGTTCACGCAGCTCCCAGCGCGCCATGCGGACGAGCCATTCATTCTTGCTGCGCTGTAACTCGACGAGTTCCGTCGGCGTGGCCTTGGCGATGTCGACGCCGGGCTGCTTGGGCTCGCCGTAACTGACCTTAAAGATGCGACCAGTGCTGCGATGGATGCCGTCTTGGTCATGACATTCGCCGATATCGCTCCAATCGAGGATCGTGACGGCGCCGTCGGGGCCCTGGCCGAGCTCGATGCCGCGGAACCACGGGTCGTCCGACTTCAGGATGTCAGGCTGGTGCTTCATGACGAGCGCGCTGCCCTTCCGCTCGATGGCTTCGACGTTCACGCGACGGCCGTGAAGGTTCAGCGTCATGAGCTTGTCGCGATACTGCGAGGGCCAGTTGTCGCCCTGGTAGATCATCATCCCGACGTGCGCATGGCCGCCACCGAAGCTATCCGCGCCGCCGCGACCACCGTCGGCATCGTTCCACTTCTTGCCGGTGTCCCAGTGGTAGTGGTCGGCCTGCTGATCGATAAGCTCGTAGATGTAAGGATACGGATCCTCGCCGTGCATGCGCTTGAAATGCGCACCATGGATTCCCTGCCAGCCATGGCCGATGACGGTATTGATGAAGAGTAGCTCGTGATCCTTGGTCCAGTCGGAGCCCCAGGGATTAGTCGTACCATGGCAGTAAGGCTCGAAGACCTTGGTGACGGGGTGATAGCGCCACAGTCCTCCAGCAGTCGGTTGACGCTTCTCCTTGGGCACGCCGGGGACATCGATCCACGAGGTGCTGGAAATGCCGACGCGGCCATAGAGCCAGCCGTCCGGACCCCACTTGAGGCCGTTGGCGAAGGTGTGACGGCTCGCTGCGGTGGTGCTGAAACCATCGAGCACGACCTGGGCTGGACCAGAGGGCTTGTCGCCGTCCATGGGGATGAAGAGGAGGTTCGGCGGACACATCGCATAGACGCCGCCCAACCCACGCTCGATGCTGGTGAGCATCTGTACCTCGTCGGTGAAGACGGTGCGCTTGTCGAATTTGCCGTCGTGGTCGCTGTCCTCGAGAATGAGGATGCGGTCACGCAGGTTCAGGTCGTAGCGCTCCTTGCCGTCGGAATAGGTATAGTTCTCGGCGATCCACAGCCGGCCGCGTTCGTCCCAGCACATCGCGATGGGCTGACGGACATCCGGTTCAGCGGCGAAGAGCGTGGCCTTGAAGCCCTCCGGGAGGTGCAGCTTGGTCAGGGCGTCCACCGGCTTGAGCACCGGAATCGTCTCCTTCTGGTTGTCATGCGGCGTCGGGAAGGGCGCGGCGAAAGCCGCGGCACCGAGGACAAGGGCGAGAGCACGGGCGGACATGGGGCTATGACTAGCCTGCCCGGGCCAGGTTCCGCTTCAACCCCAGACCGACTCAGAAGCCCTGCGCGATGCGGCCGTAGACGTCGGTCGAGGCGATCTGCGCGGGCAACGCGGCTCCGGCGGGCGCGATGAGCAC
>JBIKIO010000221.1:0-2729 GCA_044361555.1 Opitutales bacterium
CTTATTCGGCGCTGTAGTACTTCAGCGAGGCGCGGCCTTCGTCGGCGACTTCGGAGGGCAGCGGGAAGTAGCCGTCCTTGATGACGATCTCCTGGCCCTGCTTCGAGAGGACGAAGGTGACGAATTCGCTGGTCAGCTTATCCATCGGCTTGGAGGGAGCCTTGTTGACGTAGACGTAGAGGTAGCGGGACAGCGGATACGTTCCGTTGAGGCAGTTCGCGTAGTTGGCTTCGACGAAGTTACCGCTTTCGTCGCTCGAGAGAGGCAGGGCGCGGACACCGGAGGTGGCGTAGCCGATGCCGGAGTAACCGATCGCGCCGACGTCGGCGGCGATGCCCTGGACAACGGACGAGGAGCCCGGCTGTTCCTTCACGGTGTCCTTGAAGTCACCGTTCTTGAGGGCGACTTCCTTGAAGTAACCGTAGGTACCGGAAGCGGAATTACGACCGAAGGCCGAGACGGTCTTGCCGGCGAGGGCGCCCTTCTGTCCGAGGTCACCCCAGGTGACGACGTCCTGGCCGCCGCGCTTGCGGGTCGAGGCGAAGATGCCGTCGACTTGCTTGAGGGAGAGACCCTTGACGGCGTTGTCCTTGTGGACGAACACGGCGAGGGCGTCGACGGCGACCGGGATACGGCTCGGCTTGTGTCCGAACTTGGCGGCGAAGGCGGCGATCTCGGTGGACTTCATCTCGCGGCTCATCGGGCCGACCTGGGCGACACCGGAAGCGAGGGCGACCGGAGCGGTGCCCGAACCCTTACCTTCGACCTGGATCTTCACGTTGGGGTACTGAGCCTTGAAGCCTTCGCTCCAGAAGGTCATCAGGTTGTTCAGGGTGTCGGAACCCACGGAGTTGAGGTTACCCGAAACACCGGAGGTCACGGCGTAAGCCGGGATCTTCGGGTCAACGGTGACCGTAGCGGCCTGGACATTGACGGCGGTCGCAGTGAGGGCGACCAGCGCGAGGGACTTGAGGATGGTATGCATGTGGTTGGAAAGCACAGGCATCATCCCATACGATTGTTACGAACCCGTGTCGGAGGGGTGTTTCTTCGGTGATAGGCCACCCCTCCCTATAACCCCCTTTAAATGGCTAAAAAACCGCTTAATTGAGGTATTCCTGCAAAAGCTGGGCCGTCCGGGCCTCCGCATCGGCCACCGGCAGCCCACCCTTGACCCCCGGACGCTTATGTCCGGCCTGCTTGAGCCAGGCATCGCGGAGCGTGGCGGAGCTCTCGCGGAGCAGCTTGAGCTTCTCCCCTTCGGCGAAGGCCACGTCGGACTTCCACTTCATCATCGGCGCGAGCGACTGCCAGACGGCCTGCGCCATGAAGAGATGCCCTTGCTCGCCGGGATGGAGATTATCCCTCGCATAAATGAAAGCCGGATCGGCTTTCTTCGCCGCAGCGACGGACTGATGCAGCAGATGATGGATGTCGATGACCTGCCAACCCGCGGAACGCTGCGCGACGAGCCAAGCACCGTAAGCCTCCATCACGCCGTCGTAGTTGATCACGTCCTTCGCGCGATTGTCCGGCGCATAAAGTGGCGGCGTGACCACGACGACCTGCGCACCGGCGCGGATGCAGGCGAGGCGAAGCTTGATGATGCCTTCCTGGAAAGCGAGCTGACGACCGGAATCGAGCGGCTGGTAGATACCGTCGTTGATGCCGTAACAGGCGACGACCAACGTCGGCTTGAATTGCGCGAGTACACGACCGAGACGCTCATGGAGATCCGGACGCGGGAACGCACCGCCGGCGTGACCGGGTTCGGAGAGGCCGGACGTCGTCTCGCTCGAGAGTCCCATGTTAACGATCGTCGCACGCGAGAGTCCCTTCTGCGCGCGGATCGCCGACTCGACGTAGACCGTCCAGTTGCCGCCGTACGTGATGCTGTCGCCGAGGAAGAGGACGCGCGGTTCCTGCTTGTCGGCCGAAGCGCGGGCGGTGAAGAGACACAGGAGGACAAGGAAAAGCCGGGGCATACCCCACACTCTGGCAATCCGGCCGAGAAGGTGAAAGCGGATTAAGGAGCGACTTATTAACGGACGCCCACTTCCGCCTTCTCCCGGCGGGCGGTCCGAGTATCGTCAGCGGTCCTGAATCCGCCCATCCACATCAAGGGAGCCCGCACCCACAATCTCAAGGATGTCGAACTGACCATCCCGCGTGGTCAGCTGACCGTCATCACCGGAGTCAGCGGCTCGGGTAAATCCTCCCTGGCCTTCGATACCCTGCACGCCGAAGGGAGCCGCCAATACCTCGAATCCCTCTCCGCCAAGGCCCGCGGCATGCTGGATTCCGCCCCGCGGCCCGACGTCGACTTCATCCGGGGCCTCTCCCCGGTCATCGCCATCGCCCAACGGACCGGCGGCAATACCAACCCCCGCTCGACGGTCGCCACCCTGACCGAGATCGCCGACCACGCCCGCCCCCTCTGGATCATCGCCGGCGACCGCCGCTGCCTGCAGGACGGGCATCCGGTCCGCCGTCGCTCACTCGACGACAACCTCCGCGCCCTCGAAGCCATCCCCGCCGGCACCCGGCTGATGGTCGTGGCCCCGGTCGCCAAGGACAAACCCTCCGTCCTCCTCGAAGCCTCCGCCGACCTCGGACGCCGCGGCTTCTCGCGTGTCCGCGTGGACGGCACGGTCGCCACGCTCGACGAAGCCGCCGGCCTGCTCACCGGCCGCGAAGCCAAGCAGCTGGACGTCGTGGTCGACCGCATC
>JBIKIO010000222.1:0-2727 GCA_044361555.1 Opitutales bacterium
TTGATCGCGCGCTTCTTTCGGGCCTTGGTGGCCGGGCCATTGGTTGCTCTAGGCATGTTGGTATTTGGTTTTGGTTTTGGTTAGATGGCCTCGGGGTCGCCTTAATGAACACCCGTTCGGCCAAAAAGGGGTCGCCGGCTTAGGCGAAAGGCATGCAAGCCAGCATCTTCTTCTCGAAGCCGGAGTCGACGCGCTTGGCCTTGTTGGCACGGCGGCGCTGCTTGCGGGACTTGGAGCTCAGCAGGTGGCGCGCGTTCGGGGAACGGCGCATCACTTTGCCGGTACCGGTCACCTTGAAGCGCTTGGAGACTGACTTGCGGGTCTTTTGCATGGCGGAAAGGGTCGGAACAAAGGGTGTCGGCGGTGACTTGTAAAGGGGAAAGGGCCGTCCCCCCGGGAGAAGTCCGCACTTTCCAGCCATCGGCGGATCGGGCTGGCCGTTTGACAATCCCGACCAAGCCCGCTCCCCTGCCCTGCACCCAAACCTCAAAACCATGCTTTCCCTTGGAAAAAAGCCGAAATTGACCTTCAAAGTGGACGCCTTCGTGGACGGAAAGGCCGTCAATGGCCCCTTTGCCTCCCTCCTGGACGGTCCGACCATCGTCTCGGTCTACATGCGCAACAACACCTCGGCCTGCGACAAACAGGCGGCTGAGATGGATAAAAACGAGAAAGCCATTGTCAGACAAGGGTTTAGGTTGATTGCCGTCTCCCGGGACACCTGCGCCTCCCATACCAAGTATGCGGCCAAGCACGGCTACAAGTTCACCCTCGTCTCGGACCCGGATGACCTCTTCTCCCAGGCCATGGACGCCATCGTCGAGAAATCCATGTATGGTAAGAAGTATCTCGGCCCGCTCCGCGCCGCCTACCTCTTCGACGGCGACGGCAAGCTTGTCGGCATCGTCCCGAAGGTCGAGGCCGCCGAGCACGGCAAGCAGCTCCTCACGGCGATCGCCGCGGCGAAGTAATCCGACGGTGCGCATGGTGCGGCGGAGATAATCGGTGCTTGAACCATCGCCGCTAAACGGGGAGTTTATCGGCCAGACACCTCCGCAGTACCTAATGCCTTCGCCCTATCGTCCTAAAAGTCCCCGCCCGAAGAACAACGCGGGACAGAATCGCGGTAACTTCCGCAAAGAAGACAAAGGTCCGAAGCGTAACGATCGCATCCGTGCGACCGAAGTGCGCGTGATTTCGCCCAAGGGTGAGATGATGGGCATCATGCCCACGCAGCAGGCGCTCGACCTCGCCCGTGAATTCGGCGTCGACCTCATCGAAATCGCCGCGACCGCGGTGCCGCCCGTCTGCAAGCTGCAGGAATACGGCAAGTACCTCTACGAAGAAGCGAAGAAGAACAAGCACCAGAAGTCCGCCACGCGGGTGAAGGAGATCAAGCTCCGCCCGCGTATCGACAGCCATGACCTCTTCATCAAGGTCCGTCGCGCTGAGAACTTCCTCTTCCACGGCCACAAGGTGAAGCTCCTGCTCCAGTATCGCTACCGCGAGCTCGAGCACCCCGAGATCGGCATCGCCACCATCACCAAGGCCATCGAAGCCCTGATGCATATCGCCACGCGCGACAACGAGCCCAAGCGCTCCGGTCGCGCCATCGTCGTCGGCCTCACCCCCGTCCAGCAGAACAAGCGCAAGCTCGTGCACAACGACGCCCCGGGCGAAGAAGACGGCGAAGACGACTCCGCGGTGGACAACGGCGAAAGCGACGCCGAATAAGCCCGTGCGGCGCGTCGCGGCGATCCTCCTGCTTTTCGCCACCGGCGCCCTGCTCCGGGCCGCCTCCACGGATTATCTCCTCGGCGAATCCGTGCGTCAGCTCGGCCTCCGCGACGGAGCGCGCCTAGGCGGTGATGCGCGCTCCTCGGAGCGTTACGCCACGCGCGGGGGCCTCGGCCTCTACGCCGAATACAGCCGCGACTTCATCGTCATCGACGGCATCAAGGTCATGCTCGATGACCCCGTCGGATCGCAGCGCGGCCACCTCACCATCTCCAAGCGTGATTACGACAAGGTCTTCGTCCCGCTCTTCTGGGACGGCCCGCGGGCGGCTCCGCGCCGGATCCTGCTCGACCCCGGCCACGGCGGCAAGGACACCGGCAAGGTCAGCAGCGCGTTGAAATACAACGAGAAGGCCGCCACGCTCGACACCGCCGCGCGCCTGAAGCTCCTGCTTGAGAAGCAAGGCTACGAAGTCTTCTTCACGCGGACCAAGGACGTCTTCCTCGACCTGGACGACCGGGCCGCGCTGGCGACCAAGCTGGGCGCCGACCTCTTCATCAGCCTGCATTACAACGCCGGTCCGGCCGGCGACACCACCGCCGATGGCGTCGAGACGTATTGCCTCACTCCGGCCGGTCAGCGCTCGACCAACGCCGGCAAGGCCAAGTCGACGACCGCCGCCGAGCCGGGCAACCGTTTCGACTCCGCCAACGTCCTGCTCGCCTGGAGCATCCAGCGGCGGATGATCCGGTCGACCGGAGCCGATGACCGGGGCGTCCGGCGGGCCCGCTTCGCCGTCCTGCGCACCCTCTCCTGCCCCGGCGTCCTGATCGAGGGAGGCTTCATGTCGAGCCGCCGCGAAGGGGCGCTCATCGCCGACGGCGCCTACCGCCAGAAGATCGCGGAGGCCATCGCCGCAGGCGTGAGCGATTACGCCAGCCGGGTCCGCCCGGCGGCCAAAGGGGGCCGCTAAGCCCCTTTCGCCCGTGC
>JBIKIO010000223.1:0-2716 GCA_044361555.1 Opitutales bacterium
GACGCTGGTTACGCCCCGCGCTTCCATGACTGCGCGGCGCCGCGCTTAGCCTCGATTTATCGCTGGGCCACGCCTGCCACGATTCCTACCGGTAGTTCCGTGCGCGAACGGCTCGCGGGCCGTAAGGTCGATCAGCTCCTGCTTTCGCATTGGCATGCCGATCACACGGGTGGGCTGCTCGATGTGCCGGAGGCCACGGTCTGGCGGCCCTTTTCTTCACATGAGTCGGTCCGGCAAGAAGCCCTTTCCGCCTGGGCTCCACTCAAGGGTATCTTGGCCGGCCAATTTCCCGCAGACCTTCCTGGCCGGCCGGGCGAGCCTTTCTCCGCGCGACTTCGCGATATGGATTCCGCGCCCCTCATGGCCTTGCCCGTGGAGCGCTGGCCATTTCTCGCCGAACTGGACGGTCGTTGCCGTGATGTCTTCGGAGACGGGTCGCTGGCGACGGTCGATCTTCCTGGTCACGCCCTCGGCCATTACGGCGCCTTGTTCCAGACCCAGCTTGCCGGCCGATCGGTGCTGGTCTTGCTCTGTGGTGATGCGGTCTGGGATGAGCGCGAACTGACCGCGGGCTGGACGCGCGGCCCGGCGGCGTTCTTCGGATTCCGTTCGCTGGGACAGGCGGCGGAAACCACCCGGCTGCTCCGTCGGTTGTGCCTAGCCGCCAAGGCCTGCGGTATGGAGCGCGACCTTTATGTGCTGCCGACGCACTGCCGATTGGCGGCGAACCGCTTCATCGCCGCTGGCGGGCGCGGTTGACCTCCGACGGCAGGCCCGAACTTCCTGGATAAAATCCAACCCCCACGCCCATCAAATCATTCTTCAGCGACATCAACTATTCGGCGGCGAACGAAGACGGGGCCTCGGAGTTGGCGGCCCTGCGTCTCGACGCGCGCTCCCGAGTGCTTTGCATCACGGCGAGCGGAGCCCGCCCGCTGGAGCTCCTACTAGGCGATCCTCAGTCCGTCTTAGCCGTCGATTTCAATGCGACGCAGAACCATCTCCTTGAGCTGAAGATGGCGGCCTATCGTACGTTGGATTACGCCGCGTTCGCCGCGTTCATCGGTCTCCGCCCGGGCGATGCGGCCGGCCGCCGGGATACTTACGTCCGCCTCGCCCCCCAGCTTTCTCCGCCCGCTCGGATTTACTGGGATGCCCAAGCCTCCAAGCTCGCCCAAGGAATCCTCTATTGCGGACGCTGGGAATCGTTCATGCGGATGTTCGCCCGGCTTACGTTCAGCCGGCGGGACTTGTTGCGTCGCCTTTTCGCCTGTCAGACGTTGCCGGAACAGGCGGAGCTTTGGCGACGCGAGTGGGATAACGGCGTGTGGCGCGGGTTTCTCGGGGCGATCTCGGTGCGCTGGCTATGGCGCTATGTGCTGCGCGAACCCGGAGTCGTCAACGTGCCTGCGGACTTTGACGTCGCGGGTTACCTCCATGCGCGCTTCGCCCACGTCGCGCAGACGCGATTATTCCGGGATACGCCTTATCTCTCGCTGATGCTGCGGGGGAGCTACGACCCTGCGGGCGGGTTGCCGTTGCATCTTGCGCCTGAGCATTATGAGACGATAAAGGCGCGCCTGGACCGGATCACGGTCGTCACGCAAGACCTCGCCTTGTTATTGGAGGAGCCGGAGTCGCGCGGGGCGTACGACGCTTTTTCGGTCTCCGACTTCTCTTCCTATGCCTCCCCGGCTTTCCATGAAAGAATTTGGCGAGGCATGGAGCAATCGGCCCGACCGGGGGCGCGGGTCTGCGAGCGGCAGTTCTTGGTCAAACATCAGACCTTGAACCGCGGTCAGCGGGATGACGCACTCGAGCGGAAGCTGGCAGAGACGGACGGCGCCTTCATCTATAGTTTTATCTGCGTGACGCTTTAAGGCCTCTGCCAGGCAGGGTAGGGCCAGCACTGCGTGCTGACCTAGGTGCCTTCACTCCTGGTGTCGGGTGACGGCCATCAGGGCATCAGCCATTCGGAAGTCGGCATTTCGGCCATCGGCCGTCGGCTTCGGGTTTCAGCGGCTGGCTCCTGAGTCCCCGACTAGGTTGGGTTCGACAGGGGGCGGCGCGGGCTTTGTATCGTCGCTATGAAACGACTGCTTTTAGCCCTGTCTATTCTTGGCCTGTCCGTGTCGCTGTCCGCGCAGGCGCCGCTCTGGGATCTGGCGAAGGACAAGATCCCCGCGGCCCTCAACCATGGCGTGGTCCAGGCGGCGGACGGCAGCGTGATGGTCGGCGGAGAAAACTACTTCGGTATCCCGACTTCGGCCTTCCCCGATCAGCAGAATTTCACCGTCCAGGTGACGGTCACTTTCCCTGAACTCACCGACGGCACCACGCTGCATGTGTTGCTCAAGCAGAAGAAGGACGGGGAGGACACGGGCCTAGGGCTCACGTTCCTGAATTTCCCGACCGTCCAAGCTCACCGCCCGATCATCAATGGCATGCATATCGGCGACAAGCGCCTCAAACTCCTGCCGAACACGCCTTATGCCTTCACGGTCGCGGTCCGGAAGGGCAGCCCGACGTATTATCTGAACGAAGTCCCGACCGGCCAGTATTTCGTAATGCTGCTGCCGAACGACGAGCCGATGTGGGTGGGCAAGAAGCTCCTCCCGCGGGAGAAGCCTTTTTCGGCGGCTAAGATCACCGCGCTGAAGGTCTACGGCGCTGACTACACTTATAAGTCCCCCAAGGAGAAGGTGACCGCCGAGCC
>JBIKIO010000224.1:0-2715 GCA_044361555.1 Opitutales bacterium
CCATGGCTCAGCCCCCCGTCGCCAACCGCTTCCCGGTCTCGCTCTACGCGACGCCCAATCCGTCGCACCAGGAGGTGTTCTACACGGTCCCCCGTGCGGGCCATCTGCTCGCCGGCACGGAGCATCATATCAAGCGTGACCACTTCCCGGGACATGAGCTCATCCTCTGCCTGCGCGGCAAGGGCTGGACCCGTATCGCGGGCCGGATGCATCAGGTTCGCCGCGGCGACCTGGTCTGGATCAATTGCCACCACCCGCATGAGCACGGTGCGGTTCAGGATGATCCCTGGGAAGTCTATTGGATCCGCGCCGAGGGTCCGCGTCTGGCGCAGTTGTCCGATCTGCTCGGCGTCCGCGACACGCCGGTCATCGGCGGGATGGACCTCCGCGCGGTGACGCCGGTGTTCAAAGAACTCTTCCGGCTCATCCCGGCCGACTCGCCGGAAGCTCCCGCTCTGATTCATGCCCAGGTGGCCGCTCTCGTGGCGCAGGCTTATTGCGCCCGTCAGCAGTCCGGCGATCTTGCTCCCAAGGTCCCGCCGGCCCTCGCCCGCTGTGTCGAGCAGATGAAGCTTTTCTACTTCGAGAAACACACGGTGCCTTCGCTCGCCCGGCTAGCCCGGCTGAGCCCGACCCATTTTTCCCGGGTCTTCAAATCCTCCTTCGGCACGAGTCCGATCGATTGGCTGCGCCGTGAACGCATCAGCCAGGCGAAACGACGGCTGGCCGACACGGCCGACGACATCAAGGAGATCGCCGAGCAGGTGGGCTATTCCGACCGGTACTTCTTCAGCAAGGACTTCAAGAAGCACACGGGCTTCACGCCGACGCAGTTCCGCGTCCGCGAGACCGACCGCCTGCGCTCGGAGTGATTGGCTCATGAAGCCGTAGATAACGAATCGGCCTTAGGTAGGGATGACTGCGTCGATGGCAGAGGACTGAATCGATGGCAGAGTCGAAAACCTGCCACCCGAACCCCGGGGCCGCCACCTGCCACCCGGAGCTTTGCTTCAGTTTCGGATAACTAGCCCTGGCCCTAGCTCTGGCTCTGGGGTTAACCTTTGCACCTTTGCACAGGAGCTCCGCTCCGATTTGCACATTTGCACGGTCTCTTTGTCTCCCCGGCCAACCGGCCCACGGATCAACCGATCAACTCGTGTGAGCCCCGTGTTCCCATGTCCACTTGCCAGCATGCCCACTCGCGGCTTAGTCGCGCGGCCGCGACTGCTTACTTGCCGGAGGTGACGTACTCGTCGCGGCTGACGTCGCCGCTCTGGTCCTTGTCGAACTTGACGAAGTTCTTGGCGGCCTGCTCGGGGTCGCTCTGCCGGACCATGAATTCTTCTTTGTTCAGCTTGCCGTCCTTGTTGAGATCCCGGCCATCGAACATGGCCCCACGGTCCTTGTTGCCGGCTTTCGGCGCCGGAGCTTCGGGGGTCTTGCCTTTCTTCCCCTTCTTGCCGGCCGGGGCGGCGGTGTTCTCGGCCGTCGCGGGGGCGATGGGGGGAGGGAGGAACTTACTCAGGCGGGCGATGATCTCGGCGTGCTCGGACTTCGCCGCCACGTTGACGGTCTCGTGCGGGTCGCCGACTTCGTCGTAGAGTTCGGTGGCGTGGATGGAGTTGTCCTTCCGGTCGCGCCAGAGGATCAGGCGCCAGCGGTCATCGCGGATGCTGTAACCCATGAGCGACTTGCCGGCATCATTACGTGGATACTGACTGATGGCGACCGGGCGTACGGACGCGGAGGCGTCGTCCAGTACGGGCTTTAGGCTGACGCCTTCGACGTCCTTGGGCTTGGGCAGGCCGCAGAGATCCGCGAGGGTGGGGTAGATGTCGATGAATTCGGCGAGCGAGAGGCTCTTGCGGCCGGCGGCCTTCTGACCCGGGGCGCTGATGATCAGCGGCGCCCGTGCGGCGACCTCGAAGTTGGTGTGCTTGTGCCAGAGGCCGTGCTCGCCGAGCTGCCAGCCGTGGTCGCCCCAGAGGACGATGACGGTGTTGTCCGCCAGGCCTTCCTTCTCGAGGGCGTCCAGTACGAGTCCGACCTGGGCGTCCATGTAGCTGATGGCGGCATAGTAGCCGTGACGGAGACGACGGGCGAGGGCTTCGGTGATCGGGCCTTCGTTCGGGATGTCGGCGTAGCTCTTGAGCTCGCTGTTGTTGTGACCGACGAACTCCGGGGCGCCCGCAGGGAGCTTCTGGAAGGCCGGGACATAGATGTCCTTGGGGTTGTAAAGGTCCCAATATTTCTTGGGCGCCACGAACGGGAGGTGCGGCTTGGCCATGCCGACGGCCAGGAAGAAGGGCTTACCTTTCTGTTTGAGTTCGGAGAGCGTCTTCACCGCGAGGCGCGCGGTCTTACCGTCGGTGTAAGTGTCATCCGGGACGTCGGCTTCCTCGACCGCCGGTCCGCGGGCGCGGCCCTTCTTGTCGATGTTCGCCGGATCGGCCTGCATCTTAAGCGCGGCCGCGGAAGCGTAAGCCGGGGCCTTGGGGGTTTCCCACGGCACGGTCCAGCTAGGCGCGTCGTCGAAGCCACCATGGAAGATCTTGCCCATGGCTTGGCTGTGGTAGCCGTGATTTTTGAAATAGTGTGCGACGGTGACAGCATCGGGCAGTGCCTTGCGGAAGTGCGTCTCGAGATCCCAGACGCGGGTGGCGTCCGGCCGGCGTCCGGTCATCAGCGATGAACGCGAGGGGCTGCACACGGCCT
>JBIKIO010000055.1:0-8961 GCA_044361555.1 Opitutales bacterium
GTAATTCTTCCTAGTCTTTTCCGTCCCTCGGGGCGGATGGCGCCGGCACTCCCGGTCATCACAAGGACCCTCGCAAGGGGGTCCTTTTCTTTTCCCGGGGTTCCCGCCTGCGTATAGGCTTGAAACCGTCTGGCGGAAATCGGTTTCTTATGTCCCTTCTTACCATGAGCACCTCCGCATCCGGCCGCATCACCATCGCCAACGGCAAACTCACCGTCCCCGACCATCCGATCGTCCCCTTCATCGAGGGTGATGGCACCGGTCCGGACATCTGGCGCGCCTCCGTCCGCGTCCTCGACGCCGCGGTCGCCAAGGCTTACGCCGGCAAGCGCAAGATCGAGTGGCTCGAAGTCCTCGCGGGTGAAAAGGCCTTCAAGGCGACCGGCGACTGGCTGCCTGAGGCCACCCTCACCGCTTTCCGCGAATACCTCGTCGGCATCAAAGGCCCCCTCACCACGCCGACCGGCGGCGGCATCCGCTCCCTCAACGTCGCGCTCCGCCAGCAGCTCGACCTCTACGTCTGCCTCCGTCCCGTGCAGTGGTTCACCGGCGTGCCTTCCCCGGTGAAGAATCCCGGCAAGGTCGACATGGTGATCTTCCGCGAGAACACCGAAGACATCTACGCCGGCATCGACTTCGAGGCCGGTTCCGAGATCGCCCTCAAGACGCTCGAGTTCATCAAGACCAACTTCCCCAAGGAATTTAAGAAGATCCGCTTTGGCGCCGAACAGCCGGCGACCGTCGGCCTAGGCATCAAGCCGGTCTCCCGTCCGGGTTCCGAGCGCCTCATCCGCTCCGCTATCCAGTACGCGATCGCCAACAAGCGCAAGTCGCTGACCCTCGTCCATAAGGGTAATATCATGAAGTACACCGAGGGTGCCTTCATGAAGTGGGGCTATGACCTCGCGAAGAGCGAGTTCGGCGCCGAGGAAATCGACGGCGGACCCTGGTGCAAGATCCCGGAAGGCAAGCCCGGCGCCGGCCTCGTCATCAAGGACGCCATCGCCGACATCACCCTCCAGCAGATCCTCACCCGCCCGACCGACTTCGACGTCATCGCCACGCTCAACCTCAACGGCGACTACCTCTCCGACGCCCTCGCGGCGCAGGTCGGCGGCATCGGCATCGCTCCCGGCGGCAACATCAACTACCTCACCGGCCACGCGATCTTCGAGGCCACCCACGGCACCGCGCCCAAGTATGCGAACAAGGACGTCGTCAACCCGGGTTCCGTCGTGCTCTCGGGCGAGATGATGCTCCGTTACATGGGTTGGACCGAAGCGGCCGACCTCGTGCTCAAGGGGCTCAACGGCGCCATCGGTGGCGGCCGCGTCACCTATGACTTCGCCCGCCAGATGCAGGGCGCGACCGAGATCAAGTGCTCGGAGTTCGGCGACGCGATCATCGCGTCGATGTAAGCGCCCCGCAGTCCTGCTCCTCCTCGCCGTTGGCGGCCCCTTGGGGCTTGCCAACGGTTTGTTTTTGGGCGGAAATAAGGTTCAGCAAACCTTATCATGAAAAACGCCTTCACCGCCCTCGCCCTCGCCTCCGTCGTCGCCGGCGGCCACGCCCAGGAAGCGGCCTCCGCCCCCGCGCCGGTCTCAGCCTCCACCCAGAACCTTTCCCTGCGCGGCGCCATCGCCTGGCAGGCCAAGAATGTCTTCCGCGGCATCGAACGTTCCGACACGGACGGCCTGATTCAGAGCGCCGTCACCCTCGACTACAGCGCGCCCGGACTGAGCGGCGTCTCCATCTACGGCAGCTTCTTCAATGCCGACGCCGTCGAGCGTACGTACACCGTCGGTCTCCGCCGCGACTTCTCCTTCGGTGAGATCGACCTCGGCTACCAGCGTCTGACCGCGACGACTGTCCGCACCATCGCCACCCACGGCCTCACCCAGATCGACTCCAACCGCGAGGCCTACGCCGGTGTCTCCCTCTCCAATGTGGCGATGAAGCCCTCCACTTACGTCTACTACAGCACCGAGCTGCAGCAGTTCACCGTCGAGGTGGCTGGTTCGAAGACCTTCGCCGGCTCCAATGTCGGGCTCACCGGCTGTGATATCGTCTTCCGGGCCTACGCCGGCATCTCCGATGCCTCGACCTCGGTCTATGCGACCCAGAACGACTACCGTTACCTCGGCGCCTCCTTGGATGTCACCCGCCAGATCGGCCGGGGTCCGGAACTGGGTGCCGGCTTCAGCTGGGCCCATAATAGCGACGACCAGGTGCTGACCGCCGGTTCGGTCTTCTGGGGCCGGGTCTACGCTAAGTTCATCTTCTGACCTGCCGCTAGGCCGGGCGGGGCAGGGAGGCGCGACTAAGGTCGCGCCTCCCTTGTTTTTGGCTTATTTAGGGCAGGCCCTCCCCGGGGCGCATTCGAGTGTTGACGGAGGGGGGTCCTTTCCCATGTTCCCGCTTTCCCTCTTTATGAAGACCACGCTAGCCAAGAACGTGCAGCTCAAGGACAAGACCTGGTACGTCGTCGACGCCAAGGACCAGGTCCTGGGCCGTGTTGCCGTCAAGATCGCCAATATTCTCCGCGGCCGCCACAAGCCCACCTACACCCCCCACGTCGACACCGGCGATTACGTCATCGTGATCAACGCCGACAAGGTCCGCCTCTCGGGTTCCAAGGAAGAGGATAAGACCTACATGTTCTACACCGGTTGGGTCGGTACCGCCTACCGCCGCACCGCCGCCGCCATGCGCGAGCGTCGCCCCGAGTTCCTGGTCACCCATGCCGTCAAGGGCATGCTCCCCAAGAACCGCCTGGCCAACGCCATGCTCCTTAAGCTGCGCGTCTACGCCGGCGAGAAGCATGACCATGCCGCTTCCAACCCGATCCCGTTCAAGGGTTAATCGACCGATTCTTTCGCAATGAGCGCCAAGACCCCTGCTATCCTCGCCGTCGGCCGTCGTAAGACCGCTTCGGCCCGCATCCGCCTTTCCCGCGGCACCGGCGTTATCGTCGTCAACGGCAAGCCCGTTGAAGAATACCTCTACACCGAGGCCCTGGTGAAGTCCGCCACCCTCCCGATCACGACCGCCGGCCTTGATGGCCAGCTCGACGTCATCGTCCGCGTCATCGGCGGCGGCCCCAACGGCCAGGCTGGTGCCATCTCCCACGGTCTCGCCCGCGCGATCCAGAAGATGGACGCCACCCTCCGCGCCCCTCTGAAGAAAGAAGGTCTCCTTACCCGCGACGGTCGTATGCGCGAACGTAAGAAGCCCGGCCGCCCCGGCGCCCGCAAGCGCTTCCAGTTCTCCAAGCGTTAATCCGCGAAAGGACAGGAAACCTCGAAGGCCCCGGCACCCCGGGGCCTTTTTGTTGCCCAGTTCGCCCAGTCCAGCCATCAGTTCGACATCCAAACAACCCAAACTCTCAAGCCATGTCCCAAAACCTGACCAAGGTCGGCATCGTCGGCGCCTCCGGGTACACCGGAGAGGAGCTCGTCCGCGTCCTGGCCCGCCACCCGCGGGTCCGGCTCGCCGCCGTCTGCTCCCGGACCTTGGCTGGCAAGTCCGTGGCCGACGAGATCCCTCGGCTTCGCGGCGTCGTCGACCCGGCTTTGGTATTCTCCGCCTCCTCGCCCGAGGAATGCGCGAAGTCCGACGTGGACGTCTGGTTCCTGGCCCTGCCACATGGCGTCGCCGCCGAATACGCCGCGCCGCTCGTCGCCGCCGGCAAGCGGGTGCTCGATCTGTCCGCCGACTTCCGGCTCCGCGACCTCGCGCTGTACAAGAAGTATTACGGCCATGACCACCCGGCCCCGGCGCTCGCCGCGCAGGCCCGTTACGTCATCCCGGAACTCCAGACGGATGACTCCTGGAAGTCCGCGAAGCTCATCGCCTGCCCGGGCTGTTACCCGACCAGCATCCAGGTGCCGCTCGTGCCGCTCCTGCGCGCCGGCCTGCTCAAGCCCGAACCGGGCCGTCTGATCATCAATTCCTACAGCGGCGTCTCCGGCGCCGGTAAGAAGGCCGACGTCGCCTTCCTGTTCTCCGAGCGCGACAGCTCGATCAAGGCCTACGGCATCCCCGGTCATCGGCACATCGCCGAGATCGAGGAGCAGTTCGGCGTGGCCGCCGGCCAGCCGGTCGTGGTCCAGTTCAACCCGCACCTCGCCCCGATGCATCGAGGCATCGCCACGACCATCGTCGTGCCCGCGCCCGGCATCACCGTCGCCCAGGTCGAAGCCGCGTGGCAGCAGGCCTATGCCGGCCGGCCGTTCGTCACCCTGCTCAAGTCGGGTGAGTTCCCCGACACCGCCCACGTCGCCAATACCAACCGGGTCGCCTGCTCCGTCGTCGCCGACGCGCGCACGGGCAACCTCATCATCACCTCGGTGATCGATAATCTCCTGAAGGGCGCCGGCGGCCAGGCGGTCCAGAATCTCAACCTGATGATGGGTTGGGACGAGGCCGAAGGCCTGCGCTGATTTTCCATGTCCATCGAGTTCACCAATGATTCGCCGGGCGTCTCCGACGTGCCCGGCTTCCGCGTCGGCGCCGCCGGCTGCGACATCCGTAACAAGGGCGCCGACCGCCTCGACCTGACGCTCATCGTCGCTGACCGTCCGTGCGCCGCCGCCGGCGTTTTCACGACCAACGACGTGAAGGCCGCCCCGGTCCGCTTCTGCCAGCAGCTGCTCGCCATCTCCGCCGACAAGATCCGCGGCATCGTCGGCAACAGCGGCAACGCCAACGCCTGCACCGCCGCCCAAGGTGACGCCGACGCCGCCGCGATGGCGAAGCTCGCCGCCGCCGCCGTGGGCGCTCCGGACCACGCGTTCCTGGTCTGCTCGACCGGTCGTATCGGCGAGCTGCTGCCGATGGCCAAGGTCGCCGAAGGCATCAAGGCCTCCGCCGCCCGTCTCTCGCGCGACGCCGCCGAAGGCGTCCGCTCCGCCAACGCGATCCTCACTTCCGACACTCGTCCTAAGTCCGTCACCGCGCGCTTCGTCTGGGAAGGGAAGACCGTCACCATCGCCGGCATCGCCAAGGGCGCCGGCATGATCGAGCCCAATATGGCCACGATGCTCGCGTTCGTCTGCACCGACGCCGCCGCTTCGCCGGCCGAACTCAAGGCCGCCCTCAAGTCCTCCTCCGACCAGTCCTTCAACTGTGTCAGCGTCGACGGCGACATGTCCACCAACGACACCGTCCTGCTCCTCGCTTCCGGCGTCTCCGGCGTGTCCGTGGGGGCATCCGCCCCGGCCCCGCTCCGCGCGCTCTTCCAGGAAGCCCTCGACCAGGTCTGCTTCGCCCTGGCGGAGAAGATCGTCGGCGACGGCGAGAAGATCACCAAGGTCGTGTCCGTGGAGATCGAAGGCGCCCGCACCCGCGCCGACGCCGAGAAGATCGCCCGCGCGATCGGCAACTCCCTCCTGGTGAAGTCCTCCTGGTATGGCGAAGACCCGAACTGGGGTCGTCTGGCCGACGCCGCCGGCTATGCCCGGACCGGCCTCGATGAGGGTAAGCTCGATATCTACTACGACGAGGTCCCGGCCGTCCTCGGCGGCAAGCCCCTGCCCGAGAACAAGCCGCAGTGGAAGCAGGTCGTGAAGGCCGCCCGCTTCGCCGTCCGCCTGAAGCTCAACCTCGGCGACGCCAAGTTCCGGCTCCTGGCCGCGGACCTCACCGACGGCTACGTGAACTACAACAAGAGCGAGTAGGGTTTTTCCGTTTACTCTCCGTCCGCAGTCCTGACACTCCGATCCGCAAGATGAGCATTCCCGCCGAGCAAAAAGCCGAAGTCCTCCACGAGGCGCTTCCTTACATCCACAAGTTCCGCGGCTCCACCTTCGTGGTGAAGTATGGCGGCAGCTTCATGGACGATCCGAATCCGGAGGGCCGCGACCGCGTGGCCACCGACATCGCCTTCCTCTCCGCCGTGGGCATCCAGGTCGTCGTCGTGCACGGCGGCGGCAAGGCCATCACCCGCGCCATGGACAAGGCCGGCATCAAGTCCGAGTTCCGCGGCGGCATGCGCGTCACCGACGCCGCCACGGTCAAGATCGTCGAGGAGACCCTGAACACCGAGATCAACGGACAGATCTGCGAATCCCTCAAGGCCCGCGGCGCCAACCCGCTCGGCATGCCGGGTAACCATGTGAACCTCTGTGAGAAACTCTTCGGGACCGACGAGAAGGGCCAGCCCGTCGACATCGGCTTCGTGGGCGACATCAAGTTCGTGAAGACCAAGCTGATCAAGAAGGCCCTCGCCGACGGCCATCTCCCGGTCGTCTCGCCCATCGCGCTCGACGCCGACGACCAGGCTTACAACACCAACGCCGACGTCGCCGCCGCCGCCGTGGCTAATTCCCTCCGCGCCCGTCGCCTCATCTTCATGAGCGACGTCCCCGGCCTGCTGGCCGACCCGAAGGACCCCTCTTCCCTGATCACCACGCTCAAGGTGAGCGAGGTCGACGAGCTCAAGCGCAGGGGCGTGATCGCCGGCGGGATGATCCCGAAGGTCGACAGCGCCGTGAAGGCCCTGAAGGAAGGCGTGCGCCGCGTGCATTTCATCGACGGTCGCGTCCCGCATGCGCTCCTGCTCGAGGTCTTCACCGACAAGGGCATCGGCACCGAAATCGTCCACGGTTGATGAACGGTCCCGCCTCAGACTCCGCCGCCGCGAACTACGCGGCCAACGTCGCCCATAACTACGGCGCTCCGCCCATCACGCTCGTGAGGGGGCAGGGGACGCACGTCTGGGACGCCGCCGGTAAGCGCTACCTCGACTTCGCCTCCGGTATCGCCGTCAACGCCGTCGGCCACGCCCACCCGCATTGGGTGAAGCGCGTCACCGAGCAGGCCGGCAAGCTCGTCCACGTCAGCAATCTCTATCGCAATGAGCCGCAGGGCGAACTCGCCCACGCCCTCGCGCTGCGTTGCGGTCCCGGCCGCGTCATCTTCTGCAACAGCGGCGCCGAAGCCAACGAAGGCCTGCTCAAACTCGCCCGCCTCCATGGCCAGCGCAAGTCCGGCTCCGAAGGCGCCTGCATCGGCGTCGTCGTGGCCGAGAAGGCCTTCCACGGCCGCACGTTCGGCGGCATGTCCGCCACGCCGCAGGAAAAGATCCAGAAGGGCTTCCGTCCGTTGCTCTCCGGCTTCACCACTGCCCCGCTCAACGACCTCGCCGCGTGGGACAAGGCCATCGATGCGCAGACCACCGCCGCCGTGCTGATCGAATCGATCCAGGGCGAGGGCGGCGTGAATCCTGCGACCCCTGAGTTCCTCCGCGGCGTCGAGCAGCTCTGCCGCGCCCGCAATGTCCTGTTCCTGATCGACGAGATCCAGTGCGGCATCGGCCGGACGGGCAAGTTCTTCGCTTACGAGCACGCGGGCGTGAAGCCCGACGCGATCGCCATGGCCAAGGGCCTCGGCGGCGGTTTTCCGATCGGCGCGATCTGGATGGCGCCTCCGCACGACGACCTCTTCCAGGCTGGCTCGCATGGGACCACTTTCGGCGGCGGGCCTCTGGCCGCTACCGCGGGTCTGGCCGTGCTCGAAATCCTCGAAGCCGAACAACTCGTCGCCAAGGTCGCGGAGCGTTCCGTCGCCTGGCATGCCGCGCTCCGTGGGCTCGTCACCCTCCGTCCGGACCTCGTAAAGGAAGTCCGCGGCGCCGGCTACATGGTCGGCGTCATCCTGCACGTCGACCCGGTTCCGGTCGTCGCCGCCCTCCGTGAGGCCGGCATCCTCACCGCGCCCGCCGGTGGCGTGGCCGTACGCCTGTTGCCTCCGCTCAACGCCTCGCCCGAGGAGCTGGCCGAGTCCGTGGCAATCCTGCGTCAGGTCCTTGGCGACTGGAAGGCGGCCTGAGCGGTTTCCTACCCTTATTTTCCGCTGTCCAAACGTAGCCAGCGGGCTATGTTGGAACGCTTTCCGAGATGCGTCATTTCCTGAAGGAGACCGACCTGAGTCCGGCCGAGACGGCCCAGGTCTTCGCTGCCGCCGCGGCGCTCAAAGCCGCCCGGGGCCAGTCCGCCGGCGCCGCCCTTGCGCACCAGTCCTGGGGACTGATGTTTTTCAAGAAGAGCACCCGGACCCGCGTCTCCTTCCAGGTCGGCGTCCATGAGCTCGGCGGCCAGCCGGTGATGCTCAACGCCGACGATCTGCAGATCTCCCGCGGTGAGACCGTCGCCGACACCGCCCGCGTCCTTTCCCGTTACCTGCACGGCATGGTCATCCGTTGCCATGAACACAGTCTGCTCGAGGAGTTCGCCCGTTGCGGCACGATGCCCGTCGTCAACGCGCTATCCGATTTCCTGCATCCGTGCCAGTTCATGACGGACATGTTCACGCTCGCCGAGCGTTACGCTCCCGGCCGCCCGGAGCAGTATGCCGCCTCTCTGAAGGGTAAGAAGGTCGCCTTCCTCGGCGACACCGCCTGCAACATGGCCAACTCCTTCGTGCTCGGCGGCGCCGCCCTTGGCGTCCAGATCGCGCTTGCCGGTCCGGCCGGTTACGAGCCCGGCGCCGAAGTGCGCGCCCAGCTGAAGAAAGACGGCCTCGCCGAGACCTTCACCTTCTCGACCGACCCCGCCGCCGCCGTCAAAGACGCCGATATGGTCTACACCGATGTCTGGGTCAGCATGGGCATGGAAGCCGAGAAGGCCGAGCGCCTGCGCACCATGCAGCCTTATCAGGTCAATGCGAAGCTGATGTCCTTGGCCAAGCCCTCCGCCTATTTCATGCACTGCCTCCCGGCCCACCCCGGCGAGGAAGTCTCCGCCGAAGTGCTCGCAAGCAAGCAGAGCATCATCTTCGACCAAGCCGAGAACCGTCTGCACGTGCAGAAGGCCATCCTCGCGCACCTCGCCGCCCACCGCGGCTGATTTTCCCATACCACTACCATGAGCAAGAAGAAGAAAATCGTCCTGGCCTACTCCGGCGGCCTCGACACCTCCGTCCTCCTTTCCTGGATCAAGGACAAGCATGACGCCGAGATGA
>JBIKIO010000056.1:0-8869 GCA_044361555.1 Opitutales bacterium
GCGTGGAAGCTGTCGGCGTAAAAGACGCCGAGACGTTCGATGAGCTTGGTGTCGTGCCAGGAGACCACGTTGGCTTTGAAGGTCAGGCGGGCCTCGCCGAGGCCTTCCGGCTTCCGCGCGGAGAGTTCCTGGGAGAAGTGCAGCGTGGACGGAAGTTTCTTCGCGTAGCGTTTCTGGTCGGACAGGAAGGCGGCGATCGCGCCGAGCTGCGACTGTCCGTCGAGCGTCAGGTGCACGGTGGCTTCGCCCGGGACGTCGCCTTCGCGCGGCTGGTAGAAGGCGCGAACGAGCGCGGTCGAGCCCTTGAGCGTCACGCGGGCGTTGAAGTCATCGCGTGCGGTCAGGCGGTAGGCCGCGTCATGCGCCTTGAGGTTTTCGGCGACGGCCTTCCAGAGGGCAGGTCTCATGACCTGACTCTTACTGAACTCGTGCCAGAGGCAAGCGGACCGAGCGTCCTGACCCGTCGAGTTATTGACAGGCAACAAAAAGGGCGTGCCGGTCGGCACGCCCTTTGCGGAGAGAAATCCTAGGGATTACTTCTTTTTATTACCCTTCGCCGGCTCGGCCTTGGCGGGCGTGCCGAGCGGGTGTTCCTTGAGGACTTCCTCGACGGTGTAGAGGGCGTTGTTCTTGCCCTTGATCGACTCGCGGACCTTCTTGACCTGGGCCGGCTTGACGGCCGGGAGGTTGTTGCCGAACGACTGGCGGACGTAGGTGATCACCGCGGCGACATCCTCGTCATTGAGCAGCTGACCGAGGCCGGTCATCACCGGCTGGCCGGAGGCGGCGTCGCCGTAGGTCTTGCCGTCGATCGTCTGCACGCCGTAGAGGCCGTTGAGGACGATCTTGATCACGCGGTCGGGGTCGCCTTCGAGCCAGCCGTTGGACGGGTAGCCAGGCGTACGGCCGAGGGGCGGGTAGGCGCCACGGGCCGGCTTGCCGGGTTCCTTGGGCATCTCGGCGCCACGACCGTCGGCCTGGTGGCAGGTCGAGCAGTGGGCTTCGCGGAAGTAGACTTCCTTGCCCTTGTCGTAGAGGCGCTTGTCGTCTTTCGAGAGCTTCTTGTCGCTCGGACCGTAGGAGGCTTCCTTCTGGTCAGCGTAGTCGCGGAGGTTCACCTTGCCCTTGCCCTCGGGGAGGGACTCGAGCTGCTTCATCGTCTGGCGCAGGCAGTAGGCGATGTAGTAATCCTTGGCGCCCTTGAGGCTGGCGGCGGCGGTGATGGCGCGCTCGGTGTCCTGGCCGCGGAAGAAGCTCAGGCCGCGGACGCCTTCGAGCTGGACGCGCAGGTGGGCGTCCTTGACGGCGGCTTCCATGATCGCGAGGGCGTTCGGGATGCGGTCGCGTTGGTAGATGGCGACGCGCACGGCCTGGGCGCGGGCGCGGGGCTCAGGCGACTTCAGCAGCTGGCCGAGGAGCTCGGGGTTCACGACGTTGTGCCACTGGTGGACCCAGAGGGCTTCGAGGAGATGGTGGGCGTCCTCGACCTTGTTCGGGTCGAACTGCTTGGCCCACTTCTGGACGGCGGCGATCACCTTGGCGGTGTCGTGCTTATGCAACTCGATCTTGGCGCGCTGGCGGACGTTGTCTTCGTGCTCGGAGAGGAGCGCGACGAGGTTCTCGACGGACTCGCCGTCGATCTTCTTCGGCGTGAGGAGCGGGCGGCCGGCGTAGGTCAGGCGATAGAGGCGGCCGTGCTGGTGGTCGCGGTTCGGGTCTCGCAGGTGATGCTGCAGGTGGCCGATGAGCATCTGGGACCAGTCCATGACGTAGAGCGAACCATCGGGGGCGACGGCGACGCCGGAGGGGCGGAAGTTGCCGGCCTTCTCCTTGTCGGTCTCGATGAGGTTCGGCAGGAGGGTCTCACCCTTGATGCCGGCGCCGTCTTCGGTGATCTTCGCGCGGAAGATGCCCTGGACGGTGATCACGTTCGTGTTCAGGAAGTCGCCCTGCCAGTCGTCAGGGAAGTGACGGCTGCTGAGGATCGCGGTGCCCGGGCAGGGACGCGACGGGCGGTTCCAGAGCTGCTTGAAGCCGGAGTGCGCGCCGGTGTCGAGGTGGCTGGAGAAGCCGGGGCCGAAGTAGTTGGCGTTACCGGTGGCGTCGGTGATGATGTCGTTACCCCAGTAATCGAAGACGCGGCCGTGCGGGTTGGCGAAGCCGTAAGGCACGTGGCGGGTCAGCTTGTTCGTCTGAGGTTCGAAGCGGTAGATGGCGCCGTTGGTGTTGCGCAGCACGCCGTTGAAGGTCTCGACCTGGGTGCGGTGGAACACGCCGTCGGAGAGGTAGATCGCGCCTCCCGGTTCATAGCAGATGGAGTTCGTCTCGTGGTGCGAGTCGGCGGCGTCCATGCCGGTGAGCAGGCGTTCCTTCCAGTCGGCCTTGCCGTCGCCGTCGGTGTCGCGGACATACCAGATGTCGGGCGACTGGATGAGGATCACGCCGTCCTTATAGAACTGGAAGCCGGTCGGGCAGTTGAGGCCGTCGAGGAAGGTCGTCGATTTGAGGACCTTGCCGGTCTTCGGGTCGAGATCCAGGACGATGAGCTTGTCGAAGACTTTGGTCGTCGGGGAGGTCTCCGGGTAGCTCGGCCAGCAGGCGATCCAGAGGCGACCCTTCGTGTCGAAGTTCATCTGCACCGGGTTGATGAGCTCGGGGATGATGGTCTCGTCGGCGATGAACTCGACCTTGACGCCTTCGGGCGTGGTGAGGTGCTTGAGCTGGTCGACGCCGCTGAGGTAGGGGACGGGTTCCTTGCGGTTCGGGGGCACGGGAATCTCGGCCTTGAGATTGTCGTGCTTCACTTCGATCGGCTTGCCCTGGGCGGCGGCCCAGATGCCCTTGTCGTGGTTGGCGGTCTTGAGGTCGCGGTTGGCGAGCTCGGCGCCGAGCACGTTGGCGTTATCGATGCCTTCGTATTTGATGCGGGAGCGCTGGCCGAAGATGTTGAACTGGTCGACGGTGCGGTAGCGGTGGTGCCACTGGGTGCTCTTTTCGTTCACCTCGGCGCGGACCTTCTCGTCCACGGCACGGGCGGACTTGCCGAAGACGGCCTGGAACTGGACGGGGGCGAAGGCGGCGTCACCGGAGGCGTTGACGTGGATGCCGTTGAGGGTGAGCGGGGACTTGGCCGAGGCGTAGAGCTTCTGGGAGGCGGCGAAGAGGTCGACGAACTGGACGCTGTTGGCCTTGGCGACGCCGGCCATGGCGTCCGCGTAGAGCGCGAGATTCTTGTTATTGTCGGCGGCGAGCTTGGCGTCGAAGTCGGCGGACTTCAGGTCCTCGTGGGCGATCGGGGAGAAGAGGACGACGCGCGTCTTGCCCTTGCCGTTGTCGGTCGCGAGGGTCTTCTTGAGCCAGCCGTCGAGGTTGGCCTTGAAGGTGTCGAGGCCCGCTGCGCCGGCGAAGGACTCATTGAAGCCCCAGTAGGCGAAGATCACGTTGGCGTGGAAGTGCGCGCCGGCGTGGTAGGTGACCTCGGTCTTGCCGACCATCGTGGTCAGGGCGCCCGGCTTCATGTTGAGGAAGTAATCGAGGCCAGCGACTTCGTCGGAGCGGTGGGGCTTCACGCCGACTTCGTCGCCGGAGAAGCCGAGGTTACGGACCACGATATTGTGGTTCGGGAACGCCTGATGGATCAGGGTCTCGAAGTGGCCGTGATGCTGCTGCCGGTCAGCGAAGCCGCTGCCGACGAAGGCGATGTTGTCACCCGTCTCAAGGGTGAGGGTCTGGGCCGAGACGGAGGTGAGTCCGAGCAGGGCCAGCAGGAGGGTGGACAGCTTGCGCATGGGGTTTCTGGTTTTGGTAAAAGGGGGAAGCGCCATGCGGGGAGGCATGGTCAGAAGGGGGAAGGGAAAACCTGTCCCTCTTTCTACAACCTGCCAAGGGGAATGTTCCTGACTGGGCCTGCAAAGGAGCGTCAAAGCCGCTCATTTGCAGGCCCAGAGGGCTAGGGCTAGGGACAGGGATAGGTCGATGGCATCGAGGTAGGGACGTGATCACCATCGCGTCCTCCCATTGGACTAAAGCCACCTAGGACAGCACGTGGTGCTGTCCCTACCTTAAGACACGGCGGCCATGGCAATGGCCGCCCTACCCGAGACAAAAGGTTTTCAAGCAAAGGGAAACCGGAGACCGGATAATTGGCTGGGGTCCTTAATAATGCCCGCAGCAAACCTCCCGGTCTCCGGTCTCCCTTTGCTCGTTGGCATTTCTAACCGCTAACCGCTATCCGCTAACCGCCAATACCATTGGGCCCTTACTTACTTCCCCATCGCCGCGTTGATCGACTTTACGACGGCCTTGCCGAGCGTGGCCGAGCCTTCGGGGTTGAAGTGCACGTCGGCCTTGTTCTGGTGCTGCGCGAGGGTCGGCGTGATCGCGCCGTTAAGGTCGTCGATGGCGACGCCGTTCTCCTTCATGACTTTGAGGGCGATGTCATTATAGACGGCGACATCTCCGAACGTGCGCTGGGGCGTGAGCTTGCCTTCCGGCACGGGCGTGGTGGTCGCGAAGATCAGCTTCGCTCCGGTCTTCTTCAGGTCAGCCACGAGCGAGCGCAGGTTAGCTTCATAGTCGGCCGGCTCGACCTGGCGCTTGCCGTCCTCCATGTGACGCAGGTCATGCAGGCCGAAGTTGAAGTGGATCACATCCCACTTGCCCGTGCCGAGCCACTTGGCGAGGTTCGCCGTGCCGTTCTTGGTCGGGCCGCCGTTGGCGGGAATCCGATGGACGTTGGCTTTGCCGGCCAGTTCCTGGCGAACGGGCAGGGTGTAGCCGATCGAGATCGAGTCGCCGATGAGCAGGACGCGCGGCAGTCCGGCGACGTCCTGGATCGGCGCCATGGCCTGATTCGGAGCCTTGGCCTTCGCCTTGGCTTTGGCCTGGGCTTTTTCGGCCGGCGCGGCCTTCGGAGCGTCGGCGGCGAAAAGAGAGAACGAAGTCAGGGCGAGCAGCAAGGGGATCGTCTTCATGGGGTGGGATAATACAAGTCAGGGAGATGACTGAGTCGATGACAGATGACGGATGACAGATAAGACCACGGAGGACTGAATTGAGGACAGCGTTGAGGACTGAATTGAGGGCTGAATGGATAGGCTGTCACCGATATTAGCGGGAAGCGGTTGGCGGTTAGGAAATCTCAGATGGCGGCCGCTGGAGCCTGAAGCCGACTGCCGAAGGCTGATTGCCGACACCCGAAAGGCTGATGCCCCAGGGGCTGTCACCTGGCACCTGAAATGAAGGATGACTGAATCGATGACAGAAGACAGAGGGCAGATTTCCCGAACCCGAACCCGAACCTGAACCTGAGCACCCGTACCTGATACCTGATGGCTGAGACCCGAGACCTGAGAATGGTCCCTCAGCCAATCATCCGGTTTCCGGTCTCCCTTTGAGTTACTTCACCCGCGGACCACCAACGCCTCTTCGATCCGCGCGAGATCTTCCGGCTTGATGGCGACCTTGCCGCCGAAGACGGTCTCTTTGATCTGGCCCGGCTTACGCGCACCGACGATGGCGGCGGTCACGCGCGGCTGGCGCAGCACCCAGGCGATGGCGAGTTCGGCGGAATTACGTCCGTAGCGATGCGCGATTTCGGCGAGGGCCTTCGTGAGCGCGATGTTCTTGGAGAGGAGTGGTTCGTTGAACTGCGGGTCGGCGCGACGATGGTCGTCGGCGGGCAGGGCGGCGGCCCATTCCTTGGTGACCTTGCCGCTGAGCAGACCTTTCTGCATCGGGCTGTAGGCGATGATGCCGATGTCGTGTTCTTCGCAGTAAGGGAGTAACTCAGCCTCGATGCTCCGGTTGAGCATGCTGTAGGGCGGCTGCAGGAACGTGACGGGGTGGATGGGGCGGATACGCTCGAGCTGCGCGACGCTGAAATTGCTGACGCCAGCGAAGCGAACTTTGCCCTCCTTCACGAGTTCGGCGACGGCGGACCAGCCTTCTTCGATATCCTCGTCGGGCTGCGGCCAGTGGATCTGATACATGTCGATGACGTCGACCTGCAGGCGGCGCAGGCTGTCCTCGCATTCCTGCTTCACGCTCGCGCGCTTGAGGCGCGGCACGATCGTGCCGTCGGGTTCCCAGCAGCGCTCGCACTTCGTCGAGATGATCGGCTTGGTCTTCATCTCTTTGAGGGCGCGACCGACGACTTCTTCCGATCGGCCCAGTCCGTAGACCGCCGCGGTATCGATCCAGTTGATGCCGACGGCCATCGCTTCGTGGATGGTGCGGATCGAAAGGGCATCGTCCTGCGCACCCCAGCCGAATTTCCAATCGCCGCCGCCGATGGCCCAGGTACCCAGGCCGACGGGCGTGAGATGAATCGGGGAGTTGCCGAGCTTACGGGTCTTCATGGCGGTGACGGAATTGAAGGGAGAATTGAGGACTGAATCGAGGACTGAATGGAGGGCAGAATAGATGACAGATGACTGAGTCGATGACAGAGGACAGATAAGGCCACGGAGGACTGAATGGAGGGCTGCGTTGAGGGCTGGATGGAGGGCTGAATGGAAAAGCCCGCCACCCGCCACCTGGGCCTGCCACCCGCCACCCGAAATGGAGGATGACTGCATCGATGACAGATGACAGATGACAGATGACAGATCTCCCGCTACCCGAACCTGAACCTGATTACCCGCACCCGGCTCCTGATGGCTGAGACCTGAGACCTGAAAATGAAGCCCCCCAGCCAATTATCCGGTTTCCGGTCTCCCTTTGCTCGCTGATCCTCCCAGCCGCCAACCGCTAACCGCTGTTACCTGTCTCGGGTAGGGCGGCCATTACCATGGCCGCCGTTCGCAAAGGCACGTGCGATGAGCCGGGTAAGGTCACCGACCTCTCTGATATCCGTTCGCCCACGGACGTGATGGTGATCACGTCCCTACCTTATAACCGGTCTCCCTCTGCTCGCCGATCTTCCCAGCCGCTAACCGCCAACCGCCAACCGCTGATACCTATCTTTTCGCTTTCTTCGCCGCGTTCGGTCCGCGCAGCGGCCAGTCCGGGTCGGCGACATGCGCGTCCTTGAAAATCGCGAGCGCCTTCTCGACGAGCTCAGGCCGCACGGCGGCGAGATTATTCTTTTCCGCGAAGTCGGCCTTCAGGTCGTAGATCTCGACCTTGGCCTGCGGGCCGTTGCGGACGGCCTTCCAGTCGCCCCAGCGGGCGGCCTGCAGGGACTGGCCTTCATGGAGTTCCCAATAGAAGTAGTCGCGCTTCGGCGCTGCGCCGCCTTGGAGGAACGAGACCAGGGAGTGGCCGTCGGTCTTCAGTTCGGCAGGCACCTTGACGCTAGCGAGCTCGGCGGCCGTCGGCAGGAAATCCCAGAAGGCCCAGGGTTCGTGGCTGACGCGGCCGGCGGGAATTTTGCCCGGCCAGCGGGCGAGAGCCGCCTGACGCAGCGCACCTTCGTAGAGCCCGCGCTTGAAGCCACGCATGCCGTTGGAGGCCTGGTCGAAAAGCTTGCCCACCTCGGAGTCGGGCGCGAAAGAGGAACCGTTATCCCCCGAGGTCATCACCAAGGTGTCTTCGTCGAGGCCTAGTTCCTTGAGCAGCGCGAAGAGACGTCCGACGTCGGCGTCTAGTCGCGTGACCTGGGCGGCGTAGGCCTTCTGGGTAGGCGTCCATGGCAAGTCCTTGTAAGCCCCGAGGTCGTCGATCTCGTGCGTCCCGTGCGGCAAGGTGATCGCGTAGTATAGGAAGAAGGGCTTGGTCTTGTTGTCGCGGATGAACTGTTCGGCTTCCCGCTGGATGAGGTTCTGGGCGAAGGTGGCGCGAGCCTTCTTGCCGTCGTTGCCGGCGAGCTCGACGCGGCGGTCCTGGTCGTAGAGGTAGGAGGGGAAGTAGCTGTGGGCGTGACGCTGGCAGTTGTAGCCGTAGAAACGATCGAAGCCTTTACGCAGGGGGCTGCCCGTCGTGTCGAACATCCCCATGCCCCATTTGCCGACGCAGCCGGTCGCATAGCCCGCGGACTTCAGGATCTGTGCGACGGTCATCGTCTCCGCCGGCAGGGGCTTCTGTCCCTCGGGCTTGATTTCTCGGTTCGCCCGGATCGGCGAATGTCCGGAATGCAGGCCGGTGATCAGGGAGGTGCGGCTGGGCGCGCAGACCGTCGTGCCGCAATACGCTTGGGTGAAGCGCGTGCCTTCGGCCGCCATCCGATCGAGGTTCGGGGTGCGGATGAGTTTCTGCCCGTAGACCCCGATATCCCCCTGCGCGAGGTCGTCGCTCAGGATGTAGATGAGGTTCGGCTTGCGCGGTTCGGCCGCGCCGACGAGGGCGGCGAGAAACACGAGTAGGAGCGAAGACAGCTTCATGGGGGTGAGGGGATTGAAGGGGGAAGGGAGGGCTGGGTCGAGGGCAGATGGCTGAGTCGATGGCTGGGTCGATGACGGAGGACAGATGACAGATGGCTGAATCGATCACGGAGGACTGAGTGGAGGACTGCGTTGAGGACTGAATGGAGGGCTGAATAGATGAGCTGCAGCCGAAGTAAGCGGTAAGCGGTCAGGAAACCCAAATCAGAGCTTAGCATATCTCAGATGGTGACAGCTGGCGCCCGGGGCCGTCTGCCGAAGGCTGATTGCCGATACCTGAAAGGCTGATGCCCCGGGGGCTGTCACCCGACACCGCAAATCAAGTATGGCTGAATCGATGACACATGACGGAGGGCAGAAGGGAGGACTGAATAGAGGGCTGAATGGAAAAGTCCCGCCACCTGCCACCTGGGGCTGCCACCTGCCACCCGAGACGCTGCGATGCTTTCCCATCGATTCAGCCCTCTGTCATCGATTCAGCCATCGGTGCTTACGACGTCCGTCCGCCCACGGACGTGATGGCAATCACGTCCCTACCCTTTGGTCCC
>JBIKIO010000057.1:0-8833 GCA_044361555.1 Opitutales bacterium
CGATCGATGTAGTAGTCGGCCGCCAGTCCTTCGGCGTCGTCTGCGCGGCCCACCTCCATGCTTTCCATCACGCGGATAGGCAGGCCGCGGTAGAGCGCCGTGTAAGGCTTTTCGAGCGTGCAGGCCTTCGAGGCCATCGGATTCATGTCTCGCTGTTGCGCGATGTCGTCGCTCGGGATCACTCGCCCCAGTAGCCTGAACTCATCGTTCCGGCGGCTGAGGAGCTGCTCCGCATGCTCCAGCGTGGCCATGATCAGCCGCTTGATGAGGTCCTGGCTCGGGATGACATGGCCGCCGCTCAGCTGGTTGATCGGGCCAGTGCCCAGCAGGCTCTTCGGCGGCGTGCTGCGGAAGTTCTGGCTGAAGGTCGTCTGCAGTACCTCGCGATACATCGGCCGGAGCATGCCACGCTCCACCGCCTGGATGCGGAACATGAGGGCGAAGGCCCGCTCGTTTTCTTCCGGGTTACCGACCGTGACGGCCAGGCCTTCGTCGTAGAGGAAGTTATGCAGGCGTTCTTCCCTGCTCTCGAACTCCGGCTGAAGCATTTCCTGCATCGCCTTCTCGGCGTCTTCCGCGGAGGTCGCATAGATCTGCTCCAAGACCGTTTCCGGGATCGGCTCGCCTTGCGCGAAGAGCAACGGGACCTTGGCGTCAGCGTGAGTAATGACCATCCGCTGGCCCGGCAGCTGGGCCTTGCTCAGTTCGGTCAGCCGGTGACGCGGCACGGCGTAGGGATATGAGCCGCTCCCGAAGTGGTGGTGGAACTTGCTGGAGAAACGCAGCTTCTTGAGCTCCGCCGCCTGCAGCTCGTCCGGGTCGCCGTCTTTGGTCGAGCACCAGTAGCCCGCGGTCAGTTCGAAGCGCGCCATGTCGGTTTCCATGACGACCTTTTGCAGGAGATCGCCCGCCGGCATATCAGCGGTCGTTTTCTGCTGTTCGTTGCTGAGCTCGCCGAGCGCCTCGAACACCAGGGCCAGCTTCGGGGCCATCTGTTTGTTCGCTAGTCCGGTCACCATCACGAAGAAGTGCTGTTGCGAAGTCCCGATGCAGAGCAGCGCTTCGCCGCCGTCGAAGCCGCGCCAGCGGATGACCTGGGGGACGCGTTCCTTCTGGCCGTAGATGTTCCAATCATGGCCGGGGACGCCGCAGTCGCCGTTCCCGGCCTGAAGCAGGGCGGGATCGTAGCCGAACAGGTCGGCGAAGACCTGGTAGATCGGCGTCACAGACAAGGCGAGGTCCGCCTCCTTGGCGCCGGTCAGGCGGTCGCGCTGTCCGACGTTGCCGCGGAGCGGCTCGTCCTCGGGCGGCAGGTCGATGAGCATCTTCGTGAGGAAGCCCCGGTAGGGCACGAGGCTCTTGCGGATGATTTCGGTCGGGATGGAGTTCAGTGGTAGCATGGTCGTAGTGAGGTTAGGTAATAACTAGGCTCCCTTTTGCCCCCTCCCTGGATCTGGTTATGTTGCACGCAAGCCCTCCGCCGTGCATAAACCCCAATATTCATAGGGCATACGTCAGTATCTCTCTTTGCGGGCAGATCGGCCGGCCATGTTCCTGGCAGGCGCAAAGTCGCCGTCGTACGAAAACGCCAAATCCTACCTAACTCCTTCCGCCTCAACGTGCGGAAGCGTAACAGCGAGCTTAGCGGCTGCGACGGATCGTGACCCCTGGCATCGACAAAAGATCGGCGACGTACTCGCGGTAATCTGGAGCGGCCGGGAACTCCGTATCGATTACTTCCTGATAGATCGGTAGTAGTTCCGGGTCCTTGCCTCCGAGGGCGTCGCTGGCGCCTAGCTTCGTCCTGCGGCGTTCCTTGAGCTTACCGAGGACCATCGCCTTGAAATCGGCGTATTCCTTGAGTCCGGCCATGATCATCTGCTTCTCGGTCTCGATGTCGAAATAGATGCCGTAGTTGCGCTGGGTGATGAAATCGACCGCCCGCAGGGTGCTGACCTCGCGGGTCTTCCGTTTCCGGGCCTGCTCCAGCAGTACGATCAGTTCCGGGAAGAAGTGGATGGGTGCTTCGGCGTCGAAGCCATGTTCCGCGTGGCTGTGTTCCTTGAGGGCGGCGGCGTAGTGATTGAGGGCTGGTTGCGGAGATTCCGCGCGCCCGGCCTTCCAGTCCTGCCAGGCGATGCGGCCGCGGAAAAGCTGCGTCAGCGAGCGGCGGGCGCCGGGCATCTTGGCGTAGAGGTCGACGAGCCTTTCCTGGTTATCCAGTACGGCTCCTGAGCGGACATAACGCGGGTTCGTCGCGAACCCGGCCGCATAGCGGACGCATGTCAACTGGAGCTGGGCGTCGTGTTTCAGGTGCACGGCGGCCCGCAGGAGGAGCAACAGGACCCTCTCGGAGGCGAGGTCGGCGGGGATGTTCCGGGTCTGGTCGCCGATGTGTTTGCCGAAGCAGGCGCGGGCGAGCCAGAAGGCCGCGCCGCAGGCTTCATGCGCGGCTTCCTCGGACTTGGCAGGCGACTTGTCCTCGGCGGCGAAGCGGGCCCCGACTGCCTTCATCAGCACGTTCTCGGTCTGCAGGCGGAACTTGCGCATCTTCGGGTCGGCGGCGGCGGTGAAGAGTTGGAGCCGGTGCCGGATGAAACCGGCCGTGTGGCCGCCGGCCTGACTGACCACGCGAGCGCGCTGCGCCCCGGCATGCTGGCTGGTGTAATGCTCACCCAGGCCTTCCCAGAGCAGGGTGTCGAGTTCGGTCAGCGGACGCTTCAGCCAGCCGGCGAGCTTGTGCCGGGCTTCTTCGAGCTGCGCTTTGGCTACGCCCCACGGATGGGCCGAGTCCAGCAGGTTGAACCATGCTTCGACCATCCGCAGATAAAGGAAGCCGACGCGCTCTTCGTCGTTCAGGATCAGTTCGTCCTGGTGGGGTTTGCGGGGGCCGGCGAAAAGTCGGGCCAGCTCGGCCTGCGCTTCGCTGCGGAGATTTTCGGAGAGTTCGTAGAGGCTGCTCACCAGCCCCCAGGCCAGGGCAGGGAGGACCGCCGACTTGAAGGCCTGCGCGGCATGGGCGGAAAGCGGCTGGCTCGGGTCTTCGGAATGAAGGCCGATGGTCAGCGCCGTGAATCGCTCGACCATCCGGGGGGCTGGGACCACCGGAGGCCAGTCGCCGGCGGCGATCCGTTCGTAGCGTGGGCGGCCCTCGGTCAGCTCGCGGATCAGGTCGGCGCTCGCCAGCTCGGTCTCGAGGAGTTTCTCGCCCGACGCCTTCAGCTTCAACGTGATGCTGTCGCCGGCCACTTTCCCGCTCAGCTCACCGAACAAGTCACGGAACACCCGGCTTGTGCGGTGCGCTTGGCCGCGCTCGCTGGACTTACGACGTCGTTCGAGGCGCGTCGTCTCCTTCTCGAGCTCGCGCAGGATCGTCAGGTAATGGAAGTCGGCGGTGGAGTAGGCCATCGATGCCATCCTTCTATTCATCCCGTATAATCCGTCCAGCCCCTTCCCACTAGGTAGGGCTGCGATGACATCGCATCCGCTGTCTCTAGGTAGGGTCGGCACAGCGTGCCGACCTAGCCAAAGGCTGATTATGATCGTCCGTTTTCGTGTGACGCGTCAAAGGCCCACGCCCCTGTGTCGTTCCGGATGGGTCCAAGGTTTAGTGCCACACTCTAGTAGCTCCAGGGCTGGCCTCGCCGCCGTCACTTGCTTGACAGCTGGCACACGCCTGCAGACTCCCGCGCCCTTATGAAAAATCCTGACGACCAAGACATCGACCCCGACGACATCTTCGAAGAACTCGAGCCGACCGAGCCCGAGTCGCTCGACGCCCGGATCCGCGCCGGCGACGAAGTCGACCCGGACGAACTCGAAGACGAGGACTGGGACTCCCAGCTGAATTACCTCGAGCACCTCGAAGAAAAGAAACCCAAACCGCCCAAGCCCCCGGAACAACCCTAGCCCCGGCCCCAGGTAGGGGCGCGTCGGCGACGCGTCCGCTGCATCAAGGTAGGGGCAGCACCGCGTGCTGCCCTAGCGCCTGCATCGAGGTAGGGTCGGGACCGCGTCACGACATAGCCTGCCTTGAGGTAGGGACGCGTCGGCGACGCGTCCGCCCGCCCTAGCCCTCGTGCCCTCAGGCCCTCGAGCCCTCGCTGTCTCTGCCCGGCACCGCGCACCTCCGCACGCGCGCCAGATGCACGCCATCCGTCGGGCGATGGTAGGCGAAGTCGATCGCCAGGGCCTGTGCGTCGTTTTTGCGCCAGACGACCGCGGTGTAGTTCGCCGCGATGGGCAGCCCTTGGTGGATACCGAAGCTCGGCTTTTCGGCCCGGAAGATCTTGGCGCGGGGAGATCCAGGGCCCTTCAGCAGGTTCTCCTTCATGTCCGGGGACACCCATCCCTCGCGCGGCGGCTTGAGCCAGGCCTTTTCCTTCATGCTCCACATCATCATCACCGCATGTTCGACGGCCCCAAGGGCCAGTTCGATCAGGCCGCGGCTCATTCCTTTCGGCGTGGGCTGCGGGCCGGCTCCCGCGAAGACCTCCGCTGCCGGCCAGCGCAGGTCATCCCCGACCGAAGTCACGCCCGTGCGTAAAGCGAAGGTGTCGAAGGGCAGGCCAGGGCGGCTCAGCCCACCGTCGTTCGTGGTCGCCTTTTCGATCTCCAGCAGCGCCCCCGCCAGGTAGGCTCGCTGTTGCTGTGACTCCACCGACTCGCCCGCGGCTTGGCTGAGCCACGCGCGCTTGTCGCGAGATTCCTTGGACGCGAAGAAGCGGCGGAGCTCTTGGGTCGTGAGGTCACGGGCTTTCTGCACGCTCTGCCTCTGGATGAGTTCGACCAGCTCGGCCGGGATCGCCCGGTCGGGCGCGAAGGTCATCTTCAGGGGATGGCGGTGCGGCAGCCAGAGTTCGGCCCCGCCGATCGGCATCTGGTCTGCCCCTGGGAGCGCGCTGACGTCGCACGAATGCAGGAGGTCCGGGAGTTCTCCGGCACGAGTCTCGTTCAATCGGCCGTGAATATCCCCGTTGATGGTCAGCGTGGAGTCCAGGCGCTTGCAGGCGATCTCTGGCAACATTACCCGCAGCGACTCCCCGTGTACCGTCGCCATGCCGTGGCAGTCGCCGCGCCGGGTCAGTCCGAACCGGGACAGAGCGACCGCCAAGCGACGCATGATCGGCTTGGCTGCCGCGTCGCCAAGGATGGTCATCCGCAGATTCGAGGAACCGTCGCCGCAATCGAATGCCTCGACCATCGTCACGAGCAGCTGCGCCTCCCGGGCCTGCCAGCGGACCAGCATCGGGAGCCATCGCTCGCTGCAATAGGTGACCCAGGTATGGCCCGAGATCCCCGTCTCGCCCTGGCCCGAGGCGATTTTATCCGGATCGTAGCCCATCTCGATTGCGATGGCCTCGAGGAGCGGCCGGGGGTCATGGAGCTCCATGCCCACAATGGCCTCCGGTGAAGCGAAGAAGTTCGGCACCTGCGCCCCGGCGGGCGGCCTGGTCTCGACCAGCAGCGCACGCACCGGCTGGAACGTGCGGAGCACCTCGTCGGTCGGGAAGGACAGGAAGGGCAGGGAGGGTGTGATGGGTTTCATATGCACCCTTAGCCTCCCCGCCCCCGCCCAAGCCCCGAGGGCACTTGTCGCACGAAACAGATGATTTGTCGCTTACCCAAGTGAGGGCCGCCTCGGCACTGCGTTCCGACCTAGCGGCTTCAACCAATAGTCCGAAAACAAAGAGGGCCACCGACTGGTGGCCCTCTGCTTTTATCTACTTCCCCCTCCTCGCTTACTTGCGTGGGGCGTTATAGCGACCGCCGCCAGAGGGCTTGCCAGGGTTCATGCTAGGTTTGCCGTTACCGTAGTTGGTGGGCATTTAATTGATCCTTTCTATGCTTCGGGGTGAATGGTGAGGGTGGAAAAGCGGGGCTGCTTCGCAGCCCCGCGCGAAATTCCAGGCGCGATTACTCGCGGGAGTGCCAGTACTCGTCGTTGTTCGGATTGCACTGGTTGGCGTGGTTGTCGTCGTCAGGGTCGGTGTACATCTTGTGGCTCCTTTCTATGTGCGGGGTCTGGGATTAGACGTGCCGGGAGAGGGGAGAGCCGCCGCGGGTTCCGGGGCGGTTGATCAGCGGCTGAGGGAACGTCGGCGTTCCGGAGGGGCGCTGGCCGAGATTATCGTCGGGTGCTTGGAAGGAGATCGGGCGCGACATGGGTGAATCCATGACAACGAAGATGTCCCCTCCCTGGACTTACGCATGGGAAGAAAAGGTGCCACTACCCCGCGTCCCAACGGACGCAGGTAAGTCTTTTTATGCCATTTTGACTAGGACTTCGGTGTCACTCGCCCGCTCAATAACCCTTTACGGTACTCGAAACCGGTCTTGATGCGCTCAGCCTCCTTAGGCCAGTCGCAGTCGATCCCGAAATGAGCCACGCCGGCTCGCCAGATTTGTTTCTGCAACAAGCTTTCTTCCTCGGGCTTGTCATTGTCATTTCGCAGTAAAAGACCAGCTAGGGTATAACATTCAGGAATCAGGTAGGCCAATGCTTCATGGTCTTCCAAGGGGTGCGTCACACCGGTTGCCTCGTCGCTGAACTCTTTCGGCAAGGCCCTCACGAACATTCTTTGGTAAAGCCCGATGGCCTTCTCGGTGTCACCGTTGATGAAGGCGAGGCGGCCAAGAAAGAGATGGGCCATGCCCTTGGGTGAGGCCTTCTTATAAATGGCCACCCACTCCTTCGCCATATGTTGCGCCAAGGATGTGCAGCGGAAGCGTGGATTGGTCGCAAAGCCGGCAAGGTAACGTAGGGCGATCTGCTGAGTGTCAGGATTCCCGGTCTTGAAGGCCCGCTCCATCAGGTCGTAGGTGAGTTCAGAGGCTTGATGAGTTTCCTCTGTTTCGGGGGCGGTGATCAGGCATCTTCGGCTCATGTAGTAGGCGTAGCCCATGCAAGCGCGCGCCCATTCGTCGCCTTCGTCCTTGTTGATGCGTTTTCGTATCATGCTTACCGCACCCGTAAAATCCATATCCAGCTCGGCGGACGAGGGGTCGGTTATCAGGGGGGCATAACTCAGGATCCGGCGGCGGGTCTGGGGTAGGTTGATTCTACGGTCCAGGGTCTTACCTTCCTCGTTCAGCTCGGCGATGATGGGTGCACAGGCCAGATCGGTGAATGCCGCCAAGTTGGCGCTATTAAGATGTGTCTGGTGGATGTCGCCTAAGCCTTGATGAACCTGCTGGCCGTATGCATCCATCTGGCGAAGCAGCACGCCCGCCATGTTTACGGCCCGCTCCCAGTCTTCATCGTTATCGGAGCAGAGCTGAAGGAGCGCTCGCAAGAGGATAGAGGTCTTCGCGCAACACGGAGATATGACGGTTCCTTCTTTTGATGCTGCATCCTTCAGTCTGGCAAGCGATAGCTTAGGCCCTTCGGAATCAAGTCGCCGGCGATTGAAGCCACCGCTTTTCACGCCACGCAGCAATTGGCTTGGCCGACGCCATGTATCGACCGGATCGTACTCTCCTGATTCATCTTTAGGCCAGCTGCTGTCGTTTGGATACTCGCGTTCGAGGTTACAAAGGTGAGCGGCAAGTTGCGGTGCGACGACGTGGCGGAAAGTTTGCCAACTGATATCACTGATGTTGGCGCGGATGCACGTCGCGCGAACTCGGAGCGCGACATGACAGAAGGCTTTCAGGATGACCTCTGGAGTGGCTGGAGTAAATGCGCCCGAAGGTGCCTTCAGTCGCCCTGTGTCAGGCATCTGCGAATTGAACGCATCAATGGCCTTGATGCGTGCCTCGTCCAAGTCGCGTAAGCCTCTGATCGCGGCGGCTTGGCTTCCTGGTTGGATGAATTTTCTTAAAATGAACCGAAGAACTGTCTTGGATCCCGCCCACCTCTTCTTCCTGGCATCATTCAGGTGAGCGGAATTCTCTTTGTCCGCCTTCGCCGTCTTCACCGCCAGCCTGTCGGCTAGGCCGACCAAGGTGAGCATCTTCCAGTCGTCTGAGCGGGGGTTGGCGGCCGGCATGTTTCCCATGCCACCTTCCTTTAAGGTGTTCACAAGCAAATCCTTGAATGGCGAATGCCGGCCATGAGTCTCTGGCGGAGTCTGGTGGCACCGCCAAGCCATGAAATCGGGCCGTAAAGGCGGCCTATCATGCCTATTCGCCCATTCAGTGGCACCCTTTCTCCCCATGAGTTTCCCAGGGGGCCCGTGGAGGATGGGCAGCGAAATGAGTAACCATCCTGCCTTCACCACCTCCGCACGCCAGGTCATCGGCGTGATCCTTGGCACCGCGAACTTCGAGGATGTCGGCGCCTTCATCCTGCCTTGGGCTGATGCCCGTCAGTTTGTGACGACCCGTAATGTTACTGAAGCCGGCGAGACCTACACGCTCTACCGCGGGGTCAACCGTCAGAAGCACATCCGGCATCTGATCCGCCTCGCAAAAGTCGACGCGGGTTTGGCGCTCGTGGTTGAGTCGGTCGCCAAGGGCCAGCCGATGGACGCCCAGACGGCTGAGCTCATGGATGTCATCGCCCCGCTCGCGGGCCTTAAGCCTCGGCACATTCGGAACGACATCGGAGTGGTCGAGGACGGGGAGGCCTTCATCAAGAACATCAAGGCTCACCTGGATGATGCGATCGCAGGCCTGCCCTTCATCTTGATCGCGCCTCCTCACGATGGTCCCTCCAAGCGGGCCATCGACGCCATCATCAGTGAGTCGGCTGACATCGATGTCATCCGCGTCGGCAAGCGCACGAAGAAGCGTATCCGCGCCCTAGGGTTCGAACATTTCATCCTCGGCCATCTTCTTCTACGAGTTCCCGGGCATGTCGCCAAGGTCATCCCTGTCGGCGACGACGCCC
>JBIKIO010000009.1:0-30067 GCA_044361555.1 Opitutales bacterium
TCGGCGATGGCACCGGCGATTTGGGACTTGGTGAGGGCTTTGGACATGTTGTTTGTGGGTTGGTTGTGCAGTGATGCGGGTGTATTAAGTAGCGAACCGTGCGCTGAAAACCAGCGAAAAATAAGGGTAGGGTGAAGGTTTCTTCCGGTCCCGCCGTCCCGGTGAAAAATCTTTTGCATGCGCCCGTCTTCCGACTTAGGTGTTTCTTATACCCCAAACCCATGAGTCTCCGCCCGCCCGCCGCCCTCCTGTTCTCGCTCCTTCTCGGGATGACTTCCGTCGTCGCCCAAGAGAGCGTCGTCTCCCTGGAGCCGGCCTTCCCGGACATGAAGTTCAGCCTCCCGGTCGCGGTCGCGCCCCTCCCCGGGAGCAAGGACGCGGTCTTCATCATCGAGAAGGGCGACCCGGTGGTCGCGCCGTCCGCCGACAAGAAAAAGGCCAAGGGTGGCGACTTCCTCGGCGGCAAGGTCCAGATGATCTCGGGCCTGGCTGCGGGCCGACCGGTTAAGACGGAGGTCTTCCAGCTCAACCCGAAGGACGGTAAGTTTGACGCCGCCGGCGAATGCGGTTTCCTCGGTTTCGCCGTCCATCCGAAGTATAAGGAAAATAAGCAAGTCTTTGTCTACTATAGCCTTAGGATTGAAGGGAAGCTCTACCAGCGCGTCTCCCGTTTCCTGCTTTCGAGCATCCAACCCTTCAAGGTAGACCCCCAGTCCGAGCAGCCGTTCATCACCCAGCTCGACCCGGCGGCCAATCATAACGGCGGCGACCTGCACTTCGGTCCGGACGGTTACCTCTATATCAGCTGCGGCGACGGTGGTGCCGGCGGCGATGCCTTCGACACTGCGGGTTACATCAACAAGGGCTTCCACGCCGCGGTCTTCCGGATCGATGTCGACAAGAAGGCCGGCAACCCCGCCCCCAACCCCCACGACTCCGTCATCACCGATGCCCAGGGCAAGGCCTTCTACGCCGTCCCGGCCGACAACCCCTTCCTGAAGGCCACCTCCCACCGCGGCCGCCCGCTCGTGGCTGGCTCCGTCCGGACCGAGACCTGGGCCACCGGCCTGCGTAACGCCTGGCGCTTCTCCTTCGACCCCCAGACGGGTGCCTGCTTCGCCGGCGACGTCGGCCAGGGCCTCTACGAAGAAATCGACATCCTGGTCTCTGGTGGCGACTACGGCTGGCACGACGTCGAGGGCTTCCACCTTTTCAATCCGAAGGACTCCGGCGGCAAGAAGGCCAAGCCGGCCCTCGCCCCGGCCACGGCCTTCAAGGCTCCGATCCATGAATACGACCGCAAGCTCGGCAACTCCGTGACCGGCGGCGTCGTCTGCCGCGGCGACCGCGTCCCGGCCATCGCCGGCGCCTACGTCTTCGCTGACTTCGCTTCAGGTCGCATCTTCTCGCTGCATGATAACGGCGGCGAGTGGAAGTCGCAGGAGATCGCCCGTGACGCCACGGTCGCCGGTTTCGGCCACGACCCCAGCAACGGCGACGTGCTCGTCGCTTCGCTCACCGGCCAGGTGAAGCGCATCGTCAAGAAGTAAGCCGATGCTTTCCCGCCGATCGATGCTGGGTCTTTCCGGCTCGTTGATGGCGGGAGCGATGCTCCGTCCGGTGCTTGCGGCGACGCCTGCGCCGAAGGCTCCGGCCTTCAGCCTCTTCACGAAACATCTCGTCGGCCTGCCTTTCGATCAGCTCGCCGAGACGGTCGCGGAGCTCGGCTTCAAAGGCGTCGAAGCCCCTGTCCGCAAGGGCGGTCACGTCGAGCCTGCGCGCGTCGAGGATGATCTACCTAGGCTCGTCGAGGCCTTCAAGAAATGCGGCGTGGCGATCACGCTGATGACGACCGACCTCAATACGGTCAATCCGGTTGACCGTACGGAGAAGGTGCTGCGCACCGGCGCCGCGCTCGGCATTCCGAGCTATCGTATGAAGTGGTACGCCTATGCCGCCGGAAAATCTCCCTGGGCTCAGCTCGACGAGATCAAGCCGCAGCTCCGTGACCTCGTCTCGCTCAGTCGCGAAGCGCGCATTTTACCTGGCTACCAGAACCATTCCGGCGCCAAGTATGTCGGCGCGGGCGTCTGGGATATGGCGATGCTGATGAAGGACTACCGCCCCGACGAACTGTCCTGGAATTTCGACTTCTTCCACGCGATGGTCGAAGGCGGGCTTTCCTGGCCCAATGAACTGGCTGTGGCCCGTGACCATATCTCGATGGTCTATTTCAAGAGTTTCCAGTGGCAGGGCAGGGTGCCGGTCGGCTGCCCGTTGTCCGAAGGGTCCGTGGGTAAGGATGCCGTGGCGCAGCTGCGTAAATCCGCCTACGAAGGCCCCGTCTGCCTCCATGTCGAATACCTGAAGGGCAAGGTCACGGACGCCGGCGCCTTGCAGGCCGCCGTCGAGGCCACGCGCAAGGATTTCGCCACGCTTCGTCAGTGGTGGAGCTGAACTAAGCCAGGGTAGGGGTCTGCCGAAAAGATAGGCTGGAACTTGCGGCCGCCGGGGATGTAGAAACCCTTACCCCCATGATCCCCCGTTCCGCGCTCTTCCTCCTCGCCGCTGCGTCGCTCGTCGCCGCGCCTAAGTCCGCCCCGGCCGCCAAGCCGGCGCCGGAACCCTACAAGCCTTCCGAAGGCGGCGCGCTGCCGGCCGGCATCTTCCAGATTCCCGAAGGCCTCGAGGTGACCCTCTGGGCGCGTTCGCCCATGCTCGCGAACCCGACGAACATCGACTTCGACGCGCAGGGTCGTCTCTGGGTCAACGAGGGCGTCAACTATCGTACGTATAACAAGGGCGGCAAGCGTCGCGCCGAAGGCGACCGCGTGATCGTGCTCACCGACTCCAAGGGCCAAGGCTTCGCGGATTCCGTCCAGACTTTCGTCCAGAACCCCGAGTGGACCTCTCCGCTCGGCATCGCTGTCATCGACAACGTCGTCTACGTCTCGCACGCGCCGACCATCACGAAGTACACCGACGTGAACCGCGACGGGAAGTTCGACGCCGCCGTCGACAAGCAGGAGACTTTCCTCACGGGCTTCGGCGGTCAGGACCATGACCACTCGCTCCACGCCGTGGTCGCAGGCCCGGACGGCAAGCTCTACATCAACTCCGGCAATTGCGGAGCGGTCGTGACCGACAAGTCGGGCAAGACCTTCCGCGTCACCAGCAACTACGTCGACGAGCGTGGCGGCAAGTGGCCCTTCGACGCCCGCGCCAACATCGGCACGAAGAGCGACGACGGCTTCGTCTGGTCCTCCGGCTTCTCCGGTCGCCTCAACGCCGACGGCACCGGTCTCGAGATCCTCGGCAACGGCTACCGTAACAGCTACGAGAGCTTCCCGTCCTCCCTCGGCGACCTCTTCCAGGGCGACAACGACGACTCGCAGAGCTGCCGCACTTCCTTCGTCCTCGAGTACGGTTCGGCCGGTTACACCACGCCGACCGGCGCCAGCTACGGCTCCGTCAAGCGTCCGGGACAGTCGATGCCCCGCGCGCACTGGCGTCAGGACGATCCTGATACCATGGATGTCGGCGACGTCTACGGCGGCGGCTCGCCCACCGGCATCACGGTCTACGAGAACGGCGCCCTCGGCGCCGCCTGGGAAGGCACGCTGCTGAACTGCGAACCGTCTCGCAATACGGTCCTCGCCTACAAGCTGGCGCCGCAGAAGGGAACTTACGCGCTCAATGAATCCACGCGCAAGGACCTCATCACCTCCAACCCGACCCGCGAGTTTGAAGGCACCGACTTCCACAAGCTCAAGTCGGACGCCTCCACCAAGCCCAACGAGCGCATCCTCTTCCGCCCGTCCGACGTCACCGTCGGTCCGGATGGCGCCATCTACGTCGCCGATTGGTATGACTCCCGCGTCGGTGGCCACCAGACCCTCGATGACACCTGCACCGGCGCGATCTACCGCATCGCGCCCAAGGGTTTCAAGTCCGTCTTCCCGAAGATCGACGTCTCCACGCCCGAAGGCGCCGCCGCCGTGCTGCGTAATCCGGCCGTCAACGTCCGTCACCTCGGCTTCAACGCGCTCAAGGGTTTCGGCGCCAAGTCGCTGCCGGTCGTCTCCGAGATCCTCCGCGATGCCAATCCCTACGTCGCCGCCCGCGGCGTCTGGCTCCTGCCTCACCTCGGCGAAGAAGGCGTGAACCGCACCAAGGCCCTCCTCAAGGATGCGAATCCTTCCCTGCGTCGCCTTGCCTTCCAGTCGCTGCGCCGTGCCGGTCATGACACCCTCGGTATCGCCGCGGACCTCGCCGCCGACACCGATGTCGCCGTCCGTCGCGACGTCGCGACTTCCCTGCACGCCGCCCCGGCCGACAAGGCCGTGCCGATCCTGATCGAGCTCGCCCGTCGTCTCGACGTCTCGGACAAGAACTCCGTCGCCGCCTTCGGCATCGGCTCCGCCAACAAGCAGGACGCCGTCTGGTCCGCCGTGAAGTCGACGCTCGCCAAGGACGGCGCCGAAGCCTGGTCGCCTGAGGTCGAGCGTATCGCTTGGCTCCTGCACCCCGCTTCCGCGGTGTCCGAGTTCCTCGCCCGCGCTTCCTCCGCCAAGGTCTCGCAGGCTTCCCGCACCCTCGCTGTCGAGTCGCTGTCCTTCGTCGACACCAAGGAAGCCGCGCTCGCGATGATCAAGCTCTGCGCCGATGGTTCGCCCTCCGCCTCCGAAGCCAAGAGTTGGGCCCTGATGCGCATGACCGGTCTCTGGTCGGCCTATGACATCCGCACCGAACTCAAGAACGCCGGCGTGTACGACGCCAAGAAGGTCGTCGTGAACGCCATCGAAGTGCCGGAAGCCCCTGCCGGCACCTACACCGAGCAGGACGTCCTCGCTAAGACCGGTGACGCCGCCAAGGGCGCCGCCCTGGCCCAGCGCTGCATCATGTGTCACCAGCTCAACGGCAACGGCCCCGCCTATGGTCCGGAACTCAAGGGTTGGGCTTCCCGCCAGAGCCGCGAGGCCCTCGTCCGCGCCATCGTCAACCCCTCGGCGGATATCGCCCTGGGCTATGAAGGCGTCTCCCTCAAGCTGAAGGTCGGCGGCCGCATCGACGGACGTCTGCAGTCCAACAACGACCCGATCGTCATCACCTCGACCGGCGGCCTCACCCAGCTGGTGCCCAAGGATCGCGTGGCGGGCGGCCAGACCAAGATGACCCGCTCCCTCATGATGTCCGGCGAACAGCTGGGCCTGAGCGCCCAGGATGTGGCCGATATCGCCGCCTACCTAGCCTCCTATAAGTAAGCCAGAACCCTAAAAACGGGTTTCGAGGGGGTTTTCCACCAGGAAGACCCCCTTTTAATTTACCGCTTGCTTCTGGGGCTGGGTTTATCAGGTTCGACCCTCCTTTCCCTAGGCAAGGCACGGCCGCACAACGCGGGCCCGCGACTTACTAGGCACCAAAAGACCTTATACCAACATGAAGCAGCTCACCCTTAACGTCACCAGCCGCGCACTCCATGGCCGTGGCCCCGCCCGCCGCCTCCGCGTCGAAGGTTCCATTCCCGCCATCATCTACGGCAAGTCCGGCAACCACAGCGTCGCCGTCAAGCAGGAGGCCTTCCGTGACCTCATGCGCGCCAAGGGCAACGCCGCTTCCCTCATCAATCTCGACGTCGACGGCAAGAAGATGCTCTCCCTCATCAAGGAGTTCCAGCGTCATCCGATCACCCAGAAGTTCCTCCATATCGACATCATGGAGATCGACCCGAATTCCCCGATGACCGCCGCCATCCCGGTGCGCGCCATCGGCGAAGCCCACGGCGTCAAGACCGACGGCGGCACGCTCGCCATCGTCTCCCAGACCATCAACGTCCGCTGTCTCCCGAAGGACCTCCCTGAGTTCATCGAGATCGACGTCACCGAGCTCAAGGTCAACGAGTCCATCCACGTCGGCGAGGTCAAGGCCCCCCAGGGCATCACCTTCCCGGGCGACCCCAAGCGCGTCGTCATCGTCTGCTCCGAGATGGCCGAAGAAGAAGCCGCCGCCGAGGTCGCCCCTGTCGCCGGCGCCGCCGTCGCGGGTGCCGAAGGTGCCGCTGCTCCTGCCGCCGGTGCCGCTCCTGCCGCCGGTGCCGCGCCTGCCGCCGCGCCTGCCGCCAAGAAGTAATTTCCGCGCCGGGCGTCCCCGGCACCTGTTCTTTGAAGTCAAATGTCATTCTCGGTCATCGCCGCCCTCGGCAATCCGGGCCGAGAATATGCCGCCACCCGCCACAATGCGGGTTGGATCGTCATCGACGCGCTCGCCTCTCAGGCTCGCGCGGTCTGGAAGGAAGAGAGCCGTTTTTCGGCCTCAGTCGCGAAAATCACGTTCGGAGGTTCCTCCGTCCACCTGATCAAGCCGCTCACCTTCATGAACGACAGCGGGTCGCCCCTGGCGGCCTTCCTCCGGTTTCACCGGATCGAGCTCCCTGAGCTCGTCGTCCTCCACGATGACATCGCGTTCGAGCCCGGTCAGCTCCGCCTCTCCCTGGGAGGTTCCGCCGCCGGCCACAACGGCGTCGCCAGCTGCATCCGCCACCTCGGCGAACAGTTCGTCCGCGCCCGTCTGGGCATCGGACCGAAGCAGCATCCCGGCCAGGATCTCGCCGACCACGTCCTCGGACGTTTCCCCGACGCTGACCTCGCAGCCCTGACCCAGCGCATCCCCGACTTCATCAAACACCTCGAAACCCTCCTTTCCCAAGGCCTCCCGGCCGCCCAAAACCTCACCAACAGAAAATCACCATCACCATGACCACCGCCACGATCCGCCGCGCCTATCGCGCCAGCCTCATCCTCGACCTCCGCGGCTCGACGGATGCGCCCGAGACCGTCATCGACAAGCTCAAGGACATCCTGAAGTCCATCGACTGCAAGGTCAACGAGGTCGAAAACCTCGGCCAGAAGGAGTTCTCGCGCGTCGTCGACCGCAAGTTCCCCTCCGGCCTCTACGTCCAGTTCCACTTCGAGGGACCGGTCTCCGCCCCGACGACCTTCCGTGAGAAGCTTCGCCTGGACCGCACCGTCAACCGCCTGCTCGTGCAGGTGACCAAGTAATCCCCGACCCCGCCTCGCCGTGGCCTCTTCCTTCAATCGCGTGATCCTCGCGGGCAACATGACCCGCGATCCGGAGGCCCGCGCCCTTCCGTCCGGCCAGGCCCTCACCAAGTTCTCCCTCGCCGTCAACCGCTCCTACTCCACCAAGGAAGGCGAGAAGCGCGAGGAAGTCACCTACGTCGACATCGAGAGCTACGGCAAGCAGGCCGAGATCATCGCCAAGTATTGCGGCAAAGGCTCCGGCATCCTCGTCGAAGGCCGCCTCAAGCTCGACCAGTGGGAAGACAAGAAGACCGGCGAGAAGCGTTCGCGCCTCGGCGTCGTCCTCGAGAACTTCACCTTCATCGGCGGCAAGGCCCAAGGCGGCGAAGAGGGCGGTTCCGCTCCTCGTTCCCGCGGCGGCAACGACACCCCGGCGCCTTCCGGCGACCAGGGCGGCGACGACGTCCCGTTCTAATCTTTTCCTCACCAACCTTATAACCCAAGCAAGACCATGGCATTCACCGAAGTTCTCCTCATCAAGCCCGTCGACGGCCTAGGCGCCGAAGGCGAGCAGGTCCGCGTCCGCGCGGGCTTCGCCCGTAACTTCCTGCTCCCGCAGGGCATCGCGCTCCCCGTCAACCGCTCCAACACGAAGTATGTCGAGGCCCTCAAGAAGGCCCGCGAAGCGCGTGAAGCCCTCGACCTCGAGGTCGCCAACGCCACCGCCGCCAAGCTGGCCGGCATCAAGCTCGTCTTCGCCGTCAAGACCGGCGAGGGAGGCAAGATGTTCGGCGCGATCAGCACCGCGGAGATCTCCGCCAAGCTCGCCGAGCACGGCATCGAGATCGAGCGCAAGCGCATCCATCTCGGCCAGGGACCCGTCAAGCTTCTCGGCAAGCACACCACGAGCATCCGCCTCCATGGCACCGTCATGGTCGAGCAGGAGTTCGAGGTCGTCTCCGAGAATCCGATCGAAGTCGCCGTGGAAGAAGCCCCCGAGGCCGAAGAACGCGAGTATCGCGACGACAAGGGCAAGAAGGCCCGCAAGCCCCGCAAGGACAAGCCTGCCAAGTCCGAGTAATCGGACCGGCTCTCCGGAAAGGCGCGAAGCACCCGCTTCGCGCCTTTTTCTTTTCCGGGCTCCCCGGCCTGTGAATAGGCCGTGAACAATGAGTGAACGGCCTGCCCGATTGGCGCTGTCCACCGAGCATCCCTCTCCCATACTGCCCCTTTCCCATGGCCGAACGACCCCAGCGCCAGCGACGCGAAGCCGCCCCCAACTATGGCGACCGTGTCCCGCCCCATAATCTCGACGCCGAGCGCGGCCTGATCGCGAGCATCGTCATCGACGGCGGTGACACGCTCCAGCGCTGCCTCGAGCAGCGCGTCACATCCGATTACTTCTTCGATCCGAAGCACCAAGACATCTACGCCGTCGCCGTCCAGTTGAATCAGGCGAGCACCGGCATCGATGAGATCACGCTCACCGAGCAGCTCCGTCGCGAAGGCAAGTTGGAGTCCGCCGGTGGCGCGACCTACGTCAACGAGCTGACGGGCCTCATCTCGTCGACCGCGCATGCGCCCCACTGGCTCGCCATCATCCGCGAGAAGCATTTCCTCCGCCAGCTCATCTCCACCGCCGTCACGACGGTCGAGAAGGCGCACACGCACGCGGAAGGCATCGAGCGCCTCCTCGAGGAGGTCGAGCAATCCTTCTTCCGCATCAGCGAGGACCGTATCTCCGAATCGGCCCAGACGATCGACGGACCGATCGCCGAGGCGATGGAACTCGTCCAGCGCATCATCCGCGACCGCAACTCGGTGCAGGGCGTGCCGACGGGCTTCCCGGACCTCGACGCGATGACCTTCGGCTTCCAGCCGGGTCAGATGATCGTCGTCGCCGCCCGCCCCGGCATGGGCAAGACTTCCATCGCCCTCAACTTCATCGAGGCGGCGCTGTTCCCCAAGCCGAACGAGAACCGCAAGCCTTCCAACGTCCTGCTGTTCTCCCTGGAAATGCCCGCCCGCGAGCTGGCCCTGCGTCTGCTCTGCTCCCGCGCCCGCGTGAACATGCAGAAGCTACGGACCGCCCACCCGGACGAGCGCATGCAGGTCGACCTCGTCCAGGCGGCCAACGAGTACAAGGGCCTCCCGCTGGTGGTCGACGACAACGGCGGCCAGAATATCCTCGAGATCCGCGCTAAGTGCCGCCGCGTCCACGCCCGCACGCCCCTCGACATGGTGGTCATCGACTACATCCAGCTCATCAACGGCCTGGATTCGGGCCTGCCCCGCGAACAGCAGATCGCCGAGGTCTCCCGTAGCATCAAGGCCATGGCCAAGGAGTTCAAGATCCCGATCATCGCCCTCGCCCAGCTGAACCGTAAGTCCGAGGACGAGGCCCGCCAGCCGCGCATGTCCGACCTTCGCGAGTCCGGTTCCATCGAGCAGGACGCCGACATCGTCATGCTCATCTCCAAGCCCCCCGTCAGCCAGGGCAAGGCCGCCGAAGCCGAGGCCGAACAGGCCGGCCAGGACGGTTGTTACGCCCGTCAGCTGATCGTGGCGAAGAATCGTAACGGACCCACCTCCGACATCAACTTGCTCTTCAATCCGGGGCTGACACGCTTCGAATCACCCGCTAGAGACTACCGAAATAATGAATAAGCCCTTCCTCCGCCGCCGTTGGCTCCGCGCCGCCTGCTTCGCCCTCGCCATGGTTCCGCTCGTCTGTGCGGCGCAGAACACCCTCGGGCCGAAAGACCCCAAGGTCCGGAGCATCCGGATCCAGGCCTCCGGCGCCCTCGTTTCCGAGCAGTTCGTCCGCGGCTTCGTCGCCCTGCGCGAAGGCCAGGCGTTCTCGAAGGACGCCGTCGCGAGCACCGTCCGCTCCCTCTACGCCACCGGACGATTTTCTCAGGCCACGGTCGAACCCGTCCTTGACCCCGTCACCGGCGAGGTCGACGTCGTCGTCACCGTCGAGCCTCGGCCGATCCTCAAAGGCATCGAGTATATCGGCGGCGAAGGCATCGTCGGCGCCGACGCCTCTTGGTTCGGCGGCGAGGAGCTCCAAGATGTGAAGCTCGGGGAGCCGCTCGACATGGCCCAGCTCCGTCGCGCCGAAGTCAAGCTGCAGGAGGCGCTGCGCAAGACGCGTCCCTTCTCCCGCGTCACCTCCCAGCTCCGCGACGTCCCGGGAGGCAAGATGGTCGCGGTCATCGTCAACGAGGGCATCGACCTCAAGGTCGACACCTATCGTTTCGAAGGCGCGAAGTCGTTCGATCGCTCCGCGATCGCCGAAGGCGCCAACCTCGCGACCAGCGAGTATCGCTGGTATAAGTTTTCCTCGATCCTCGGTTCGGGCCGGCTTGATCCGGAGCAGTACCGCGACGACTGCCGCAAGATCCGTGAGTTCTACCGTTCCAAGGGCTATCTGGACGTCCAGGTCGAAGACGCCGACCCGGAGAAGGTCTGCGTGTCCAAGGATGTCAGCGACGAATCCGGCTGGCTCGACGTCGTCTTCAAGCTCACCGAAGGCCGTCGCTACACCGTCGGCGCGTTGGCCATCGAGGGCAACCGCCTCGGCGTCACCGACCCTCTCTTCACCGACGCCGCGCTCCGCAAGGTCGTGGCCGAGCCTTCGCTTCGCCGCGGGGCCCATCCGGTCGAGTACGACCAACTTAAGTCCGGCGATGCCTTCGCTGTCCCTGCCGTCGAGGCCGCCGCCGACAAGTTGAAGGAATATTACGGCCAGATGGGCTACATCAACGCCTCCGTCCAGGTCGTGCGTAAGCCCGATCTCACGACCGGTGCGATCGACGTCCGTTACGTCATCGAGGAAGGCCAGCGTCACACGGTCCGTGCCGTCGAGATTCAGGGTAACACGAAGACCCGCTCCACGGTCATCGCCCGCGAACTCGCCCTCGGGCCCGGCGAAATCTTCGATCTGGCGCGCACCCGCGTCTCCGAGGCTCGCCTGCGCAACACGCAGTTCTTCCAGGAAGTCCGCGTCGCCCCCGTCCCTACTCCCGTCCCCGGCCAGAGTGACCTGCGCGTCACGGTGAAGGAAGGCCCGACGGGTCAGGTCAGCTTCGGCGCCGGCTTCAGCACCGTCGAAGGCCTCGTCGGCTTCGTCGAGTACTCGGAAGCGAATTTCGACTTCTCCAACCCCGAAGGCTGGTATCGCGGCGACGGCCAGAAGTTCCGCGTCCGTCTCTCGGTCGGCAGCCTGACCAATTCCTTCGAGCACTCCTTCGAAGAGCCCGCTCTGTGGGAACGCGATCTGGCCGTGGGTTACTCCATCGAGCGCCGTTTCGCCGGCTTCGCCTCCGCCGACTACGCCGTGCTCACGGAAGGCGTGAACTTCTACGCCCGTCGGCGAGTCTTCGGTAACGTCGAGGGGCGCGTCGGTTACGGCCTACGCCGCGTCTCGGTCGATAACGTCAGCTCGACGGCGCCCGCCGAAGTCGTGACCGAAGCCGCCACCGGCGGCAGGGTGATCTCCGCGGTCTCCCTCTCCCTCATCTACGACACCCGCGACGAGTTCAACTTCCCGACGCGTGGTTCGCGTATCTCGCTCTCCGAAGAAATCGGTGGCAACGGCCTGGGCGGCGACCTGAAGTATCTCCGTTCCGAGCTCCGCACCGGCCGCTGGTTCCTGGTCTCGCCCACCGCCGAGCAGACCATCGGCGTGATCGGTCGCGTCGGCCTGCTCACCGGTACCGCCGGCGCGCTGCCGTTCTACGAGCGCTTCTACCTCGGCGGCGCCTACGACATGCGCGGCTTCAACTTCAATGACGTCGGCGGCTATTCGACCTATGATACGTCCTTCGGCAATGAGCCGATGGGCGGACTGACCTACGGTTTCTTCAGCGCGGAATACACGATCAAGGTGGCTGAAAACCTGCGCTTCGCGGCCTTCTACGACCATGGCCTGGTGAACCGCGGCGAGACCGATTTCGGTTTCGGCGAGGCCAACTCCAACTACGGGGTCGGCATGCGCATCCTGCTCGGCGGCGCCGTGATGCGCCTCGACTTCGGTATCCCGCTGCAGATGACCAAGGTCCCGGCCGGCCAGCCTAACGCCGGTGCCAACGTCAACGAAGACGGGATGAAGTTCAACTTCAGCTTCGGCACGGTCTTTTGATTGCCAAGCCGCCGTCTAACCGCTTCTTCAACATCCTCCTCCCATGAAGTCCTTCTTCGCCCTCCTCTTCGTCTCCGCCTCCGTCTACGCGGCCGCCCCCAACGTCGGTTTCATCGATGAACAGGAGATCCTCAAGAAATACGGCAAGGCTCTCGAATTGCAGGCCGACATGCGTAAGTCCGAAGAGTCCGCCCAAGCTAATGTCAACGAGCGCCTCAAGATCGTGGAACAGCTCCAGACTGAGCTCCTCGGCATCCAGAAGCGCGGCCAGGATCCGATGCTCAGCGAGAACGGCAAGAAGACCGTCGAGGCCGAGTTCCAGCAGAAGAGGGGTCTTTTCCAGCAGCGTAATGCCGAGCTGCAGAGCTTCGCCAGCGAGGCCAATCGCGCCATCCAGCAGCGGGTGGGCGAAATGAACAAGCAGATCTTTACTGATGTCCGTGACCAGGCCCAGAAGGTCGCCAAGGTCAAGGGACTGCAGCTTGTCCTCGGCAAGGCGCAGATTTTGTTCGCCGACTCCTCTCTCGATATCACGGAGGACGTCCTGAAGGAACTTAACGCCGCCCATAAGGCTGCCGCCCCGGCGCTTGCTCCGGTCGCTCCCGCTCCGGCTGTTCCCGCTCCGGCTCCGGCTCCCGCCGCTGGCGACAAGCCGGCCGCCAAGTAAGACTCTGCCGCGCCCCTGCCAGTCAGGGGCGCTTCATTTAGGACCATGACGATTTCCTTCACCATCGATGAACTTGCCTCCCTGACCGGAGCCAAAGCCGTCGAGGGTGCGTGCGTGGGCCCGATCAAAGGCGTCGCCGCCTTGGCCGAAGCGACTTCGGCCGATCTTTCTTTCCTGGGTAATGCGAAATACGCCGACGCTGTGGCCTCGTCCCGGGCCGGCGTGATCCTCGTGCCGGTCGCCTTCGCCGGCAAGCCGGCCGCTGGCCAGGCCTTCCTGCGCGTCGATAATCCTTCCTATGCGCTCGCGCTGCTCTGCGGGGTGCTCGAGGCCCGCCTCTGGCCGCGTCCTCCGGCCGGCGTGCATGCCTCCGCCGTCGTCGCGGCCACCGCCCGGGTCGACGCTTCGGCCCATGTCGGCCCCCTCTGCGTCATCGGTGAAGGTGCGATCGTCGCGGCTGGCGCGGTCCTCGAAGCCCGCTGCCACGTCGGTGCCCGCGCCTCGGTCGGCTCCGACTGCTGGCTCAAGCCCGGCGTCGTCGTCGGCGACTATTGCGTCCTGGGCGCCCGCTGCCGCATCCAGTCCGGCGCCGTCATCGGTTCCGATGGCTTCGGCTACGAGCCGGTCAACGGCGAGATCCAGCGGATCCCGCAGATCGGTAACGTGGTGCTTGAGGATGACGTCGAGGTCGGCGCCAACTCGACCCTCGACCGCGCCCGCTTCAGTCAGACGGTGGTGGGGCGGGGCACCAAGATCGATAATCTGGTCCAGATCGCCCACAATGTCCGCATCGGCCGCCAGTGTCTCATCACCGCGCAGGTCGGCATCGCCGGCAGCACGACCCTCGGCGACCACTGCGTCCTGGGTGGACAGTCCGGCATCGCCGGTCACCTGACGCTCGGCGACCGCGTCAAACTCGGCGCCCAGACGGGCCTGTTCGAGGATGTCGCCGCCGACGGCTTCATGAACGGCACGCCCGCCGTACCCTTCGGCCTGGAGCGTCGCCTGGTCGTCCTTTCCCGTCGTCTGCCCGAATTGTTCAAAAAGGTTGATTCGCTGGCCGCCTCCTTGGACTCTGCTAAACGTTAACCGACATGAGCCTACCTGAGATGAAGATTTTCACCGGCAACGCCAACCCGGCGTTGGCCAAGGAAATCTGCGAACATCTCGGCGTCCCCCTCGGTACCGCGACCGTCAACCGTTTCCCCGACGGCGAGACGTTCGTGCAGATCAACGAGAACATCCGCGGCTGCGATGTCTACGTGATCCAGCCGACCTGCGTGCCGGCCAACGACCGCATCATGGAGCTGCTGATCATGATCGACGCGCTTCGCCGCGCCTCCGCCGCGCGCATCACGGCCGTCATCCCGTTCTTCGGCTACGCCCGCCAGGACCGTAAGGATAAGCCGCGCGTGCCGATCACGGCGAAGCTCGTCGCCAACCTGCTCACCGCCGCCGGCGCCAACCGCGTCCTGACGGTCGACCTGCACGCCCAGCAGATCCAGGGTTTCTTCGACATCCCGGTCGACCATCTCTACGCCTCCCCGGTCTTCTACAAACACATCAAGGACAAGCCTTGGCTCAAGGACGCCACGGTCTTCTCGCCCGACGTGGGCGGCCTGAAGTATGCTTCGGCCGTGGCCGATATGCTCAACCTGCCTTACGGCTTCGTGGCCAAGCGCCGCACGAGCGCGACCACCGTCCAGGCCACCAGCCTCGTCGGCGAAGTCGAAGGCCGCGACATCATCCTGGTCGACGATATGACGGAGACCGCGGGTACGCTCGTGGCCGCCGCCGAACTGCTCAAGAAGAACGGTGCCCGCTCGGTGCGCGCCGTCGTCTCGCACTGCATGATCCAGGAGATCGCTTTCGAGCGTCTCCGCCGCGGCGTCATCGATGAGGTCATCACGACCAACTCCGTGCCGGCCGACTGGCCGAAGGACCTGCCGATCACGGTGCTGTCGATCGCGCCCCTGCTTTCCGATGCGATCCGTCGCATCCACGGCAACAACAGCGTGACCGACCTCTTCCCGATCAAGGGCCACTGAGCCTGTCGTCAGGACACGAAAAAGGCCGCATCATCGATGCGGCCTTTCTGTTGGTAAGCTTCGAGTGGCTTACTTCTTAGAAGACGCGATGAAGTCGAGGACCACCTTGGCCTGGTCGCTGGTGTGTCCCTTGTGGTCGGCGTAGACGCACTTGCCGTCCTTGAAGAGGAAGGCGCTGCGACCGGCCATGCCGATCATGTTCTTCACGCCAAAGGCTTCGGTGACGGCCTTCTTCTCCTTGTCGGCGAGGAGACGGAAGGGGAACTTCTGCTCTTCCTTGAATTCCTTCTGGAGCTTTTCATCGTCCGTGCTGACGCCGAGGACGTTCACGCCGGCCTTCTGGAGGTCAGTCCAGCCGTCGCGGAGCGAGCAACCCTGCTTGGTGCAGCCGCCGGTCTTGGCCTTCGGGTAGAAGTAGACGAGCAGGTAGCCCTTGGCACCTTCCTTGGCGAGGGAGACGGGGTTGCCGTCTTGGTCATTGCAGGTGACGTCCGGGATGGAGGCGCCGACGGCGAGCTTTTCAGCCGCGTCACCGAAGAAGGGGAGGAGGGACATGAGGAGGGTGGCGAAGAGGGTCTTCATGTCCCTGACGATGTGGGCCGCCCGCCAAAAGGCAAATGCGGGCGAAGGTGTTTTCGTGTCGCTTGTCCGTCCGTCCGGAGGCAAAAATGTGACCATGTTGCAGGCTGTCCTCGACACCATCCCTCATCGTCCGCCGTTCCTCTTCCTGGACCGCATCGACGAGGTCCGGGCCGACGGCGCCACCTGCACTCGGACCTTTCGGGCCGACGAGCCTTTCTACGCCGGCCATTACCCCGGTAATCCGATCACGCCGGGCGTCCTGCTCTGCGAATCGGTCTTCCAGGCTGCCGCCGTGTACTTGACGAAGAAGCTCCAGTCCGAAGGCGGCGCCCCTTCCGACAAGACCCCGGTGCTCTGCCGGATCGAAGAGGCCAAGTTCAAGGGGATGGTGAAGCCCGGCGACACGGTCTCGATCGAGGTGAAGCACGTCGAGACGCTCCAGCAGTTCCATTTCATGACCGGCACGGTGCGTCGCGAGGGTAAGGCCGTCCTCACCATCCGCTTCGCCCTCGCCCTCGTCGACCAACCCGCCTGACCTATGTCCTTCCTTGGCCTTACCGGTAAGACCTACCTCGTCCTCGGCGTCGCCAATAAGAAGTCCGTCGCCTGGCACGTCGCTAAGACCCTTGAGGCCGAAGGGGCCAAGGTGGTCTACTCCGTGCGTTCACAGGCCCGCCTCGACTCGCTGAAGGGCCTGCTCGACGGCAAGCCGGTCTACCTATGTGACCTCGAGCACGAGGCGCAGACGCAGCAGCTCGCCGCCGACGTCGGCCGCGAGCACGGCCCGCTCGATGGTGTCCTGCACAGCGTCGCCTTCGCCAATTTCTCGAAAGGCATGCAGCCGTTCCACGAGACCGTCCGCGCTGATTTCCTCCAGGCGACTGCGATCTCGGCATTCTCGCTCGTCGAACTTTCGCGCGCGCTCAAGCCGCACCTGAAATCCGACGCCTCGGTTGTCTCCATCGGCATCTCTTCACAAGTCACGGCCTCGAACTACGGTTACATGTCGCCGATCAAGGCCGCGCTCGAATCCGCCAGCCGCTTTCTGGCGAAATCGTTCTCTGCTGATACGCGCGTACGTTTCAACTCCGTCAATGCCGGCCCGCTCAAGACGAGTGCGAGTGCCGGTATCCCGGGCTATCTCCACAACTACCTGCACGCCGAGAAGATGACCTTCCGCAAGGAGGCCTTGAAGACGCAGGAGGTCGCCGATACGGCGGTCTGGCTGCTCTCGCCTCGTTCGAGCGGTATCAACGGCCAAGGCATCGTGGTCGATGCAGGCATGGGGTGGAATTTCTTCGACGAAGAACTCGTGGCCGCTTCTTCCCGCCTTCCTGGAGCGTGATTTTCAAGCGCACAGTCCTGTCCGGCCTCGTGGCCGAACTGCCTCCTGAGGTCTGGACCTCTGATGAGGTCGAACGCCGTCTGGCGCCCCTTTACGGCCGCCTGAAGCTACCTGAGGGCCGTCTCGAACTGATGACGGGCATTCGTGAGCGCCGCTTCTGGCCGCAGGCAATCCGCCCGTCCGCCGCTTCCGCGCTGGCCGGGCGACGTGCGATGCAGGCCGCCGGAGTCGGTCCCGCCGACATCGATTTGCTCATTCATTCTTCAGTCTGTCGTGATCGTCTCGAGCCTTCGACCGCTGCCTACGTGCACGGCCTGCTCGGCCTCGGCCCGCAGGCGCAGATCCTCGACGTCTCTAACGCCTGCCTGGGCTTTCTCAACGCCGTGGTGCTCGCCGCGGGCATGGTGGAGTCCGGTCAAATCCGTCGCGCGCTTGTCTGCTCGGGTGAGGATGGTCGTCCGCTCGTCGAACGCACGATTCGCATGCTTAACGAGGACCTCGCGCTCACACGGGAGACGATCAAGCCGTATTTCGCCAACCTCACCATCGGCGCCGGTGGCGCCGCCGCGGTGATCTGCCGCGACGACCTCGCCGGGCCGGGTGCGATCCGGCTCTTGGGCGGCGCCGCCGAGACCGATTCTTCCGCCAACGGACTCTGCGAAGGCGATACGTCGTCTGCCGAACTCGATATGCGTACCGATTCCGAAGCGCTGCTCGCTGCGGGCGTCGCACTAGCCCAGCGCTGCTGGGGCCGCTTCAAGGGCGTGACGGGATGGGACGAAGCCACGCCGCATCGCGTAGTGACGCACCAGGTGGGCCGTCGCCACTCGTCGTTGCTCTTCGAGAAGCTCGGCCTGGATCCCGCCAAGGATTACCAGAGCTTCGATCGTCTCGGTAACGTCGGTTCGGTTTCCGTGCCCGCCACGCTGGCGCTCGGAATCGTCGAAGGCCGGATCAAGCCGGGTGAACGCGTCGCGCTGCTGGGCATCGGCAGCGGTCTCGCCAGCATGATGCTCGCCGTCGAATGCCAATGACCGCCGCCGAACTATCGCCCGCCGTGCAGGCGCTCTATCCCTTTGCGCCGAACGATTTCGCCGCGCTCTCGGGACGCATGAGTTACGTCGACCACGGTCCGCGCGACGGTCGTCCGTTGCTCTTGCTCCATGGTAATCCTTCGTGGTCCTTCCTCTGGCGCGACCTGATCCTGAAGCTCGCCGCCCAAGGCCGCCGCGTCATCGCCCCCGATCATGTCGGCATGGGCCTATCCGCCCGACCGGATCGTTTCCTGCGACTCGCCGACCGCATCGCCGACGTCGAAGCCCTCATCGCCCATCTCGGCCTCAAGGAATTCGACCTAGGCGTCCATGATTGGGGCGGCGCCATCGGGTTCGGCGTGGCCGGCCGTCGCCCGGAAAGGGTGGGGAAGATCCTCGTCACGAATACCGGGGCCTTCCTGTCGGACCGTATTCCGGCCCGCATCGCCCTTTGCCGGGCGCCCTTGCTCGGGCGCTTCATCGTCCAAGGCCTGAACGGCTTCGCTTGGCCGGCCACCTGGATGTCCGTCGAGAAGCCCCTCAGACCGGCCGCCAAGGCTGGTTTCCTAGCCCCTTACGGGTCAGTCTCGGTCCGCCGGGCCGTGGCCGACTTCGTGGCCGACATCCCCATGGAGGCTGAGCACCCCACCCGGACGGTCTTAGCCGGCGTCGAGGCCTCCTTGGCCGGGCTCAAGGGCAAGCCGATGCTCCTTTGCTGGGGTATGCGGGATTTCTGCTTCGATGAGACTTTCCTGAAGGGTTTTGTCCTCCGCTTCCCGGCCGCTCAGCAGCTCCTTTTCGCCGATGCCGGGCACTATGTCCTGGAAGACGCCGGCGAGGCTGCGCTCGGTCCGATCGCGGCCTTTTTCGGGCCGGCTTGAGTCGCTGGACCGAGGGGGCTTCGGCGGGGGCGGAAATGGGCTGTGGATAACGTGTGAGTAACGGTTTCTAACACCCCCTATAAGTTTTCGTAAGGGGTTGATTGGTAGTTGTTTCTGGGCCTCCAAAAACATTCACCGGGAGGGTGTTTCCTGTTGCAGACCCCCCTGTGAAAAACAGCATCAAAACACCCCTCCTTCGGGCGGGAAAATATCATTTATTTACACAACTGAACATGAGCGAAAATTCCGAAAAAACCCCGAATCGCGGCAAGCACGCCGGCAACGAAAGCTACGGCGCCGCCGACATCAAGCGTCTCAAGGGCCTCAAGGCCGTCCGCGAGCGACCTGGTATGTATATCGGCGATACGAACGAGACGGGTCTCCATCACTGCGTGTATGAGATCGTCGACAACTCGATCGACGAAGCCCTCGCCGGTTATTGCAAGAGCATCAAGGTCGAGATCCATGCGGACGGTTCGCTGTCCGTCGAAGATGATGGTCGCGGCATCCCCGTCGCGATGCACCCGGAAGAAAAGGTGCCGACGCTCGAGCTCGTGCTCACCAACCTGCACGCGGGCGGTAAGTTCGACAAGGGTGCCTACCAGGTTTCCGGCGGCCTGAACGGCGTCGGCGCGAAGTGCGTCAACGCCCTCTCCGACAGCTTCATCGCGGAAGTCAGCCGCGAAGGCGAAGTCCACCAGATGAAGTTCTGCCGTGGCGAAGTCACGCAGTCGATCAAGGTGATCGGCAAGACGAAGCGCACCGGCACGAAGATCACCTTCCATCCGGATCCGGAGATCTTCGTCGCCACCCAGGAGTTCAAGTATGACACGATCGTGCGCCGCATGCGCGAGCTCGCGTTCCTCGTCCCCGGCATCACGGTCGAGATGAAGGATCATCGTTCCAGCCGCGCCGATAAGTTCGAGTTCAAGGATGGCATCGCCGAGTATGTCTCCTTCCTCAACGCCAATGAGGAGCGCCTCTTCGACAAGCCGATCCTGATCGCGGCCGAAGTTGATTTCACCGACCTCGCCAACCCGCGCGTGATGGCGGACGGCGAGAAGCCCACGCCGGGCATGCGCCGCATGACCCTCGACGTCGCCCTGCAGTATAACGACCGCTACGACGAGATGGTCTTCTGCTACGCCAACCTCATCAACCAGCCCGAAGGCGGCACGCACCTCTCCGGCTTCCGTTCCGCGCTTACCCGCGTGATCAATCACTACGCGAAGTCCAACAATCTCGTCAAAGACAAGGACACCAAGCTGAACGGGGACGACATGCGCGAAGGCCTCGTGGCCGTCATCTCCGTCAAGCACCCCGACCCGAAATTCCAGTCGCAGAACAAGACGCGCCTGACTAATCCGGAAGTCGAAGGCATCGTGACGTCCGTTGTCGGCGAGCAGCTCAAGTATTACCTCGAGCGCGACCCGAAGACCGGCCGTCGCATCGTCGACAAGTGCCTCAACGCCGCCCGCGCCCGCGAAGCCGCCCGCAAGGCCCGCGAGACGGTCCGTAAGTCCGCCATGTCCTCCGGCGGACTCCCCGGCAAGCTGGCGGACTGCTCCGAGAGCGATCCGTCCGTCTGCGAACTCTACATCGTCGAAGGCGACTCCGCCGGTGGCTCCGCCAAGCAGGGCCGCGACCGTCGCTACCAGGCGATCCTGCCGATCAAAGGCAAGATCCTCAACGTCGAGAAGGCTCGTATCGACAAGATCCTCTCCAACGAAGAAATCCGCACGATCATCACCGCCTGCGGCACTGGTATCGGCAAGCATGAGGGCGACGGCGCCTTCGACGTCACGAAGTGCCGTTACCATAAGCTCGTCATCATGACGGACGCTGACGTCGACGGTTCGCACATCCGCACGCTGCTCCTGACGTTCCTTTACCGCCAGATGCCCGGACTCATCGAGGCCGGTTACGTCTACATCGCCCAGCCGCCCCTCTACCGCATCAAGCGCAAGAAGCGTGAGCAGTACGTCGATAACGATCCGGAGCTGAACCGCATCCTGCTCGAGCTCGGCTCCGAGGATGTGAATCTCCTCCGCCTCCGCGACAAGCACGTCTTCCCTGGCCAGAAGCTCGACAAGATCGTCGAGTCCCTCGCGCGTCTGGAAACCCTCGGGGCCGTCATCGGCCGTACCGGCTGCCAGCTCGGCGCCTATCTCGACCAGCAGGACCACAAGACCCACGCGCTCCCGCGCTTCATCGTCCGCACCCGTACCGGCAACGAAGAGACCTATGAGTTCCTCGTCGATACCGACGAAAAGCAGGCTTACCTGCGCAAGGCCGGCGTCGAGGACTTCCTCGCCGACAAGATCGACCGCGAGAAGAAACTCAAGGACGGCACGGTCGTCCAGGAGCGCGTCAACGTGATCGAGATCTTTGAGAACGATGCCATCACCAAGGTGCTCAAGGAACTGGAGACCCAGGGCATGGACGTGAAGCAGTTCACGACCGGCGAAGAGCCGCGCTACCACCTGATCGACGGCTCGACCGCCGAGGAGGCCCCCGCCGCCGTGGAAGGCGAAGAAGAGCCCAAGGGCGAAGACAAGCCGGCTAAGAAGGTCGTCAAGAAGGCTGACCCCATTCCCCTCGGCTCGATCCTCGAACTCATCGGCCAGATTCGCCAGTTCGGCCGCAAGGGCCTGACGATTCAGCGATACAAGGGCCTGGGCGAAATGAACCCGAAGCAGCTCTTCGAGACCACGATGGATCCGGCCAAGCGTCGCTTCCTTAAGGTCGACATCGCCGACGCCGCCGAAGCCAACCGCGTCTTCGCGATGCTCATGGGCGAAGACGTCCCCTCCCGCCGCGCCTTCATCGAAGACAACGCGCTCAACACCTCGAACCTCGACGTCTGATCAACCTGACGATCCTAACTCAAGACCTCTTCGAATATGTACTCTGACAAGGAAAAGCTCACGACCGCCAACATCACGGACATCATGCAGACGGCCTACATCGATTACTCGATGTCCGTCATCGTCTCCCGCGCCCTCCCGGACGCGCGTGACGGCCTGAAGCCCGTGCAGCGCCGCATCCTCTACGCGATGATGCGGGAAGGCCTCGTCCACAACCGCCCGTTCGACAAGTGCGCCGGCGTCGTCGGCGAAGTGCTGAAGAACTACCACCCGCACGGTGACAGTTCCGTGTATGACACGCTCGTCCGCCTCGCCCAGAACTGGGTCATGCGCTACCAGTTGATCGAGCCGCAAGGCAACTTCGGCTCCGTCGACGGCGATCCGCCCGCGGCCTACCGTTACACCGAGTGCCGCCTCTCCGAGGTCTCGGCCGAGCTCCTCGCCGACATCGACGAGGACACGGTGGATTTCATCCCGAACTACAAGGAGTCGACCACCGAGCCGACCGTCCTTCCGTGCGCCCTGCCTCACCTGCTGATGAACGGTTCGACCGGCATCGCGGTCGGCATGACGACCAACATCCCGCCCCATAACCTCAACGAGCTCGTCGAGGCGACCTGTCTCATCATCGACAAGCCCAGCGCCACCGTCGAAGACCTGGAGAAGATCATCGTCGGTCCCGACTTCCCGACCGGCGGCGTCATCAACGGCAAGGAAGGTATCAAGCAGTATCTGCGCACCGGCCGTGGCATCATCCGCGTCCGCGGCGTCGCCCACACGGAGGAGATGAAGAACGGCAAGGAGCAGATCGTCCTCACGGAGCTGCCCTATAACGTCAACCGCTCGTCCCTGGTGAAACATATCGCCCAGCTGTGCACGGACAAGGTGCTGGATGAGGTCTCCGACCTCCGCGACGAGTCCGACGAGAATACGCGCGTGGTCATCGAGCTCAAGCGCAACGAGAACCCGAAGGTCGTCATCAACAAGCTCTACAAGCACACGAACTTCGAGAACTCGTTCGGCGTCATCCTGCTCGCCCTCGACAAGCGTCGCCCGAAGCAGATGAACATCCGCGAACTGCTCGAATGCTTCGTCGAGCACCGCCGCGACGTGGTCACCCGCCGCACCCGCTTCCGTCTCCGTAAGGCCGAGGACCGCGCCCACATCCTCGAGGGCTTCAAGATCGCCCTGCGCAATCTGGACGACTTCGTGAAGATCATCCGCGCCGCGTCCAACCGCGACGAGGCCCGCGTGAAGCTGATGGCCAAATACGGCCTCAGCGAACGCCAGGCCGTGGCCATCCTCGACCTCCGCCTCTACCAGCTCACCGGCCTGGAGCGCGACAAGATCGAGGCGGAATACCGCGAACTGATGGCGCTCGTCGAAGAGCTCCGCAGCATCCTCTCGAGCGAGCTGAAGCTGCTCTCACTGATCAAGAAGGAGCTGCGCGAGGCCGCCAAGAAGCACATCGGCCCCCGCAAGACCAGGGTCACCGCCCAGGAAGGCGACCTCTCGATGGAAGACATCGTCGCCAACGAAGGCTGCGTGGTCACCGTCTCGCATGCGGGCTTCATCAAGCGCACCCCGGTCGCCCAGTATCGCCTCCAGAAGCGCGGCGGCAAGGGCACCAAGGGCGCCGAGCTCTCCAAGGCCGCGTCCGACGACGACAGCGACTTCATCGAGCACCTCTTCACGGCCAATACCCACGACCATATCCTGTTCTTCATGAACAACGGCCGCGTGTACGTGGAGAAGGTCTACGAAATCGAAGAAGCCAACCGCGCTTCCCGCGGCAAATCAATTGCTCGCCTGCTTGAGCTCAAGGATGACGAGAAGCTGGCCGCGATGGTCTGCGTCTCGAACTTCGAGGAAGGTAAGTTCCTCATGATGTGCACCGCTAACGGTACGATCAAGAAGACCGAGATCTCGAAGTACGCTAACTACCGCAAGGGCGGTATCATCGGCATCAACATCGAACACGGCGACCGCCTGATCTCCACCAAGCTGACCAACGGCGATAACGAGGTAGTGATGATCTCGCAGTCCGGCATGTCCATCCGCTTCCACGAATCCGACGTCCGCTCCATGGGTCGCGACACTACCGGCGTCGCTGGTATGAGGCTCGACACCGGTGACCAGGTGAAGGCGATGGAAGTCGTCGATCCGGCTTGCACGCTCCTTGTCGTCGGCATCGACGGCATTGGTAAGCGCACGCCCTTCGACGATCCTGAGACCAAGGAGCCAGTCTATCGTAAGCAGACCCGCGGCGGTAAAGGCGTCATCGCCATCGCTACCGAGGTCGGCGTCGCCGGCGCTCTCAGCGTCCAGGAAGAAGACGAGGTCATGCTCCTCACCAAGGGCGGCCAGTCCATCCGCACCAAGGTGTCCGACATCCGCTGTACGGCGGGCCGCAACACCAAGGGCGTCCGCGTCATGCGCCTCAAGGAAGGCGAGTCGCTGCTCGGTATCTCCAAGGTCGAGCGTTCGGACGAAGAGGAAGAGAACGCCGCCAAGCCGCAGGCCTAAGCGGGCTGACCGGCCAAGCAGAAGGGGCGCCTTACGGCGCCCCTTTTTTGTGCCCTGACGGGACGCTTAGGCGCGTTCCAGCGCCGCGATGCACTCGACGTGACGGGTCTGCGGGAAGAGGTCGAACGGACGGACCGAGACGACCTTCCAGCCCTTGGCGCAGAGATACTTCACGTCGCGGGCCTGAGTATCGGGCGCGCAGCTGACGTAGACGATGCGGCGCGGGCTGAAGGCGTCCAGCTGGTCGAGGAAGGCTTCGTCGCAGCCCTTGCGGGGCGGGTCGACGATCACGGCGGACTCGCTGCCCTCGACCGGGATCTTCTTGAAGATCGATTCCGCGGAGCCGGCGATGAAGCGGCAGTTGAGGAAGTGGTTGAGCGTGGCGTTCTCGGCGGCCTTGCGGGCGGCCTCGGCGCTGACTTCGATGCCGTTGACGGATTCGAACAGGCGGGCGCCGGAGAGGGCGAAGAGGCCGGAGCCGCAGTAGGTATCGACGAGATGCTTGGCGCCGGATTCATGCGCGAGTTTGATGGCGTGGCCGACGAACTGCTCGAGGACGGACGGGTTATTCTGGAAGAACTCGCCGGCGAGGAACTTGAGCTGCACGGCGCCGACCTTCTCGGTGACGACCTGGCGGGAGTCGGTGACGACGCCTTCTTCGCAATCACGGAAGAGCAGGGTGGCGCCGCGTTCGAAGCGGCCGGGGTTGGCCTTGATGTCCTTGCGGGAACGGGCGTAGGAGGCGTTGATCGCGTCGGTCGCGATGGGGCACTTCGGTACGTCGACCACGCGGCGCGAGGTGCCGGCGGCGAGGAAGCCGATCGGGAAGTCCGCGCGGCGGGGAGTCATGAAGTGCGGCGTGATCTTGGAGCGGTAGCCGTACTGCTTGGGCGAAGGGTGGCAGGCGTCGACCTTGGTCTTGATGCCGCCGAGGCGCTCGAAGGCCTCCGCGACCTGCTTCTGCTTCCATTCGAGCTGCTGCGGGTAGGCGAGGTTCTGGTATTGGCAGCCGCCGCATTCGCCGAAGAGGTCGCAGCGGGGCTGGACGCGATGAGGCGACGGGACGACGACGCGGACGAGGTCGGCGCGGGAGAAGTTGGCGGCGTTGTGCCAGATGCGGGCCACGACCTTCTCACCCGCGAGTGCGCCGGCGATGAAGACGACCCAGCCGTCGACGCGGGCCACGCCTTCGCCGAGGTTCGTCAGGCTCGCGATCTCGACCTCGATCTCCTGGTGATAGGTGAACTTGCCCTCCCGGAACTTGGAGGAGTCGGGTTTGCGGGACTGAGGCGGCTCGAATTCGGACATGGCGATAAAGTCCGCCTCCGGGCGGAGAGGTCGAGACTTATCCCCGTTCGAGGGCTATCCTTGCCCTTCGGCCTGCCTTGGTTCTCACTTCGCCCGTGCCCGACGAGGTCATCCAGAGCCGACAGAACCCCCGCGTGCAGGCGTTGGCCCGCCTGCGTGACCGCGCCGAGCGCGAAGCCCGCGGTCTGTTCATCGCCGAAGGCCTCCGGGAGCTCTCCCGAGCCATCGAGCGCAAGGTCGAGGTGCTCGAGATCTATTTCTGCCCGTCGATGTTCCGTGGCTCCGAAGCCGCCGAACTCGTCACCAACGCCCGTGTCGCCGGCGTCGACTGCTGCGAACTAGGCGTCTCCGCCTTCGAGAAGGTCAGCGGCCGCGAAGGCCCCGACGGCCTGCTCGGCGTCGCCAAGACCTGGAACTGCTCGCTCGATCAGCTCAAGCCTTCGGCCAACCCGCTCCTGCTCGTGGCCGAATCGGTCGAGAAGCCCGGCAACCTAGGTGCGCTGCTCCGCACGGCCGATTCCGCGGGCTGCGACGCCCTCATCGTCTGCGATCCGATCACCGACGTCTTCAATCCGAACGTCGTCCGCTCCTCGCAGGGTGCGCTCTTTTCCATGCCCGTGGCCGTCTGCACCTCGCAGGAGGCCGCCGCCTGGATGAAGACGAAGGGCGTTCGCTCGCTGGCGACTTCGCCGGCCGCGACCAAGGCTTATTGGGACGTCGATTGCCGTGGTCCGGTGGCGTTGCTGCTCGGTTCGGAGAAGGACGGACTGACCGATTTCTGGCTCAAGGGAGCCGACGAGAAGATCTCGATCCCGCAGGCCGGTCTGTCCGATTCGCTCAACGTCTCAAACGCGGCGGCGATCTGCCTCTTCGAGGCCGTCCGCCAGCGCCGTAATCCGGCGCAGCGTCCCGCTGATCAAGGTTGGTCATGATAATTTCCAACAAATAAAAAGATAATGAAACCAACTGTAATCCTAACCGCAGCGCTGCTGTGTGTCCTCTCGCCGAGCGCCTTCGCCTTCGAGGCCGCATCGGTTGCCGGAGGCGAGAAGGCCGTCGCACCTGCCGCCACCGTGAAATCGCGAACATTCAATGTTCTGAACTACGGGGCTGTCGGCGACGACAAGACGGACAACACCGCGGCATTCTCGGCCTGCCTGAAGGCGGTGATCGCTGGCGGCGGCGGGCGCATGTTTATCCCCGACGGGATCTATCGCGGCAGGATTATCATTCCCGGAACAAAAGAGTGGATCACCGTGGAGATCGCGGGCGAGAGCGAACCGACCCCGGTTTGGGGGACGGTCGGCACGTTTGTGTTCCCAAAGAACGGCACGATTATCAAATGCCTGTCGGAATCGGGGCCCGCGGTCATCTTTGCTGCCAACGCCCCCGAAAAGTTGTACAATCGTTTCTCGGGGGTCAACGTGAGCCTGCGGAACCTGGACGTCCGCACCTACGACAATCCCGGTATCGGCGGCATCGATCTGCTGAACGCGGTGCAATGCAAGATCGAGAACGTCTTCGTCAATACCGACATCTACAACGTGCAGGCCTCCAAGCCCACCCACGTTACGGCCGGCATCAGCACCCCGGCCTGCAACAACGGGGCTCTCACGATCCTGCGCAATGTAGTCGTGACCGGGTATCACACCGGCATCCTGGTCAACGAGCACACCGATGGCGACAACATCAATCTGGCCTCTAACATCAACGGACTGGAGTTCAACTTCGCCCATCACGCCTCCAGGTTCGGCCGGGTCGGCGCGCAACGATGCACCCGCAGCATCACGGTGACCGGCAAGCACGGTTTCTGCATTGATCAGCTAGATATGGAAATTGCCGGCCCAGGGCAGACCGATGAACACAACAAGTGGCAGGCAACTGACATCAATATTAACGACCCCAAGAATCTCGGCAGTGGCGATATCAACTACTGGGTCGTCAAGGGGGCTGTGGGTGCGGTCGAGAAGTTCACCAAGAATGGCGGTGCCTCGATTCAGGCTCGGCGTATCGGCTCGGCCCCCGTCGGAAACAAGTAACTGGGAGACATTATGAAACGTCCGCCAATATCCTCAGCCTCTCAGTCACCCTGGATCTCGTCCAGTCGTCAGAGCCTTGGGACATAAGAAGGCCGGGCGAAAGGCCCGGCCTTGCTTACAGATCCGTCGACTCGCTTAGCCGATGGCCTTGGCGACCAGATCGTCGAGCTTTTTGCCGTCGACGGCGAAGGCGCGGATGCCTTCGGCGGTCTTCTCCGTGGCCATGGCGTCTTCGTTGTGGTGCCAGCGGAATTCCTTCTCGCCCCAGGTCTTGGCGGCTTCGCCTTCGGACTTGGCGGCGGCTTCGTCGAGCACCTTGGGCACCGCGGCGGAGTCCTTGGAGAGCTCCTCGAGGAGATTCGGGGCGATCGTCAGGAGGTCGCAACCGCAGAGGGCCTTGATCTGGCCGCAATTGCGGAAGGAGGCGCCCATGACTTCGGTCTTGATGCCGTTGCGCTTGTAGTAGGCGAAGATGCGGCGGACGGACTGCACGCCCGGGTCGTTGGCGCCCGAGGAGGCGGCTTCGTTCCAGTTGGCGCCCTGGGCCTTCTTGTGCCAGTCGTAGATGCGGCCGACGAACGGGGAGATGAGCTGGACCTTGGCGTCGGCGCAGGCGACGGCCTGGGCGAAGGAGAAGAGGAGGGTCAGGTTGCAACGGATGCCTTCCTTTTCGAGCTCGGCGGCGGCCTGGATGCCTTCCCAGGTGGAGGCCATCTTCACGAGGATACGCTCCTTGGGGATGCCGGCGGCCTTATAGAGAGCGATGAGCTCGCGGGCCTTGGCGACGGTAGCGGTCTTGTCGAAGGAGAGGCGGGCGTCGACTTCGGTGGAGACGCGGCCCGGGACGATCTGGAGGATCTCGGTGCCGAAGGAGATGAGGAGGGCGTCGACGGCGGCCTGGACGCCTTTGCTCTTGTTGTCCTGAGCGGCCTTCTGGAGGAGGGCCTGATACTCAGGCATCTGGACGGCCTTGAGGATGAGGCTCGGGTTGGTCGTGGCGTCCAAGGGCTTGAAGGCCTTCATGGCGGCGAAGTCGCCGGTGTCGGCGACGACCTTGGTGTGTTGGCGAAGCTGTTCGAGTGCGTTCATGAGTGAAGGGTTCGGAGCGTGTTTAACGGCTCAGGATTGTCCAGCCCGACCCGAAAAAACGGCCGCTGCGGCCGGTCCGGCCATCTCTCGCTTGTTTCGGAGGGCAGGGTGGTGCAAATTGCCCCATGCGAATCAAGGTCAAGCAGGCGCTCGCCGCCGAGCAACCGCTCCAGGGTGTCACGGTTTCGGGTTGGGTCCGGACCCGTCGCGACGCCAAGGATTTCTCTTTCGTCGAGATCAACGACGGCTCCTGCTTCAAGAACCTTCAGGTGGTGGTGGACGCCACTGCTCCGGGCGCTGAACACCTTAAGGAAGCACTGACGGGCTCTTCGGTGAGCGTGGACGGCGAGCTGGTGCCTTCGCCGGCCAAGGGTCAGAAGTGGGAGCTCAAGGCGACGGCTTTCCGCCTGCTCGGTCGGGCCGATGAGAGTTTTCCGCTCCAGAAGAAGGGGCACACCGTCGAATTCCTCCGCACGATCCCGCACCTGCGCGCCCGGACCAACCGTCTCGGATCCATGATGCGCGTCCGCAGTCGCATGGCCATGGCCGTGCATGAATTCTTCCAGCAGCGCGGTTTCGCCTACGTGCACACGCCCATCGTCACCGCCAGCGACTGCGAGGGGGCCGGCGAACTCTTCCGCGTCACCACGCTCGACCCGATCGCGCCCCCGAAGACGCCCGACGGCAAGGTCGACTGGGCTGCGGACTTCTTCGCGAAGCAGTCTTATCTCACGGTGTCAGGTCAGCTCGAGGGCGAGACCCTCGCGTGCGCGTTGGGCGATGTGTATACGTTTGGCCCGACCTTCCGGGCGGAGAATTCCCACACCAGCCGTCATGCCAGCGAGTTCTGGATGATCGAGCCGGAGATGGCTTTTTGTGACCTCGAGGGTGACATGCGTTGCGCCGAAGAACTCGTGAAACACCTTGTAATGACGGCCTTGGCGGAGTGTTCCGACGAGTTGGAATTCTTCAACGCCTTCGTCGACAAAGGCCTGCTGGAGCGGCTCCGTTTCGTCGCCGAACGTCCGTTCGCCCGCGTCTCTTACACGGCCGCCGTGGAGCTTCTGCTGCAGTCCGGACGTAAGTTCGAGTATCCGGTCGTCTGGGGTGAGAACCTCCAGTCGGAGCATGAGCGTTACCTCACCGAGGAGCACTTCAAGTGCCCCGTCACCGTGCACGACTACCCGAAGTCCGCGAAGCCCTTCTACATGCGCCAGAACGACGACGGGAAGACTGTGGCCGCGATGGACGTTCTCGTGCCTGGCGTCGGCGAAATCGTCGGCGGCAGTCAGCGCGAAGAGCGCCTGGATCGACTCGTCGCGGCCATGCAGGCCCACGGTCTCGACCTGGAAAGCTACGGCTGGTATATCGACACGCGTCGCTTTGGCTCCGTGCCGCACGCGGGCTTCGGCCTCGGCTTCGAGCGCCTGCTGATGTTCGTCACCGGTGAAGGCAATATCCGCGACGTCATCGCCTATCCCCGCACCCCGGGGCA
>JBIKIO010000226.1:0-2644 GCA_044361555.1 Opitutales bacterium
ACGTGCTGGCCGTGATGAGGACGCCGGCCGCGCCGGAAGCCAGCAACGACGGAAGGGGCGTGGCGGGATCCCAAGCCGTCGCCCCCGCTTGCGCGGCCGCGGCCCGTTTGGATTCGTCGGGATCAATACCGACGACTTCGACACCGCGGGCACGGAGGAGACGGACGGCCAGCTGACCGATCAGCCCGAGTCCCATGACGACCACCGTCTCACCCTTCTGCGGAGAGACCAAGCGGAGCCCCTGGAGCGCGACGGCGGCCAGCGGCGTGAAGGCCGCGTGTTCGGCGGAGACGCCGGCGGGGACGCGGGCGGCGAAGGCCGGATCAGCCGAGATGACCTCCGCGTGCGGAGAGTTGGAGACGATGAGGTCGCCGACAGCGAAACCCGGGGCCTGGCCGACATCGAGCACTTCGCCCACATGGCAGTAGCCGAGCGGAATCGGCTGGGCGAGCTTACTGCGGACGGCAGCGAGCGTGGAGAAGAGCCCTTCGCTGCGGATCTTGGCGAGCACCGCTCGGAATTTTTCCGGCTGCTGACATGCTTTGCTCAGCCAGCCGCCGCGGCCGAACTCGACCAGCATGCGCTCCGTACCGAGGGAGACCAGCGACCGCTGGGCGCGCACGAGCAGACGGCCGCGACGCGGACCGGGCGCGGGTACGTCGAGGAGTTCGGTATGACCCGAACCCAGATGCTGGATGAGCTGACGCAAGATCAGGAGTGAGCCCGGTCCTGCTCATAGGAGGACTGCTCGGTGAAGGTCGTCATCGCCGCGAGCACGAAGCCCGCGGTGAACATCAGCGGCGTGAACCAGAAGAGCAGATCGACCGTGGCATGGAGTCCCATGAGGATGAGTCCGAGGGCGAGCGGATAGGTCTCGGGATGGCCGGGGCGGAAAGCGCGGCCGAGCCGACGGAAAAGCCAGGCGAGGAACGCGAGGACCGGCAGCAGGCCGATAATGCCCCACTCGGCGAGCATCTCGAGCCAGTCATTATGGGCATGGAGCGCGCGGTAGAACAACTTACCGTCGCGCTGCAGTTCTTTCTGCTGAGCTTGGTAAGGCGGAGAGATCCAACGGTAGGAGCCCGCGCCATAGCCGACCCAGACGCGACCGGACCAACCGCCATCCGTAGCGAGCGCCCAGGTCGCGCGGCGCAGGGGTGCCCGGTCGTCGACGCCCGTCGCCTGGTAATTTGCGGCCTTCATCTTGAAACGGCCAAGGATCGGCTGGAGGTCCGCCACGAGCAGCACGGATGCGGCGGAGAGCGCGAGCGCGCCGCCGGTGATCAGCATGATCTGCCGACGCGAACCACGCGAACCCGGGAAGCCGAACCAGTAAGCGAGGAGCGGCGCGACGACGAGCAAGGTCAGCACGGCCGCAGCGCCACCGGTGCTGTTGGTGAGCGCGGCGAGGAGCGCGAGCGCGAAGGCGACGAAGGCCGCCGCGAGGTGCGGGCCGCCGCGCAAGACATTGTCGCCGGCGCGGCGGATGTGCCAGAGGGTCAGTCCGAGCGCGATCGCCGCGTGTAGGTAGAGATAAACACCGGCGTGGTTGCGGCTCATGAACGTGCCGAAGCACGTCGTGTTGTAGGGGACCGGGTAACCGAGGACCGTACCGTAGGATTTCTGATTGAGCACGCCGAAGGCGCCGACGGCGAGGGCCGCGAGCACCGTGATCCAGCCGAGGATCACATAGGAGCGGCGCCGGCGAAGGCCGTGGCGGAGCGCAAGGAGGAGCAACCAAGGCGCGCCGAGGATCATCATCAGGCGCCAAGCGTTCATCGGCGGCTGTTTCGTGTCCGCGGCGGAGAACGGCGCGTTGAGTCCGGAAGGCAGCCAGCTCACGTAAGCCTGCTGACGGACGTCGAACTGACCGACGTCGACGCCCGGCAGGCCTTGCGCGGCCCAGAAGGCTTCGCGGTCGACGGCCACGCCCCAGGCATTGAAGTCCTGCACCGCGAAGTAGGAGAAGAGCGCCACGCCGGCCCAGAAGGGAACCGAGCGGAAGACATCGGCCCGCGCTTCGGCGGCCGGACGCGAGACGAGGTCACGGGAGAGCAGGAACCAGGAAAGCGTCGAACCGAAGAGCAGCGCGCCGGGGAAGCAGACGTGGTCGAGCCAGCGGTAAGTCAGCGGTTCATGGCCCGTGGAAGCGGCGACCGTAAGCCCGGTCAGCAGGCCGATGAATGACACGCCCATCACGATGCGCTGCGTCCGGGCCTCGGCGACGACCGCGAGGAAAGCCGCGGCCGCGAAGCCGAGCGCCGCGGCGACCGTCCAGAGCACGACGCCGGCCCAACCCCACGGCGCGACGACCAGGACGAGTCCGGCGAGGATCATCACGGTGCGTTCGCGGGAAGTGAATGAGGAGTGAGAGGGCATTATTTAATTAGGGGGCAAGCTGGCACGTGGGCACGTGGGCAAGGGGAGAGGCAGTAAAGGCAGTGCAAGGGTGCAAATCGGAGCAGAGCTCCTGTGCAAAAGTGCAAAGGTGAAACCAACTTCAGGTGACGGGTGACGGGCACGGGCGGCGGCGACTCAGGTATCAGCATCTCGGCCATCAGCCGCGGGGACCTGGAGCCGGCTGCCGAAGCCCGAATGGCTGACTCCCGAAAGGCCGATGCCCCGGTGGCCGGCACCCGTCACC
>JBIKIO010000227.1:0-2633 GCA_044361555.1 Opitutales bacterium
TAAATTGTGACATCGGCCGGGTGGTCTTTGTCGGTGCAGGCCCCGGGGCTCCGGACCTGATCACCGTCAGGGGACTCCGCCTGCTCCAGAAGGCCGATGTGGTCATCCATGACGCCCTCCCGGGGGATGCCCTTCTGGCGGAGATTCCCGCTAGCACGAAGATTGTGCCGGTCGGTAAGCGCTGCGGCGTCCACTCGATGACCCAGGACGAGATCAACGCCGTGATCGTGCGTGAGTCCCGCCAAGGTGGTCTCATCGTGCGTCTCAAGGGCGGCGACCCTGGTGTCTTCGGACGCCTCGGCGAAGAGATGGACCATCTCGCCGCCCATGGCATTCCTTTCGAAGTCGTCCCGGGCGTCACTGCCGCGACCGCCGCGGGTGCCGACGCCGCGTTTCCGCTGACGCATCGCGGCAAGGCCGCTTCCGTCACGTTCCTCACCGGTCACTGCGCCGATGGCTCCGATCAGAACTGGAAGGCTCATATCGAGACGGGCGCCACGCTCTGTCTCTACATGGGCGCGAAGGCGCTGCCGTCCGTCGCCGTCAAGCTCATCGCCGCGGGCGCGCAGACTGACCTGCCGATCCGTCTGCTTTCTAAAGTCTCGCAGGATGGCGCGTCCGACGTGCTCACCACGCTGACCGACCTCGCTTCAGGTAAGGTCGACGTTTCCCTCCTGCCTACGCCGCTCATCGCCGTCGTCGGCGCCGTCGTCGCTCCGCCTCGTCATGCGGGTCTGATGGGCCGCATCGCGGCGTTCGCCTGAGTTCAGGTCTTCGTCCGTTATTTCTTCCGGAAGGTGAAGTAGAGCGCCGCGAAGATCACGGCCACGCCCCCGAGCAAAAGCATCGTGCGGCCCGGGAGGTCCTTGGGCGCCAGGAGGCTGACAAGGATAGGCAATAGGCCAATGCCGAGGACCGCGGTAAGGACGGCGTTGTTGGCCGGTTTCAGGTCAGTGGTGTAGCTATGGCGTAATTCGACCAGGGAGGGCAGGGAGAAATGCGTGCCCAGCAGCGGGCTAAGTTTCCAGCGAAGGCCGGCCGGCGCGTGCTCCTTGGCGATCGTGGCGACATCACCGTCAGGTCCCGCGTGACGGCCGGGTAGCAAGAAGAGCATCAGGATCACGGCATCGCCCTTGGCATCCTGCAGCGCGTGTTCGAGCAGCGGTTCGTTGAAGTCATACTCCGCGCCTTCGCGTCGTTCCATCGAGCAGGCGATGAGCTCTTCTGGTTTGAGTCCGAGTTCTTGGCGCAGCGAAGCGGCCAAGGCGTTGCGGCAGGCGGTGACCTCGGGGATGGGCGAACCGTGGTCGCAGAGCAGCACCGTGCCGCTGCCCTTGGTCCAGCCGGTCTCGCGCAGGTTGTCGGCCAGCATGCCGGTGAGCTCGAAGCCATCGTCACCGAAGAGCGGCTGACGGATGGTGAGTTTCATCGCGCCTGGCTGGGCGTCGGCGAAGACTTTGGGGAGGTATTCGGTGATTGCTCGGCTCGGCCCGATGAAGAGCGGCAGCACCACGAGTTCGTCGATGCCATCGGACTTCGCCTGCTGAACGGCTTGTTCGAAAATGACGGCGGGCTGGCCGCCGAGCAGGGCAGGGTCGATCTTCGTCGAATGCATCGTCGAGACCGGACGGACTTCCTGCTTCGTCAGGAAACTGACACTCTTGGCCAGGTCACGCAGGCCTAAGGTCGCCGCAGGCTCATAGGAACCGTTGTCGACGAGGAGGATGCGCGTGCCGGCCATATGGGGTAAGTGAGGGATAAACTTCATATTGGCAACGCCGGGTTGGCTGATTGCGGGTTGCCTCGTTTAGGCGGGATGGTTTCCTCTTCGTATGCCCCGCCGCTTCCTCGCCACCGTCGCTCTGTGCCTGAGCGTCGTCTCCCTTGCCGCCGCCGAACCGGTCTGGTTGACCGACCTCGATGAGGGCATCAAGGTCGCCAAGGCCGAGAAGAAGGCGATCCTGGTCGACTTCACCGGCAGCGACTGGTGCGGCTGGTGCATTCGCCTGAAGAAGGAAGTCTTCGACCAGAAGGAGTTCGCCGCGGTCACCAAGGACTTCGTCCTCGTGGAGCTCGACTACCCCCAGAAGAAAAAGCAGCCGGCCGAGGAGAAGGCGAAGAACAAGGCGCTGGCCGAGAAGTTCGGCATCGAAGGCTTCCCGACGATCATGCTCCTCGACGCCAATGGCGAGCCCTTCGCCCAGACGGGTTATCTCGCCGGCGGCCCTGCTAAGTACCTCCCGCATCTCGCCGAACTCCTGAAGACGAACACCGCCGAAGGACGCAAGGCCTTTGCGCAGGCGAAGAAGGACGAAGGCTTGGTCCGCGGCTACGGCGCCGAGCTCGAGACGATCATCACGCCCTTCTTCGAGAACAAGGATTTCGCCGGCGGGGAATCCGCCATAGCTAAATTCGCCAAAGCCAAGGCCCTGTCCGGCTCCGCCAAACTCAACCTGACCATCAACGCCCGCGTCAGCCTCGCTCAGGCCTGCAAGCCGGGCGACCACGAGGCCGTACTGAAGGTCCTCGACGAAATCATCGCCGAGACCCCGGCCGACGTGAAGGAGCTCGCCGACGTGAAGCAGTTCCGAGCCCAGGTCGCCGCCGCGGCCGCCGCCAAGGCCAAGAAGTGA
>JBIKIO010000010.1:0-29790 GCA_044361555.1 Opitutales bacterium
CCGGTCCTTGTCGAACGGCCCGCCGGGGACGGCGTGCGCGAGGAAGAACGTCGCGACGACCACCACGAGGAGGACGGGGACCATCTCCAGCAACCGGCGCAGGACGTAGGCCATCAGGGCTTGGGCGCTTCCGCGGCCTTCACGCGCTTCTCGAGCTCTTCGATCGAAGGCGGCGGCGGCAGGCCGGCCTTGCCCTCGGTGGTCCAGCCCATCTTTCGCGCCATGAGCTCATACTCCTGCGGACTGAGCGTGCCTTTGGCTTTCAGCCGCGCCTTCCGTTCGTCGGTATCGTCCTGCATGCGCTCCTCGCGGAGGGCTTGGTCGCGCTTCGGATCCGGGAAGAGGGAGCAGCCCGAGAGCCACGCGAAGCTCGCGAGCAGGAGGATGCGGGGGGCGGGCTTCATCGGCATCCTTCTACTCGGCGAGGTCGTAGGGGCTCAAGCGCTTACAGACCGCCGGACCGGCGAAGCGATGACGACGGCGGGCGACCTGATCGTAGGCGAAGTCGAGCCACGCGACCGGCAGGCCGCCGGCAAGGAAGGCCAGCATGGCCCAACCGCCTCCCAACGAAGTCACCATGGCGCGCACGGCCTGCGAGCGGACCAACCGACGTGAGCCATCCCAGACGACGATCGTGTCGGGGTCCCCGCCGGGCGGTTCACCGGCCACGCGGGCGACCTCCCCGCGGTTGGTCGCGAAGAGGAGACGTCCCTCCGCGTTACGCCGGGCAAACCAGGCGGCTGAGCCGTTACACAGGGCGCATTCCCCGTCGATGAGCACGATCAGCGGCGCGGCAGGCATGCCTGACACCCTAACAGCCCGCCCGATGGTGGAAAGGGGCAATCTTCCGCTCAGTGCCGGCAGAAAGGACCTTTAAGGCCAGCGAAAGCGCTTGTCATGGACCTATGGCAGTGCCAAGTTGCCCATCCTGTTGGCCGGAAGGGTATCCAAGTGGCTAAAGGTCGCGGACTGTAAATCCGTTCAGCTTCGCTGTTCGTGGGTTCGAATCCCACCCCTTCCACCAGCAGGACGTCTGAGGCCCCTCCCAAGGGGGCCTCTCCCTGCCGTTATCCCTGAAATCCGCGTTGACTCCGAGGGCCGCCCACGGCTTCCCTACTGACACACATGGCCAACATCAAAGCTAACAAGAAGAGCATCCGCCAGACCGCCCGTCGCGCCGAGCACAACAAGATCGTCCGCACCCGTCTCAAGGGCCTCGTCAAGAGCCTGACCGGTGACAACGTCGCCGCTTCCGCCTCCCAGGTCGCTTCCGCCGCCGACAAGGCCGCGAAGACCGGCGTGATCCATCGCAACAAGGCGAACCGCATCAAGGCTCGCCTCGCGAAGAAGCTCGCCGCCGCCAAGAAGTGATGCGGGGTCAGCCCCCCACCGACCCCGTCGCCTCGGCGCCGGGGTTTTTTTGTTCCTGAAGATGTCCGCTCCGCTCCCCGCCTCCATCGGTTTCGCCGCCGGCCTGCTCGGCGAAGAGGCCGTGCGCATGGACGTCCTGGCCCACGGCCCGGGCTGGGTCGCTCTGGCCAAGCCGGGCGGCGTCGCCTTCGAAGAACACCCCTGGCAGCACGGCGCCCCCACCCTGCTCGGTCAGCTCCGCGCGCAGCTCGAAGCCAACAAACCGGAGATGGTCCGCCTCGGCCTCGCCGAACCCGCCGCGGTCTTCGGCCCTGAACCCGAGACCGCCGGCATCGCGATCCTCGCCGACCGCGCGACGGAAATGGCCGGCTGGCGCGAAGCGCTCGGCTCCGGCGCGTTCCGCTTCGAATATGAATTCGTGGCGCGCACCGAGGACGCCCCGGAGGACGCCGGTCTCTGCGACCTGCCCGTCGGCATGGACGACTCGCAGGAGCGCGCCTTCGTCTCGCACCGCAACGGCAAGCACGCGCAGACCCGCTTCGAACCGGGCCGCGCCTGCGGCCGCTGGCGCGTCTGGGCCGCGCACACTCCCTTCCCCCGCCGCGACCAGGTGCGTATCCATGCCGCGGAGTGCGGCATCCGCATCGCCGGCGAACTGAAGTATGGCCGCTCGGGCCGCGTGACGCTCACCGACACGACGCCGAAGGGCCGCCTCAATAAAGGCGAGGACAAGCCGCTGCACCGCGGCCTGCTCCTGCGCCTCGCCCGCGTGACCGGCAAGGTCGGCGGCCAGACCTTCGAGATCATCGCGCCGCGGCCCGACGATTTCGCGACGGTCGTCAAGCGCCTCTCGAAAGGGATCTGATCAGGCCTCCGACGGGAACCGCATCGTGAAGCGATCCGTCGTGCGCGCGTAACCGTCGGGGCTGTTCATGCGTCCGATCGGCGCATACTGCGCGTAGTCGACCTTCCACGTCGTCGGATCGGCGACGCCCTCGCGGACGTGGGCGAGCAGAATCTCGACGACGACGAGACGGTTGTCCCCATACTTGCGGACGTCGAGCAGACGGCACTCCAGCGCCACGGGGCATTCGGCGAGCCGCGGGACACGGACGCGCTCGGAAGGCGCGAGCGTGAAGCCGGCGCGCGGCACCTCGCTCACGCCGGGCGGCAACGGCCGCGCGCATTCGACCATCTGCGCCGCGACGGCCTCGTCGCAGAGATGGATGACGCACTCGCCATTGGCCGTCAGGTTGGCGGCGGTGTCCTTGAGCGTGCCGTCATCACGGTCGGCCGGAGCGAAGACGGCGATCGCCGGCTCGGTGCCCATGACGTTGAAGAACGAGAACGGCGCGGCGTTGACCACGCCGGCGGCGTCGACGGTCGTCACCAACGCGATGGGTCGCGGGACGACGAGCCCGGCGAGCAGCTTATACGCCAAGGCGCCCGGATGGGCGGCGACGTCGAAGCGCACGCTCATGCGCCGGGCGGGGAATCTTCGCCGCCGTGCGAGACGATGGCCTCGCGACGCAGGCGGTCATGCCGGTACGACATGATGATGTAGATACCCACGCCTACGCAGATGCAGGAGTCCGCCACGTTGAAGGCCGGGAAACGGTAATACGGCAGATGCACGTCGAGGAAGTCGATGACGTGGTCGCCGAAGAGGCGGTCGCGGACGTTGCCCAAGGTGCCGCCGACGAACAGGCCGAAGGCGAGCTGGCCGCCCTGGAGCTCGCGCAGGAGCGGCTTCCGCCAGCGCCAGACGAGCGCGAGGACCGCGAGCGCGAGGAAGATCAGGAACGGACGGACGTCGTGCTCGGCACCCAGGCCCCAGGCGGCGCCCTTGTTACCGACGTGCACGATCCAGAACCAAGGGAAGACGACGATCGGCGCGCGCTCGGGGTCGTTGCCGAAATAGGCTCCGAACGGGATATGGCGCACGACCAGGAGCTTCGTGGCCACGTCCGTGACGATGGCGGCCACGCAGACCGTCCAGAAGGACAGGTAGGGACGAAGCCGGTCGAACATCGGACGGCGCTTAGGTATCGCTCGGGTCGTCTTCGCCGCCGCCGCCACCGGTGCCGAAGCCGACTTCGTCGCCGATCTCGCCGAGCGGATTGCCGCCGCGACGACGGTGGGCGCGACGGTTGCGTTCGAGCTCCTTCTGGCCTTCGAGCGAATAGCGGGTGAACGGCACGGCGATCAGGCGCGCGGCGGGGATCGCCTTGCTGGTGATCTCACAGGTGCCGTAAGTGCCTTTCTTCATGCGTTCGATGGCGTCGGCGATCTCCTTGAGCGCTTCCTGCTCATTGGAGATCAGCGAGAGGGCGAAGTCGCGGTCGGCGGTGTCGGTGCCCGCGTCGGCGAGGTGCTGGGAATAACCCGAGAGGTCGCCGGCGTCGTCCTTGCCCGACTTCTTGAGCGCCTCTTCGGAGTGGAAGGCGAGGCCCTTGTGGAGCGCGTCGCGCATGTCCACGAGGAGGCGGTAGTAGCGACGGAACTTCTCGGGGACCTGCTTCGACTCGTCGACGAAGCCTTCGCCCTTACGGAAAGGATTGGAGCCGCCGAGCAGGTCGGAGATCGAAGCGGTGGCGATGTTGTTCGAACGGTTGCCCTGCGAGCGGGCGGCCGCGGCGGCCTTCTCGCGCGCCTTACGCTCCTCGTCAGGGACCCAGACGTTGAGCTTGGACTTCGTCTTGTTGCGCTTGGAGAGATAGGCGTTGAGGTCGACGAGCGTGTAATACTGGAGCTTCGGGCGGACCTTGACGTCGAGCGCGTCAGCCTGGTGATGCTCGTCGCGATGTTTGTTCAGGAGCCCCTTCTGGACGGCGTGATCGACCTTGGGCGTCTTCGCGGCCTTGCCCTTCGGCGCCGGAGCGGCCTTGGCGTCCTTGGCGTTCTTGACGGAGGCGACGGGAGCCGCGCCCTTCTTGGCGCCCTTGACGACCGGAGCCGGAGCGGACTTGGCAGACTTCACCGGAGCGGCGGCCTTGCCCTTCGGGGCCGGAGCCTTCGGCGCCGGTTTGGCGACGACCTTGGGCGCAGGCTTGGCGGCCGGCTTGGCGGCCGGCTTGGCGGCCGGCTTGGCGGCCGGCTTGGCCTTGGCCTTCGGCGCCGGGGCGGCTTTCTTGGCGGACTTCTTAGGATCAGGTTTCTTGGACATCGTGAGAGGGGTTCAGAGTTGGGAGTATTTGGCGAGGAGCGCCTCGCGGCAGCGTGGAGATACCATACCAAAACGGCCGGCTTCCACAAGTGCGGGGACCCAGCGCCAGGAACGGGGACAACGGACGCCCTCGGCCTTGTCGACCTGGAAGGCCAAAGCGGTCCCGGCCTGCGGCTTGAGCTGGACCGAAGAGACGATCCAAAGCTCGGTCAGGAGGGCTTGCTGGGCGGACAATAGGGCGAAGTCGGCGTCGTCGGGGTCACCGGTGACGACGACGGAAGCTTCGAGGGATTGGCCGATCTTCTTCTCCTGACGGAGACGCTCCATCGGGACGTTGACCTGGGCGGCCAAGGCTTGGATGCGCGTGACGGCGGCATGGGCGGCCTGCCCGGCGGCATCCTCCCAGCGGGCGTCGATGGCCGGCCAGTCCTGCAGGTGGACGTTGGTCGTGTCGACATACTCGGCCTTGGCGTGCAGATGCGACCAGGCTTCGTCGGCGGTGAACGGCACGAACGGCGCGATGAGTTTCAGGTACGCGCGCAGGACGAGGTCGAGCGCGGTCTGCGTGGAGCGACGCAACGGGTCGTCGGGCGCGGTGGTGTAGAGGCGGTCCTTGACGACGTTGTGGTAGGTCGCGGAAAGCGTCGCGGTGGTGAAGCCGGCGAGCGCGGAGGCGGCGCGGTGGAACTCGTTGCGCTCGCACGCGTCGGTGACCTCGCGGATGAGCTTGGCGGTCTCGACCAACACCCAGCGGTCGACGGGGCTGAGCTTCTCGACAGCCACGGCATGCTGGGCGGCGTCGAAGTCGTAGAGGTTGCCGAGTTGGTAGCGCAGGGAGTTGCGCATGCTGCGATACTGGTTCGAGATCGTCTCGAAGATCGCGTCGGAGAGCGGGATGTCGCTCTGGTAGTTCTCGGAAGCGACCCAGAGGCGCACGATGTCGGCCCCGTATTTCTTGACGTAATCGTCGGCGGTCTGCGGCTTGCCGTCGGACTTGGAGATCTTCTGGCGCTTCTCGTTCACGACGAAGCCATGCGTGAGCACCGCGCGGTAAGGCGCGGAGCCCTTGACGGCGATGGCGGTCCAGAGCGAGGACTGGAACCAGCCGCGGTGCTGGTCGGAGCCTTCGAGGTAGAGGTCGGCCGGCCAGTGCAGGTCCTTGTGCTTGGCGCACACGGCGAGATGGCTCGAACCGGAGTCGATCCAGACGTCGAGCGTGTCGGTGCCCTTGCGCAGGTCCTTGGGCCAGGCGGCCGGGACGGGCGCGCCGGCGAGGACTTCCTCGACGGAGGAGGCCCACCACCAATCGCCGCCGCGCGTGGCGACCTGCTTGGCGACGTGCCGGACGACGCCGGCGTCGAGGTATGATTCGCCGGTGGACGGGGAATAGAAAGCCGGGATCGGCACGCCCCAGGCGCGCTGACGCGAGATGCACCAATCCGGACGGCCTTCGAGGGCGGCGCGGATACGGTTCTCACCGGAGGCCGGGATCCACTTCACGTCGCCGACGGCGGCGAGCGCCTTCTTACGGAGGTCGCCACGGTCGAGGCCGACGAACCACTGGTCGAGCGCACGGAAGACGACCGGGGTCTTGGAGCGCCAGCAGTGCGGATAGGAATGCTCGAAGCTCTGCGCCTTGAGGAGCGCTCCCTTCGACTTGAGCAGCTCGAGCACGGCGATGTTCGCCGGGTTCTTGCCATCGGTCTCCAGGACGGTGATGCCGACCAACGAGGCGGGCACCTTGCCATCATCGGCATACGTGCCGTCGTCGCGTACCGGGCAATACGGCTCGAAGCCGTACTTGTTACCGGTCTGATAGTCTTCGATGCCGTGGCCGGGGGCGGTGTGCACGCAGCCCGTGCCGGCGTCGGTGGTGACGTAGTCGGCGAGCACGACCGGCGAGGCGCGGTCGATGAAAGGATGCTGCGGCTGCAGGCCTTCGAGCGCGCGGCCCTTGACCTTGAAGCCGTCCGTAGCGCCTTCGAGCGCGCAGGCGGTCACGAACGCTTCACGCAGCGCGGAGGCCACGAGGAACGAACGCTCGCCATGACGGACCTCGACGTATTCGAGCTCCGGATGCACGGCGATCGCGAGGTTCGCGGGCAGCGTCCAAGGCGTGGTCGTCCAGATGACGACGGAGAGCGGGTGCGCGGGCGCGAGCTGCTTGGCGGCGGGATCGGCGACCGGGAAGGCCACCCAGACGGAGTGCGAGCGCTTGTCCTTATATTCGATCTCGGCTTCGGCGAGCGCGGTCTGGCAAGGGATGGACCAATATACCGGCTTCTTGGAACGATAGACGAGGCCCTGCTCGACGAAGCTGGCGAAGCCGCCGAGGATCTCGCCTTCGTAGGCGGGGTCCATCGTGCGGTATTCCGACGCCCAGTCGGCGAGGATGCCGAGGCGCTTGAACTGGCCGCGCTGCTTCTCGATGTAAGCGGCGGAGAATTCGGCGCAGGCCTTGCGGACGCCGAGGGCGTCGAGCGACTGCTGCTTGGCCTGGAGCTCCTTCATCACCTTATGCTCGATCGGGAGACCGTGGCAGTCCCAGCCCGGCACGTAAGGCGTCCGGAAGCCGCGCATGGACTTATAACGGAGGATGGAGTCCTTCAGGAGCTTATTGAGGGCGGTGCCGATGTGCACATCGCCGTTCGTGAAGGGCGGTCCGTCGTGGAGGACGAAGGCGGGCTTGCCGGCGGCGCGGGCCTGGATCTGCCCATAGAGACCGTGACGCTCCCAATGGGCGATCCGGACGGGTTCGCGTTCGGCCAGGCCGGCCCGCATCGGGAAATCGGTGACGGGCAGGTTGAGGGTGTCCTTGAGCTCTTCGGCCATGTTTGACGTATAAGGGGGGTCGGGCGGGGGCGGAAGCCACCCCTCGGGGTCGGCAGGGTGAACGGGTCGGCAGGCGAGGCAAGGGCGGAGATAAGGGGTCGGCAGGCAATGGGCGGGGCGGGATTGACAGCCCGGACCGGAAACGCACCAATGCAGACCCATGGAAAACATGAAGCCCAAGCTCATCACCAAGCAGGCGGTCGTCATCGACCTCATCCTGACGGTGGTCTTCTTCGTCTGGATCACCTCGATCCTCAAGAAGCATGTGCCCTGGTCCGAAGCCGGCGAGACCGCCGTGCTCCTCGGTGCGGCCTACTGCGGCGCCTGCCTCGCCGGCGTCTTCTGGATGGCCCTCAGCCTCTTCCGCGTGACTCTGGCCGACCAGATGCTGCCGAAGACGACGGGCGGCAAGGACGCCGCCTAAGCGGTCATTTCGCGGCGGGGACGACCGTGTCCATCGCCGCTTCGACTTCCCGGCGCAGCGCGTCCGCCAGGCGACGCTCTTCCTGATACTGCGTCCAGAGTTTCGCCAACTCCTCGGGCTTGCCCTGCTCGAACGCTTCGAGCCAGGTCCCGAAGGTCCGCCACGCGTTATGGTAGACGGGATTCTGCCGCAGCACTTCACGCCGCAGCCCCTTGAGCCGCGCCTCGACGCTGAGCTTCACGGCCGCCAGGGCACGATGCTTGGGGAGGTCCGCCCCGGCGACGAGCTGGTCGCCCGCGCCGAGATCGAAGACGAAGCGGGTGATGTCGTCGAGCGATTCGGCTGATTCGCGCAGTCCGAGGCTGACGGGCTCGCGGGAAAGCAGGAGCTCGGCGCGATGAAGCAACCACCACTCCTCGGGTGACTTCGTGACCGCGGCGAGACGTTTGAGCACCGGCTGGCCGTGCGCCGAGGCGATCAGGCTCTTGGCCTGATCCGCCGGCACGCCGAGCGTGCGGCGCAAAGCACGCCAGAACAATAAGGCCTCCCGTTCGGGCGCGCGACCGGCGACGATGTCTTCGAGCGAAGACGGGATCTCGCGACGTCCTTCGCGATACCAATAATCATTCAGCGACGGACGCAGATGCGCCAGCACCTCGCAGGCGAGGGCCTGACGCGTCCACGGCTCGACCCCGGTGAGGGGCTGCCCGCCGGCGAGGGCCACGCGGGCCAACCAGGCCTGCGCGGCGGCCTGCGCAGCGCGTTCCGGAGCCTCGTGCGGTCCGCCGAGCCGGAGGATGAGCAACACCGAGCCGCCGACGAGGCGCGTGTCGACGGGCCGGAGACCGACGACGTCGCCGATCTCGATGCGCGCGACCGAACCCGGCACGGGCGGAAGGTTGAGCGCGAACTCGAGATGCCGCTGCAACGCCGAGCAATGCGCGGCCACGAAACTCACCTCGGCGACGCGCTCGCCCGTCACCGTCGCCAGGACGGTGTCGCTGGAGTAGACCTGCGGCGGTGCCGGCGGCAACGGGTCGGCCGCGGCCAGCCACGCGCAGAGGCCGAGGACGCTCAGCATGTCAGACGCCGCCGAAGTGGCCTTCGTCGACCTCCACCGGTTCGCCGCCGGGCAGGTGCAAAGCTTCGCCCATCGGCGATTGGTCGTTCTTCCAGACCTCGACGGTGGCGGGGGCTTCCGGATCGGGCGAGATCCACTGCCAGCGGCCGATGCCCAGGAAATTCATCGGCACGCCTTTGTCGCGACTGAGCCCGGGGCCGGTGCCGCGGACGAACGGCTTATTGCCGATGCCGATCATGAGATTGACGATGAGGGCCGTGCCGGTGGCGCCGTCGGCGGCCGGCGCGGCTTCGTCCTCCGAGGTGTCTTCGATCTCCTCGATGACTTCCTCTTCAGATTCTTCTTCCTCGGAATCTTCTTCGGCGGCGGCGGACGCGACCGGCTCAGGGGCCAATGCGGCGGGCGTTACTTCGACTTCCTCTGCTTCGTCGGCGGGCGCCGAGGGGCGGGCGCGCAGTTCAGCGACTTCTTCGCGCAGGGAGTCCAAGACGGCCTCGAACTTGTCGGCGGATTTGTCGGCGGCCTTGACGGACTTCTTGAGCTCGTCGCGGACGGACTTCAGTTCGGTTTCAAGGGACTGCGCGGCTTCGGCGCGCGCCTTGCCGGCGAGGTCGGCGGCTTCGTCGGCGTCGGCCACGAGCGCCCGGACCGTGATGGCAAGGCTTTCGACCTTGGTGGTGAGCTCTTCGAGGGCGTCGGAAGACCCGGCGGCGGACACGGCAGCCTCGACCTTCCCGCCCAGTTCGGCCAAGGCGGCCTTGAGGGCGTTGATCTCGGCGGAAGCGCGCTGGGCGACGGCCGCGGCGGCGGTTTCGGCGGCCTTGCGCGCGGTCGTCTCGGCTTCGGCGATCCGACGGTTCATCGCCTCGTTGCCGGCGCGGATGTTGTCACGCTGCAGGTCGATCTCTTCGGCGAGCTTGGCACGGAGGCGGGCCTGCTCGGCCTGGCGCTCGGCCTTGCCGCCGCCGTCCTTGAGGACCGGGATGACCACGATGAGCGAGGCGGCGAGGATCGCGCAGATGACCAGGAACGTGTCGAGTCCGTCGCGCTTGTCCGGCATGACGATGAGGATCGCCATCACCGCGATGAGGTCGGCGGCGACCAGGAACCATTTTTCTTTGAGCAGTTTCTCGAGTTCTCGGTTCATTGGGGGGTGCGGGGTAAGGGGATTCCTAGCGGGGGCGTTCGACGAAGCCGACCTTGCGGTTGACCTTGGACAAGGTCCGGAAAGCGGTCGCCTGCGCCTGCTCGGCGCCGGCCTTGAGGATGCGGTCGAGTTCGCCGCGGTCCTTGATGAGCTCGTCGTAACGCACGCGGACGGGGTCGAGCATCGCGATGACGGCGTCGGCCACGGCCTTCTTGAAGTCGCCGTAGCCTTTGCCGGCGAACTCGGTCTCGAGCGTCGCGATCGGCCGGCCGGTGCAGGCCGACATGATCGAAAGCAGGTTGGTGACGCCTGGCTTGTCCGCGCCGGCGCGCACCTCGGCGGAAGAATCCGTCACGGAAGACATGATCTTCTTCCGGACTTCCTCCGGGCGGTCGGTGATGAACACTGTGGCCGCGTGGTTCGGATCCGACTTCGACATCTTGGCGGTCGGATCCTGCAAGGACATGATGCGCGAGCCCACCTTGGAGATGAAGGGCTCAGGCACCTTGAAGGTGTCGGAGTAGCGGTGGTTGAACTTCTCGGCCAGGTCACGGGCGAGTTCGAGGTGCTGCTTCTGGTCGTCGCCGACCGGGACGAGCGCGGCGTTATAGAGCAGGATGTCCGCCGCCATGAGCACCGGATAGAATAGCAGGCCGGCATCGACGGACTCCTGCTTGCGGGACTTATCCTTGAACTGGGTCATGCGCTCCAGCTGGCCGAGCGGGCAGATGCAGCCGAGGATCCAAGCCAGCTCGGTGTGTCCGATGACGTGCGACTGCACGAAGAGCCGGCTCCGGGTCGGGTCGAGGCCGCTGGCGACATACTGCGCCAGGCAGGAATAGGTGTTCTCCCGGAGCTGGGCCGGCACGTAAGGGACCGTGATGGCGTGCTGGTCGACGATGCCGAAATAGCAGTCATGGTCGTCCTGCATGCGGCCCCAATTGAGCACCGCCCCCAGATAATTACCCAGGTGGAGGCGCCCGGTCGGCTGGGCACAGGTCAGGACCACGGGCTTGGCGGGCTTTTTTTCGCTGGTTTCGCTCATTCCGGTCCACCCAGCGTGGCAAGGGGCTCGCCCCGCTTCAAGCGGATTGGACGCTCGGTGACGCTTGAAAACAGACGGAGGCCGTCCTACATACCACCTCCCCCTCCGCCCTGACTATGCTCTTAGCCCAGATCGCCCCCCTCGTCGCCCCCGCGGCCGCCGCCGCCCCCGCCGTCACCCCGGCCAGCTATTTCATCGTCGGCGACATCAAGAATGTCGTCGCCAAGGCGCCGGATGACTGGAGCAGCATCGCCATCCACGCCATCGGCTACGTCGCGCTCGCCTACGCAGCCGGCTGGGTCGCCGACAAGGCCCTCCGCTGGATCTCCACCCAGTTCGGCGCAAGCCCGATCGCCAAGGCCACCGTCGCCGCCGTCGGCAAGGCCCTGCCGCTGATCCTGCCCGCCTACACCCTGCTCTTCCTCATCAAGGACAATAAGCCGGAGCTGGCGCACATCGGCTGGCTCGACTTCGCCGCCGTGGCCGGGGCCTTCCTCTGCTCGATCGCCCATACGACGGCCGTCTTCCACCTCCTCGCCGTGCCGATCGCCTGGGCCCAGAAGTTCGCCGACAGGTCCGAGAACAAACTCGATGACATCCTGGTGCCGATGTTCTCCACGGTCGTCCGCATCGCGGTGGTCCTCGTCGGTGCGTTCAAGGCGATCTCGATCATCGACCCGAAGTCCTCCGACGCGATCCTCGGCCTGCTCGCCGGCGCGGTCGTCGGCCTGGCCTTCGCCTCGCAGGACACCATCAAGAACGTCTTCGGCGCGGTGATGCTCATCGTCGACCAGCCCTTCACGCTCGGCGACGTGATCAATATCGGCAGCCACGAAGGCAAGGTGGAGTCGCTCGGCCTGCGCTCGACGACCATCATGATGCTCGACGGCCAGCGCCTCGCCATCCCGAACGGCGACCTCGCCACGCGTCCGATCGTCAACCTGACCCGCCGCGACTTCATCCGCGCGCAGGACCTCGTCCACCTCGAGGCCAACACGCCGGCCGACAAGGTCCGCGAGGCTACTGAGATCATCCGTGGCCTGATTGCCGGGCATGAAGGCTCCCAGCCAAGCCATCCGCCGCTCGTGCACGTCGTGGATTACAGCGAGTGGGCGGTGAACATCCGCCTGATGTATTGGTATTTCCCCCCCGCCCCCGCCAAGCAGCTCGAGTTCAACCAACAGCTCCTGCTCCGCATCTCCGAGAAACTCCAGCAGGCCGGCATCCGCGTCGCCTCGCAGGGCACCCCGCAGACCCGCTGATCCCCCTTCCCATGCCCCTCATCGAAGCCAAGCACCTGTCCAAGTCCTTCGGCGCGCTCCGCGCCGTCAGCGACGTCTCCTTCTCCGTCGACCGCGGCGAGGTCGTCGGCTTCCTCGGGCCCAACGGCGCCGGGAAGTCCACCACGATGAAGATGCTCACCGGCCACCTCCGCGCCGACGCGGGCGCCGCGCTCATCGCCGGCTTCGACGTCGCCGACGAGGCCGTCCGCGCGAAGCAGCACCTCGGCTACTCCCCGGAAGGCGCCCCCGCCTACGGCGAGATGACCGTGCGCGAGTTCCTCCGCTTCGCCGCCGACCTGCGCGGCCTCGCCGATCCGGCCGAGAGCGTCCGCCGCACGCTCGCGCTCTGCCGGCTGGAAGAGGTCGCCGCCCAGAGCATCGACACGCTCTCCAAAGGCTACCGCATGCGCGTCGGGTTCGCCCAGGCGGTCCTGCACGATCCCGAGGTGCTGATCCTCGACGAGCCCACCGACGGCCTCGACCCCAACCAGAAGCACGAGGTGCGCCGCATCCTCAAGGACATGGCCGCCCGCAAGGCGGTGATCGTCTCCACCCACATCCTCGAAGAAGTCGGCGAGCTCTGCACGCGCGTCATCGTGATCGCGAAGGGCGAAGTCCGCTGCGACGAGTCCCGCGACAAGTTCCTCGCCCGCGGCCCCGACCTCAACGCCGTCTTCCGCCAGCTCACCGCCTGAACCTCTCCCCATGACCACTCCTGCTCCCGCCGCCCCCGGCCTCAAGCCTTTCGCCGCGATGCTCCGTCGTGAGTTCGCCGGCTACTTCCGCACGCCGCTCGCCTACGTCTTCCTCGCGGTCTTCAACGCCTTCGCGGTGTCCCTCGCGTTCTTCGTCGGCGGTCTCTACGAATCCGGCGTCGCCAGCCTGGACCGCTTCTTCCTCTACCACCCGTGGCTCTGGGCGTTCCTCGCCCCCGCCGCCGGCGCCCGCCTCTGGGCCGAAGAGCGCCGTCAAGGCACGCTCGAACTGCTGCTCACCTGGCCGATCACGGTCTGGCAGGCCGCGCTCGGCAAGTTCCTCGCCGCCTGGCTCTTCCTCGCCTGCGCGCTGCTGATGACGCTGCCCGTCGCCTTCACGGTCGGCTGGCTCGGCGATCCCGACTGGGGCGTGATCCTTTCCGGCTACGCGGGCTCGTTGCTCTGCGCCGGCGCCTGCCTCGGCATCGCGGCCATCGCCTCCGCGCTCACCCGCAGCCAGGTCATCGCGTTCGTGACCGGCTTCCTCGCCTGCTTCCTCCTCGTGCTCGTCGGCTACGGCGTGTTCGACGAACTCCTCGCCGGCGCCTTCGGCTCCGCGGGCATCGATGAGATCCGCCGCCTCGGCCTCTGGCGCAACCTCGAACCCTTCACGCTCGGTCTGGTCGACGCCCGACCGGTCGCCTACTTCCTGTCCGTAGCCTTCGCCGGCCTGGGCCTGAGCACCATCATCGTCGAACGCCGCTGAACATAGCCCCACCGCCATGAACCGATCCCAAGCCTTTCTCGCCGCCGCCGCCGTCCTCGCGGCCGCGTTCTTCATCAACCTGATCTTCGGCGCCTTCGGCGCCCGCGCGGACCTCACCGCCGACCGCACGTTCACGCTCTCGCCGGGCTCGAAGCGCATCGTCGCGAAGCTCGACGAGCCGGTGACGCTCGAGCTCTTCGTGAGCCGCTCCGACGTCAAGCTGCGCCCTTACCTGGAAAGCTACTCGCGTCGCGTCGAGACCCTCCTCCGCGAATACGTCACCGCTTCCGGCGGTAAGGTCCGCCTCGTCGTGACCGACCCGCGTCCGGACACCAAGGAGGAACAGCGCGCCCAGCGCCAGAACATCGCCCCGATGCGCGCCGCCCAAGGCAACGCCTACCTCGGCCTCACGGCCCAGCTCGCCGACACGGTGCGCGGGATCCCGATGCTCGACCCGTCGCGCGAACGTTTCCTGGAGTTCGACCTGTCCAAGCTCGTCGCTTCCGTCGCCCGCCTCGAGCGCCCGAAGCTCGCGCTGATCAGCTCGCTGCCGATCTCCAACACCCTGCCGCAAGGCGGTGAACAGGCGCCCGGCCCGGCCGACGCCCTGCTCGCCGAACTCGGCCAGAGCTTCGAAGTCGTCACGCTCAACACCACCGACAAGGCCCTGCCGAAGGATGTCACGGTCGTCGCCCTCGTGCACGCCCATCACGTCGACCCGCAGCTGGCCTACGCGGTCGACCAGCACCTGATGAAGGGCGGCGCGGTCTTCGCCGCCGTCGACCCGCTCTCACGCATCCAGAAGTTCTCGCAGGGCAACATGCCCTTCATGATGGCGCCGATGGCGATGACCGCCGCGAGCGATCCCGCGCTGCTGCGCGGCTGGGGCGTCAACGTCGAGATGGACGCCGTCACGGCGGACGCCGCCGGCTCCGTCGCGATCCGCGGCTCGCGCGGCGACGCGGTGCAGTATCCCGCCGCCTTCGCCGCCGGCCCGGCGTCGTTCGCCAAGGATTCCCCGCTCGTCAGCGATCTGCGTGAGATGGCCTTCATGGAAGCCGGCGCGATCGCGCTGATCTCCGGAGCCGAAGCCCGCCTCAAGCTCGAGCCGCTGGTGACCCAGTCCGGCGCCGGCATGGGCGCGCTGCCGACGGCCGCCGCCAACGCCGGGCCCTTCGAGAAGGTCGCGCTGGCCTTCAAGGCCGACGGCCGGGCACGCGTGCTCGCCGCGACGGTCTCGGGCAACTTCACCTCCGCCTACCCGAAGGGCGCACCCGCCCCGGAGCCGGAAGAACCCGCCCGCCCGGGTGAACCGCCCAAGGCCCCCGCCGCGCCGCCCGCCGGCCCGCACCTCGCGGCCAGCGCCAAGCCCGGCCGTCTCATCATCGTCGCCGATTCGGACTTCATGATGGACCCGTTCACGGTCCGCCAACGCCAGGTCGGCGGTCAGATGGCCACCGAGGCGGTCAACGATAACTTCGGCTTCGTGGTGAGCGCCCTCGAGACGCTCGCCGGCAGCGACGAACTCGTCGGCCTGCGCTCGAAAGGCACCTCGCTCCGTCCGTTCAAGCGCGTGCAGGAGATCGAACGCGTGGCCCAGACCCGCTACCAGGCCAAGCTCGACGAGATCGAGCGCCGCCTCGAGGAGGCCAACGCGAAGATCGCGGAGCTTTCCCGCCAGTCCGGCGGCGTCACCGCGAAGGGATTGGTCATCACGCCCGAGATGCAGCGCGAGATCGAGAAATTCCAGGTCGAAGCCGATAAGCTGTCCGAGGAACGCCGCGTCATCCGCCGCGGACTCAGCGAAGACGTCAACTCGCTCGGCCGTCGTCTCCAGGTGCTCAACCTCCTCGCCGGCCCCGCCCTCGCCCTGCTCTTCGGGCTGGGCTACGCGCTGCTCCGCCGTCGCAAACTCTCCTGAACCGCCATGCGCAACAAGACCCTGCTGATCGCCACCCTCGTCCTCGGCCTCCTCGCCTTCGCCGTCCTCCGGCTGACGCGGGAGACCGCGGACGTCGCGGCGGCCCAGCCTCCGCTCGTCGACCCCGCCGTCTTCGGCGCCCTGAAATCCCTCACGGTCAAATCCGGCCCGCGCAGCGTGACGGTCGCCAAGTCCGGCGAGACCTGGGCGGTCCAAGAACGCTTCGGCCTCCCAGCCGACGTCGAGAACCGCCTGCTGCCGCTCATCCGCGGCCTACAGAAGGCCCGCCAGCACGGCCAGCTCACGGCCAATCCGAAGCGCCTCGAGAAACTCGGGCTGACCGAATCGTCGGTGACGCTGGTGACGACCGACGGTCGCACCGTGGCCATCGAGTTTGGCAAGCAGACCGAAGACGGCCTCGGCAACTCCGCCCGCCTCGCCGGCCAGGCCTTCGCGATCCGCACCGACTTCGCGACGCACCTCGAAGGCGACGCCGCCTCATGGGTTGACCTGACGCTCTTCTCGGCCAAGCCGGCCGACATCAAGACGATCGCGCTGACCTGGAAGGACGGACGCGTGGAGCTGAGCCGCAAGGCCGCCGGCGCGCCCTTCGAAGGCAAGGATGCCGGCGCCCTCGAGGAACTCGTCGCGACGCTGGCGACTTTCCGCGCCGCCGACGCGGTCGCGAAGAACGACGCCGATGCCGCCAAGGCCCCTCGCTCGGTGGAAGTGAAGCTGACGACCTTCGACGGGGCGACCGCGACGCTGGCCTTCGCCAAGCTCGCGGGTGCTCAGCCCAACGATCCGGGCAAGTTCTTCGTGCGCGTGACGCACTCCGACCCGAAGCACAAGGCCAACGCGGCCGACCAGCTGGCGGTCTTCACGGCCCCGGCCTGGCTCTCCGAACAGCTTCCGGCTTCGTTCGCCGACTTCAAGAAGGCCGGCCAGCCGGCCGCGCCCGCCGCGCCCTCGTTCCTGCCCATCCCGGGACCCGCTCAGGCGGCGCCCAGCCCCTTGCAGCCCAGCAAGTAAGGCGGCTTCCCGCAAAAGCCCTTGCCTCCTCCGGCAAGGGCTTTTTTGTGTCCGCTACCGATGGCCGCCGCCGAATCCCAGTCCCTCAGCACCTACCTGCCCGTCCTCGTGCAGGTCGTCCTCGGCCTCTCGATCCCGGCGATCATCCTAGCCGTCAGCCACCTCTTCGGCCAGCGCGCCAAGGGTAACTACATCAAGGACAAGGCCTACGAGTGCGGCCTGCCGATGGAAGGAAAGCCCCACCCGCGCTTCGCCGTGAAATTCTACGTGACGGCGATGCTGTTCATCCTCTTCGACATCGAAGTCGTCTTCCTCGTGCCTTGGGCCCTGGTCTACCGCGAGTTCCTCGCGGCCGGCATCGCCATCACCGCCGCTACCGCGGTCTTCCTCGGCGTCCTCGTCCTCGGCCTCGCCTACGAGTTCAAGCGCGGCGCGCTGGAGTGGGAGAAATAAGCCGGCCTCGTCCTAAGCTCCGTCGCTTGAGCCCCAAGAGAGGCGCCTATCCGGGCGCCTTTTTCTTTGGCCGTGGACTCCGCCTCCATCTCGCCTAGGATCCCCGCCATGAACCTCACCCCTGTGTTCGCTTCCGTCCTCGCCGCCGATCTCGCCCCTATCGACTACGGTAAGGTCTTCGGCGCCTGCTTCCTCGCCGTCACGCTGGTCGCCCTGCTCGCCTTCAGCCTCCGCGGCCTGTGGCTGATCTTCGAGAAAGCAGGCGTGGAAGGATGGAAAGCGGTCATTCCGGTCTACCACCATGTGATCCTCACGCGCATCGCCGGCCTGTCTGCCTGGTGGACGCTGCCGCTGCTGCTGGTCCTCCCCTTCCTCAAGGCGCAGGACAAAGGCGCCAAGCTCCTCTGCTTGCTGCTGCTCTTCCTCTGGTGGGGCTGGCTCTGCCAGCGCATCGCGAAGCGGTTCGGCAAAGGCATGGGCTTCGGCCTCGGCCTGACCATTCCGGGAACCGACCTCTTCTTCCGCACCGCCCTCGCCTACGACAAGTCGACCTACAACCCGCAGCCCTGAGTCTGTCTTCCTTCGGAAATAAAAAGGGCGCCCAGCCGGGCGCCCTTTTTTTATTTAGGCTGCTTGCCCTTAAGGTGCTGATCGAAGAAGCCCGTGACCAGCGGACGCAGGTCGCGCTGCTTGGGCTGCAGGTCAAAGGTGTGCGGGGCGTCAGGGATGACCTCGAGCGCGCATGGCGCGCCTTGCTGCTTGGCGATCCGCAGGAAGGTCTCGCTCTGGCTAAGCGGCACGGTCTTGTCCGCCGTGCCGTGCACGAGGAGCATGGGCGGATCCTTGGCGTCGAGGTAGGTGATCGGCGAACCCTTCTTATAAAGCTCCGGAGCCTCCTCGCGTGTCTTCGCGAACATCTTCATGTCGTGGTAATTCATGAGGTCGACCGCGCCATAGAAGCCGATCGCGCAGGCGACACGTGCCGAGACATCCTGATAGGGCTCGCCTTTGACGGCGTCGAAGCCGTCCGCGGCCCCCGTGGTCGCCAACATCATGGAGAGGTTGCATCCCGCCGAGCAGCCGATGACGCCGATCTTGTCCGGGTCGACGCCGAGGTTCGCCGCCTCTTTACGGAGATAACGGACGGCGGCCTTGGCGTCGTGCACGCTCTGCGGCCAGGTGACCTGCCCCTGCGTGCGGCGCAGCTTGTAGTTGATGCTCATGCAGACGTAACCTTTGAGCGTGAGGTTCTCGCTGATGTTCAACTCGCGGCCGCGGGCCTTGTCGCCGTCGTTGAAGCCGCCGCCATGAATCACGATGATACCGGGAATCAGCTTGGATTTGTCGTGGTCGAGCGGCGAATAGATATCGGCCTTCTCCTTGCGCGTGCCGCCGAGATAGGCGACGTCCTTGAGGACGGCGACGGTCTGGGGATAGACGGGGGCTTTCTTGAGCGCCGCCGGGGTGTCCTCGGAGGCAGGCGCCACGGCGGGCTTGGCGGCCGGCGCGGTCTCGGCGGCGCAAAGGAATGCGGCTAGGGTAAGCATGAGGGGCATGCTTTCTTGATACGCCGCCACCGGCCTCCGTCAACGCATCAGGGACCGCAGATGCCGCAGCCTCCAGGCAGCTCGCGGAAGAAGTCGTGGCCTTTGTCGTCGACGAGAATGAAGGCGGGGAAGTCGACGACTTCGATCTTCCAGACGGCTTCCATGCCGAGTTCAGGATAATCGATGACCTCGACCTTGCGGATGTTCTCCTGCGCGAGGATCGCGGCCGGTCCGCCGATCGAGCCGAGGTAGAAACCGCCGTGCGCCTTGCAGGCGTTGGTCACGGTCTCACCACGATTGCCCTTGGCGATCATGACGAGCGAGCCGCCGTGCTTCTGGAAGAGTTCGACGTAGCTGTCCATGCGGCCGGCAGTGGTCGGACCGAATGAACCGGAGGCCAGGCCGACGGGCGTCTTGGCCGGGCCGGCGTAATAGACGGGATGATCCTTGATGTACTGGGGCAGGCCTTCGCCCTTCTCGAGTCGTTCGCGGATCTTGGCGTGCGCGATGTCGCGGGCGACGACGAGCGTGCCGGTGAGCGCGAGACGCGTGGTGACGGGGTGCTTCGAGAGCTCGGCGCGGATGTCCGCCATGGGACGATTGAGGTCGATCTTCACGACCTGGGTGGCGTCGGCATGCTTGCGCGCCTCGGCGGGGATGAAGCGCCCTGGATCCGTCTCGAGCTGCTCGATCCAGATGCCATCCTTATCAATCTTGGCCTTGGCGTTGCGGTCCGCGGAACAGGAGACGGCCAGGCCGATCGGACACGAGGCGCCGTGACGCGGCAGACGGAGGACGCGGACGTCGAGGGCGAACCACTTGCCGCCGAACTGCGCGCCGATGCCGAGCTGATGCGCGACCTTGAGGAGCTCGGCCTCGAGCGCGGTGTCGCGGAAGGCGCGGCCGTGCTCGTTACCGGTCGTGGGCAGCGCGTCGTAGTAATGAGTCGAGGCCATCTTCACGGCCTTCATGGTCGCTTCGGCGGAGGTGCCGCCGATGACGAACGCGAGGTGGTACGGCGGACAGGCGGCGGTACCGAGCGACTGCATCTTCTCGGTCAGGAACTTGACGAGGGACTTCGGGTTCAGGACGGCTTTGGTCTCCTGATAGAGGTAGCACTTGTTGGCGGAGCCTCCGCCCTTGGCGACGAAGAGGAACTCGAACTTGGAGCCGTTGACGGCGGCGATGTCGATCTGCGCGGGCAGGTTCGTGCCGGTATTCTTCTCGGTGTACAGGTCGAGCGGCGCGAGCTGCGAGTAGCGGAGGTTGTTCTGCGCGTAAGCTTGATAGACGCCCAGCGAGAGGGCTTCGGCGTCGTCGGCGCCGGTCCAGACCTGCTGACCCTTCTTGGCGGTGATGGCGGCAGTACCGGTGTCCTGGCAGAATGGCAGCACGCCTTTCGCGGCGACCTCGGCGTTACGCAGCATGGCGAGCGCGACGGCGCGGTCGTTGTCGCTGGCTTCCTTGTCGGCGAGGATCGCCGCTACTTGCTCGAGGTGCTCGGTGCGCAGATAGAAATTGATGTCATGCAGCGCCTGGTTGGCGAGGAGCGTGAGCGCTTCCGGGGCGACCTTGAGGACCGGCTTGCCGTCGAACTCCGCGACGGAGACGTGCTCCTTGGTGAGCAGGCGATACTTCGTGGCATCGGGGCCCAGCGGGAAAGGATCCTGGTAATGGAAGGGAGAGGCCATCGCCGTCACGATGAGGAACGACGGACCGCCCGCAAACGGAAACAGGTCAGCGCGCGGGCATCTGCGCCGGCGCCCCGATCCGCACGCCGCCCAGCTCCGTGCCTTCGGCCAAGTCGACCGACACCAAGGCCAGACCGGCATCGCCGGCGGCGGAACGGACCACCCCCGCGGTCTTGCCTTCCGGAGTCTTCAGTTCCTGCCCGACCACGACAGGGCCGGTCACCTGGCGGAGGATACGGCGCAAGGAACCCATGGACTGGATGCGCGCCATGACTTCCTGTCCGAGATAACAGCCCTTCGTATAACTCACCCAGGCATCGAGGCCGCACTCCTGGGGAAACTCGCCGGCGCCACAATCAGCCGGCACGGCCGGCACCCCGGCATGGATGCGCCTGACTTCGAATTCACGCAGGGCGCCAGGCAGGCCGGGCAGACATGTCCCCGGAGGGATCAGCACATCCCAGGCGACATGACCGAAGCGCCTCGTCGCAAAGAGCCGGGCGCCAGTGATCTCAGGGACACCCTCACCCCAGATCAGCCATCGCTCCCAGCGGGAAGTCTCATCCACCGCGACGACGTCGTCGGCGATGACGTTGGCGGTCACGACGGCGATGACCTCATCCGCCGCCAGATGAGGACAAAGTAACAGAAAGGATCCATCGGCCTCCTTGGAGATGATCGTGTGCGCGAGCACCCGGCCCTTGCGATTAAGCCAGAGCGCGTCGGTCAGCGTGCCTCCGCGCAGGTCCGCCGTGCACTGCCCCTGCAGGAACGCCGCCGCGTCTTCGCCCGTCACCCGGACGACCGCGGTATCGGTCGCGGCGTAGCGAAAGGCCATCAGACGAGGAAGGCCCAGAGCCGGGCGACCGCCTGCAGCAACAGGTTCGCGTAGATCGCGGCCATCACGTCATCCAGCACGATGCCGAAACCTCCGGGCAGTTTCTCGAGCGCCTTGATGCCGAAAGGTTTCGTGATATCGAAGAGACGGAAGAAGAGGAAGCCGAGCAGGATGAGCAGGAGCGAGGTGGCGCCGCCCTGGTAGACGTAAGGATTGAAGAGGAACACCAGCGGCATCGCGGCGAACTCGTCGAGGATGACTTCGGATGGATCCTTTTTACCGATGAACGCTGCGGCCACGCCGCACAGCAGGATCGCCATCAGGACGACGAGCGAGTCGAAGATGAGCTCATGATGCCAACCTTTGGCATGCGCGAAGCGCACGACCAGCGCCCACCACAGCAGGCCGGCCGCGGAGCCCCAGGTGCCCGGCGCCTTGAGGCGTCCGAGCGGACCGAGCGTCGCGATCTGGACGATCATGAGGACAGGCCCGGCAGGTGGCGACGATGCCGGATGAGGTAGCTCGCGCCGGAAATCACGGTGATCAACACCGCCAGCCAGAAGAGGCCGGTGATGATGATTTCCCAATGCTGGTGCCACTCGGCGGAAAGCTTCCAGTGCGACTCGTAGGCGCGCAGGCCGATGAGGTGCCCGATGGCGATGATCTGCAGGAAGGTCTTGATCTTACCGAGGCCCTCGGCCTCGAGGACCTGACCCGAAGCGGCGGCCACGAGGCGGAGACCCGTGATGAGGAATTCGCGGATCAGGATGAGCACCACGCCGAAGGACGTGATGAGCACCGTCGAAGCATCCGGCGAGACCGGCACGCCGGCGTCATCCCAGCGCGTCACCGGGAGGCAATCGATGGCGGCGAGACCGATCAGCAGGCCAAGGATGAACACCTTGTCGACCAAAGCGTCCATGAGACGGCCGAAGTCGGTCACGGCGTTGAGCTTACGGGCGATCCAGCCATCGAAGATGTCCGTCAGGGCGGTCAGGATGAACAGAGCGAGGGCGGCGCTGGCCCAAAGGCCGGCCCAATACGTCCAGATCAGGATCAGGAAGATGGCCGGGAGGCGGGCCGCGGTCAGGAGATTAGGGAGATGCCGAAGAAAACGCATGCGGGCTTGCGGAAAGGATGTTCCCGACCGAGAGTCTGCCGCAACAGGAAAACGATGTCCCGCACCGCCCGCACCGCCGTCTACCCCGGCACCTTCGATCCGGTCACGCTCGGACACCTCGACGTCCTGCGCCGCGCCTCCCGGCTCTTCGACCGCGTGATCGTCGCCGTGGCGGCGAGCGACAGCAAGAGCCCGTGGTTCTCGGTCGAAGAACGACTCGGCATGGCCCGCGAGGCCTGCAAGGGAATCCGCAACGTCAAGGTCCTCGAACTCGAAGGCCTGACGGTCGAATTCGCCCATCGCCACAAAGCCGCCGCGATCATCCGCGGCCTCCGTAAATTCAGCGATTTCGAGTTCGAATTCGACCTGGCCCACGCCAACCGCCTGATGGCTCCGGGCATCGAGACCGTCATTCTGATGCCTAGCCAGGACCAGTTCGTGACCTCCTCCAGCTTCGTGAAGGACATCGCCCGCCATAAGCTCTCCCAGGCCGCGGCCTTCGTCCCCCGCTGCGTCCTGCCCCACTTGCGCAAAAGGCTGGCGGAAAAGGCCTGAAAAGGCCCGCCTCCGCTGTTGACCGTGGGGGGTAGTTCTATTTGCTCGGCCATTCCCCCCACTGCTTCCGCAGACCCGGGGCCTCCCTTCCTTTACATACCATGGACATCAAAATCCAAGAAACCAACCCGACCCGCCGCTCCGTCACCGTGACGGTCCCCGCCGAGGCCGTCGCCGCCGCCGAGAAGGAAGTCCTCAAGGGCTTCTCTCGCGAGGCCGCCCTCCCCGGCTTCCGTCCGGGCAAGGCGCCGGAGGCGGTCGTCCGCCTGAAGTATGGCAAGCAGATCGCCGACGAGGTCAGCCAGCGCCTCCTGTCTCAGGGTTACGAGCGCATCCAGCAGGAGAAGTCCTTCACGATCTACACCGTCGCCGACGTCCAGAAGGAAGCCGGCTCCGGCGCCGATGCGGTCTTCCGCTACGAAGTGGACGTCGTCCCCGATTTCAAGACCCCCGACTGGAAGTCCGTCAAGGTCCCCGTCGAGACCGTCACCGTCACCGACGCCGACATCGACGAGCACCTGAAAAAGATTCTCGAACAGCGCGCCCGCTACGAGAAGACCGATGACGCCGCCGCCAAGGGCGACTACGTCCGCGTCGGCTACGTCGGCACCGTCGACGGCAAGCCGGTCAGCGACATCGACGCCGAGGCCAAGTCCTACGGCAGCGCCGAATCCACCTGGGAAGAAGCCGGTGCCGAAGGCGCCGCCGTCGCCGTCCCCGCCATCGCCCAGGCCGTGATCGGCCTCAAGGCCGGCGCCACCGCCCAGGCCGAATACGTCTTCCCCGCCACGCATGAGCGCGAAGCCCTCCGCGGCAAGAAGGTCGCCTACGCGATCACCGCCAGCGAAGTCCGCCGCAAGGAGATCCCGAAGGTCGACGAAGCCTTCTGCAAGGCCGTCGGCGTGAAGGACGAAGCCGAACTCCGCGACCAGCTCCGCAAGGGCATCGAAGGCTCCAAGAAGCAGGCCGCCGAGACCGCCCGCCGCGAAAAAGCCGTCGACGCCCTCCTCGCCGGCCAGGAGTTCCCCCTGCCGGAATCCGCCGTCATGTCCGTCGCCCAGGGCCTCTTCTACCAGTATGCCGAGATGCGCCTGCGCAGCGGCACCAAGCCCGAAGAGCTCGAGACCCAGCGCGACGACATCCTCGCCGAAGCCAAGAAGGCCGCCGCCCTCCGCGTCCGCGCCCAGTTCGTCCTCTCCCGCATCGCCGAAGAGCTGAAGCTCGAGGTGTCCCGCGAAGAGCTCGGCTCCGCGATCATGCAGGCCGCCCAGGCCAGCCAGACCCAGCCCGAAAAGCTGGTCAAGGACCGCCAGCGCCTCGCCGAACTCCGCCGCGACGCCCTCCTCAACAAGGCCCTCGACGCCGTCCTCGCCGGCGGAGTCGCCGCCTGAGGTTGAGATTTCGCCCATTCCGGGCACAGTCCCTCTCGCACCACCATGTCCTACATCATTCCTAACGTCGTCGAACGCGACGCCCGCGGCGAGCGAGCCTGGGACATCTACAGCCGCCTGCTCAAGGACCGCATCATCTTCATCGGCTCGCCGATCTACGACGACGTGGCCAACGCGGTCATCGCCCAGCTGCTCTTCCTGCAGATGGAAGACCCGAAGAAGGACATCTCGATCTACATCAACTCCCCGGGCGGCTCCATCACCGCGGGCATGGCGATCTACGACACGATGAACTTCCTCACGTGCGAGGTGAACACCTACTGCATCGGCCTCTCGGCCAGCATGGCCACCGTCCTCCTCGCCGCCGGCACCAAGGGCAAGCGCCACGCGCTCCCGAACTGCCGCGTGATGATCCACCAGCCCAGCGGCGGCGCCGGCGGCCAGACGTCCGACATCTCGATCGCCGCGAAGGAGATCCTGCGCTGGCGCGACACGCTCAACCACGTCCTCGCCAAGCACAGCGGAAAGACGCCCGAGGACCTGATGCGCGACTCCGACCGCGACTTCTACATGACGGCCGAACAGGCGAAGGCCTACGGCCTCGTCGACCACGTCGTGGCGCCCAAGTCGGGCCGCGCCTAAGCGTATGGCCGGCGACCGCGCCGAAAGCTGCTCCTTCTGCGGCAAGCCGGCCGCCCAGGCCGGCAAACTGATCGCCGGACCCGGCGGCGTCGGCATCTGCGACGCCTGCGTCTCCACCTGCGGCCGTCTCCTCGAACGCGACAAGACCCGCGACACCAAGCCGACCGCCACCGCCGGCGGTCCCGCCGTACAGGAGTCTCCCGCGAAGCTTCCGCTCGCCCCGATCAAGCTGATCCCGCCGACGCAGCTGCGCCTCGAACTCGACGCGCACGTGATCGGACAGGCCCACGCGAAGAAGGTGCTCTCGGTCGCCGTCTTCAATCACTACAAGCGTCTCAACGACCGCCAGAAGCCGGCGACCGCCGCTCAGGCGGGCGACCTCGCCGACGTCGAACTCGACAAGAGCAACGTGCTGCTGATCGGCCCGACGGGCACCGGCAAGACGCTCCTCGCCCGCTCGCTCGCGCGCATGCTCGACGTGCCGTTCGCCATCGCCGACGCCACGACGCTCACCGAAGCCGGTTACGTCGGCGACGACGTCGAGACCGTCATCCTCCGCCTCCTGCAGTCCGCCGACATGGACGTCGAACGCGCCCAGCGCGGCATCGTCTTCATCGACGAAATCGATAAGATCGGTCGCAAGTCCGACTCGGCTTCGATCACGCGCGATGTCTCCGGTGAAGGCGTCCAGCAGGCGCTCCTCAAGCTCCTCGAGGGCACGGTCTGCAACGTCCCGCCCGCCGGCGGCCGCAAGCACCCGGAGCAGCAGTGCATCCGCGTCGACACGGCGGACATCCTCTTCATCTGCGGCGGCGCCTTCGCCGGCCTCGACCGCATCATCGCCCGCCGCGGCGGCGCGAAGTCCCTCGGCTTCGTCCCCCCGCGCAATGACGCGCCTTCCCTCTCGGCCGAACAGATCGTCGCCGGCCTCCAGCCCGAAGATCTCTTCTCCTTCGGGATGATCCCGGAGTTCGTCGGCCGCCTGCCGGTCATCTCGGTCCTGGAGCCGCTCGACCGCGAGGCCCTCATCCGTATCCTGACCGAACCGCGCAACGCCGCGACGAAGCAGTATCGCAAGCTCTTCGCCCTCTCGGGCATGTCCCTCGAGTTCACCCGCGAAGCCCTCGAGGCCGCCGCCGACAAGGCGCTGGCCCTCGGCACCGGCGCCCGCGGCCTCCGCTCCGTCCTCGAAGGCGTGCTGCTCGATACGATGTATGCGCTGCCCGAAGCCGCCCAAGGCTCGAAGTTCACGGTGACGGCCGAGGCCATCCGCGGCGAACAGCCGGTGACGGTCGCGGCGCCGAAGAAGAAAGCTTCCTGACCTCCATGCTCGCCTATCCGGCCATCGATATCCGCGGCGGTCGCTGCGTCCGCCTCAGCCAAGGACGCGACGACGCCCGCACCGACTACTACAAGGACCCGGTCGAACCGGCCATCGTCTTCGCCGAGGCCGGCGCTGCGTGGATCCACGTCGTCGACCTCGACGGCGCCTTCGGCGGCGCCCCGCTCAACCTTCCGATCCTGCAGCGCATCGCCGCGCTCGGCCCGAAGATCCAGTTCGGCGGCGGCATGCGCGACCGCGCGACCGCCGAGGCTGCGTATGAAGCCGGCGCCAGCCGCGTCGTCATCGGCACGCGCGCCGCGACCGACCCCGCCTTCCTCCGCGAGATGGCCCAGGCCCACGGCCCGCGCCTCGCCGTCGGCATCGACGCCAAGGACGGACTCGTCGCCGTCAAAGGCTGGACGGCCGTCACGGCCCTCAAGGCCACCGACTTCGCCAAAGAAGCCGGCGAGCTCGGCGTCTCGACGGTGATCTACACCGACATCGCCACCGACGGCATGCTGACGGGGCCGAATTGGAATTCGCTCGAAGCAGTCCTCAAGATCTGTCCCTGCGGCGTGATCGCCTCCGGCGGCGTCTCCGGCACGGCCGACGTCGCCCGCCTCGCCGAGATGGCCAAGGCCTATCCGAACCTCGTCGGCGCCATCGTCGGCAAGGCTCTGTATGAAGGCCGTTGCGACGTGGCCGGATTACTCAAGGCCACGGGCGAACGCTGAGCCCGGCCCGGGCGGTGTCCGCCGCCCTTCCGATGCTTGCCAAGCAGGCACCCTCGCCCAACATCGGCCACCCATGGCCCTGCTCCGCCGACTCTCCGCGCTGCTGGCGACGCTTCTGCTCGCTTCGACGGGCGGGCTTGCCGCCGACCAACCGCTGAACCTGGACACCGTCGTCGCGAAGGCCCGCGCCGCCGCGGCGACCGACGCCGCCGCCCTCACCAAGATCAGCTCGTTGCGCCTTGAATTCACCTCGGTCGACGAGAAGGGTAAGTCCCAAGGCCGGATGACGCTCACCCTCGCGGCCCCCGGCTATCGTCACCAGCTTGCCGCCCTCGAAGAGACCCGCGCGGCTACCGTCATCTGCGCCGGCCGGCTCGAGGGTTGGACCACGCGCCAAGCCGGCCCGGCAGTCCCGAAGGAAATCCGCCCGGTCACCTTCGAGGAATTCCGCAAGCTGCAGGACATGGCCCGCGACGATATGGCGTTCTTCGCCGTGCCCGCCCCGGCCCACGGGACGGCCGAATACAAAGGCCTGACGGAAGTCGACGGACGCGCGACCCACGCCGTGCACTACGCCTACGCCAGCGGATTCCGCATCACGCGCCACTTCGACGCCAAGACCTTCGCGCTCGTGGCCTCCGACCAGCTCACGCCGACCCGCGAACTGATCCGGCAGAAGGTGGAGGGCTTCATCGAGGTCGCCGGGCTCCGCTTCGCCGCCAAAGAGACCGTGACCATCGAAGGCCGCAAGTCCGGCGAGGTGACCTACGGGCCGATTCAAGTGAACCCCGCCTTGACCCCGGGGCTTTTCGATTTCCCTTCCTACTGAGCCCATGACCTTCCTCCGTTTCCGCGCCAAGGACTTCCGCTCCAAACTCGGCGCCTTCGTGGGTACGGGCGAAGCCTCCCCTGACGTCCGAGACGCCGTCGCCGGCATCATCGCCGACGTGAAGCGCCGCGGTGACGCCGCGGTGCTGGCCTACACGGCGAAGTTCGACCGCGCGAAGCTCACCGCCGCCGGCCAGCGCATCCCGCTCGCGGAACTGCGCCGCGCCGCCGCCGCTTTCGCCCCCGCCAAGAAGAAGGCTTTCGACGAGGCCGCGAAGTGCGTCACGGCTTTCCACGCCCGCACGCTGCCGAAGGGCTGGACGGCGACGAATCCGCACGGCGCCACGGTCGGCGAACGCCACCATGCGATCCGCCGCTGCGGCCTCTACATCCCCGGCGGTCAGGTGCCGCTGGTCTCGACGGTACTGATGACGGCGCTGCCCGCCAAGGTGGCCGGCGTGCCCGAACTCTGCGCCTGCACGCCGCCCGGACCGGACGGTAAGATCAATCCCGACATCCTCGCCGCGCTCTACCTTTGCGGGGTGATGGAAGTCTACGCCGTCGGCGGCGCCCAAGCGGTCGCGGCGATGGCCCTCGGCACGCGCACGATCGCGCCGGTCGACAAGATCTTCGGCCCGGGCAACACCTTCGTGACCGAGGCGAAGCGCCAGGTCTTCGGCCTCGTGGGCGTCGACCTCCTCCCCGGCCCGAGCGAGGTGATGATCGTCGCCGATCGCACCGCCAAGCCGGAGTGGGTCGCGGCCGACCTCTGCGCCCAGGCCGAACACGGCAGCGGCAAGGAGAAGCTCTACCTCGTCACCGAAAGCGAAGCCTTCGCGAAGCAGTGCCTCGCCGCCGCCCGCGCGCAGTCCGCGACGCTCTCGCACGGCGAGAAGATCCGTAAGGCGCTCGACGCCAAGGTCTGCGCCATCCTGGTCCCGAAGATCGAGGACGCCGCCGAAGTCGCTAACCTCGTCGCCCCGGAACACCTCGAGCTGATGGTCGCGCCGACCAAGCTCAAGGCGCTCTCGGCCCGCATCACCACGGCCGGCGCCATCCTCCTCGGCCATCACACGCCCACGGTGCTCGGCGACTTCACGGCCGGCCCGAGCCACACGCTGCCCACCGGCGGCACGGGCCGCTTCTTCAGCGGTCTGCGCGTCGCCGACTTCCTCCGCCGCACGAGCCTCGTGCAATATGCCCCGGCTTCGCTCAAGAAGGCGGCCGGCGTGGTCGATGCGTTCGCCCGCATGGAGAGCCTCGACGCCCACGGCCGCTCGCTGAAGGTCCGCCTCTGAGCCGCGCTCAGTCGACGACGAGCAGGCTCACCTGCGGACGACACCAGAAGCGCACGCCATATAGGCTACCGACGCCGCGCGTGATGTAGATCAATCGGCCCGACCGCTTCCGCATTCCTTCGATGTGCGACTTATCGCGGACCGGCGCCAGCCATTCGGAAACCCACGGAACCCCGACCTGTCCGCCATGGGTATGCCCGCATAACATGAGATCCCAGTGATAAGCCATCGTCGCGAGTCGCGCGTCCGGGTTATGGTTCAACAGCAAGTGCGCGAGCGGCTCCCGGCCGGGACCGCGGACCGGCGCCAAGCAGCGAGCCGGATGGTTCTGGCCCGTCCATAAGTCGCCTAGCCCCGAGACCTTCAATCGCCCGCCGCGGACGGCGACCTCCCGTGTCTCGTTCATCAGCACGTCGACCTGCGCCAGACGCAGCATCCCCATGACCGCTGCCGTGCGGGCGATCTCGCCGACCGGACCAGCCGCGACGATGGCATCATGATTACCAAGGCAGGCGAACGTCGGGGCGACGACGGAAAGTCGGCGGAGGACGGCGGCATAAGCCGCCGCTTCGCGCAGGCGACCGGTGACGAAATCGCCGGTCAGCG